>CANJKM010000212.1 GCA_947474805.1 Caulobacterales bacterium | reverse complement strand
GGGCGCCGCGCGGCGCCGACCCCATGGCAAACGCCCCGGCCCCGTCAGCGTTCCAGGGTTATTTGCTATTGCCTATGAGAAGCGTTCTCATATAGGCCTGAGCGATATTGTTGCGGATGCCGATTGTCATGAACCGTTCCACCATGGGCCGCCTGCGCTGGTTCTGGTTCCAGCTCCACCTGTGGGTGGGTGTGGGGCTTTCGCTCGTGCTGATCCCGGTCTGCCTGTCAGGCAGCTACCTCGTCTGGCGCGAGGACTTCGAAAGACTGCTGCACCCGGCCCGTTACGCCGTGATCGATCCGGCCGCGCGGCTGGCGCCGGGCGCCTATCTCACGGCGGCCCAGACCGCTTTCGGCGAGCGCGCTCAGGCCGCGACCCTGCGACTGCCGAGCGAACCCGGCGATCCGGTGATGGTCACGGGCCCGATCGGCGCTCCGGATCGGAGTGAAGGCCGCCGTCAGGGCCGTGACCGCGCCGGTCCGCCGCCGCGCCCGGCCGGCAATCTGACCGCCTGGATCGACCCCGGCTCCGCCCGAGTGCTGGAGGTCGGCGATCCGCGCGCGGGGGTGATGATCTTCATGCACGACCTGCACGGCCACCTGTTCGTCGGCGGCGGCCTTGGCCGCAAGATCGTCGGCTGGCTCGGCTGGGCGCTGCTGGCCTCCTGCCTGACCGGCATCTGGCTGTGGTGGCCCAGGAACGGCAAGTTGCGGCACGCCTTCCGTTGGCGTCGCGACCCGTCCACCCTTTTGAACCTGCACTATCTGACCGGCTTCTGGATCGCCATCCCGCTGGCGGTGTTGTCACTGACCGGGGCGTTGATCTCCTTCCCTCAGACCACCCGCGCCATCGTCGGGGCCTTCCAGCCCCTGAGCCCGCAGGCGCCGCGCAATGGTCCGCCGCGCGGTCCGGCCCGCCCTCTGGCCAAACCCCGGCTCCAGGCCGACGAGGCGGCGGCCAAGGCGCAGGGGGTCCAGGCCGGCCAGCTGCTCGGCCTCGCCCTGCCGACCCGCGCCCAGCCGATATGGAGGCTTGAGATCGCCCCTGCCTCCGGGCCGCGCGCCCAGATCACGGTCGAGGATGAGACCGGCGTCGCAGAGCGCGCGCCGCCGCCCAAGGCCCAGCCGGCCGGCGACCTGACGGTGCGTCTCAACCGCCGCTTCCACGACGGTGTCGGCTTCCCGATGCTCTGGCGGATCGTCATCACCCTGGGCGGTCTGATCCCGGCCTTGCTGGGGGTGACGGGGGTGATCGTCTGGGCCAGCCGGGAGCTGCGCAAGGCGGCTCTCCGGCGGCGTATCGGCGAACCAGTGGCGGCCGAGTAGTCAGCTCGCCTTGACACCCATGGGCGGCGGCTTTTATGTGCCGCCTCCCGCAGCGGCCCCGGCCGTGGCAAGGGGCCGTAGCTCAGTTGGTAGAGCGCGTCGTTCGCAATGACGAGGTCAGGGGTTCGACTCCCCTCGGCTCCACCACCGCCCTTCGAACAGGGCGGTGGTGTAAGCGCTTGACCGCGAAGGCGGCGGCATATTCCACTATGCATATAAGCCTCTCGCCGCCTCCGCGGGGCGGACAGGCGTGGGCCGACGCACAAGTCCTGGGAGACGTACCATCATGAAGCTTCGCACCGCCGCCGCTCTGGCCGGCGCCTTCACCCTGCTCGCCAGCGCGGGCGCCGCCCTGGCGCTCGCGCCACCGCCGGCCTTCATCGCCGCCGCCGTGGCCGACGCGGGCCGCCCCGCCGCAGACAAGGCGCGCGACGTCTATCGTCTGCCGGGCGAGATGTTGGTGTACGCCGAGGTGAAGCCGGGCGCGAAGATCGCCGAGATGCTGCCGGGCGGCGGCTATTTCACCCGCATCTTCTCCAAGGCGGTCGGGCCCGCCGGCAAGGTCTACGCGGTGACGACGCCCCCGGCCCAAGGCCGGCCGGCCTTCGCCTTGCCGGGCTACGACAATGTCACGCCGGTGCAGGTGCAGTACGCGACCATGAAACTGCCCGAGCCCGTCGACCTGGTCTGGACCTCGCAGAACTATCACGACCTGGCGGGCAACCCGGCCAACGACATGCTGGCGATCAATAAGGCGGTCTATGACGCGCTCAAGCCGGGCGGGATCTATATCGTGCTCGATCACCGCGCCCGCGAAGGCGACAACAACGCCCCGCGCGCCTTCCACAGGATCGATCCGATGGTGGTGGCCCGTCAGGTGATGGCGGCGGGCTTCATCTCGGCGGGGGAGAGCGACGCCCTGCTGCGTCCCAACGACCCGCTCGTGGTCGGGTCGGGTACGCTGCACGACGACACCAGCCAGTTCATCCTCAAGTTCAAGAAGCCGGGCTAGAGCCCGAGGCTGAAGCTGCGGCTGACGCCGAAGCTGCCCTGGTACTGGTCGCGGGAACCGGCCACCTGGACGACCGGGCTGAGACCGGCCCGGTCGTTGAGGTGTTTGTAGCCGAGGTCGAAACGGGCTCGCCAGTTGCGGTCCAGGTTGTAGGAGCCGGCGACGGTGACGCCTGTGTAGCGGATGCCGCCCTTGGGGGTGTAGGTGCGGGTGATCAGTGGGCTTCGAGCGGCTTCCAACGGCGTCACCCCGAAATAGGTGTCGAGGTACTTGGTGTCGCCGTAGCCCACGCGGGGGCCGACCGAGCCGCTCCATTTGCCGCGATTGATCACGATATCTGCCCCGAGGTCGCCCACCAGGCCCTTGTGCCCCCGAAAACCATGGCGCGCCTCGGCGCGGAGGCGGAGCCAATAGGTCGGCCAGATGTCGATGAAGGCGCCGGGCTCGACCGCGTATTTGATTTCGCGAAGGCCGGTCAGCTGATCGTCGGCCTTCCGCTTGTACTGGAAGCGCGCCATCGGCCCGAAGCTGAAGTGGTCGGTGTCGATGAGGGCGAAGGTGGTGCCGCCGTCCGAGGGTGTGAACCGATAGGGCCGGCTGGCGGGGCGGACGCTGAACGAGGGCGAGGGGCGCCAGACCACGTGGTCGGCCCCTTCATACGGGGTGATGACATTGACCTTGGCGCCTGGGGACACCACCCAGCCCTTGGCTTCCGCCGCGCCGGCGGCGAGGCTGATCGCGGCGGCGCACAACAGAATGGTCTTCGACCGCATCAAATTCCCCTAAAGCCCACAAAGCTTGGCTGAAGAACCCTTCGTAGTCGTGAAGGTTCCGGCCGCGCGGCCTCAGACCAGCCGTACGCGCCGCTTCAACTCCCAGCCGTCGGCGGCGGGCTCGGCGTCGAAATAGCCGCCCTTGTCGCCGACGAAGCTGCGGCGTTCCTTGGGGATGGTGGTGAAGTCGACCGGAGTGGCTTCGTGTGCATTGCGCGGGACGGAGACCATCCAGAGGGTCATGTCCTCGCTGGCCGGCGTCAGCTTGATCAACATCGATGCGCTCCGGGGTTTAGATGACAATATCGTGGCGGCGGGATGGTTCCCTGACGCCCCGCCAATTTTGGACGCCGCGCGAGCTAGTCGGGCCGGGCGGCGCGCGTTAAACCCTTTGCCAAGCTAGGAGACCACCGATGGGCAGCGCGCTGTTGTTCCTGTTCCACGCCATCATTCAGATCATCGTGCTGGTGGTCATCGTCAACGCGATCATTTCCTGGCTGGTCGCCTTCGACGTCATCAATCTGCGTAATCCGACGGTGGGCCGGATCGTCCGGGCGCTCGACGCCGCGACCGAGCCGCTGCTGCGGCCGATCCGGAAGTTCATCCCGAGCCTCGGCGGGCTCGATATCAGCCCTATCGCATTGATTTTACTGCTTCAGGCGCTGCAGATCCTGGTCGACCGGACCATCGCCGTCCCGCTGGTTTCGGCGCTGGGCTGATCGCACAGCTCCACGTCCGCCTGACGCCCAAGTCCGCCCTGGACCGCATCGACGGCTGGGGCGAGGACGAGGCTGGCCGCCCGGTGCTGCTGGTGCGGGTTCGCGCCGCGCCGGTGGAGGGCAAGGCCAACGCCGCCCTGGAAAAGCTGATCGCCAAGACGCTGGGCGTGGCCGGGGGCCGCGTCGCGGTGGCGCGGGGCGGGGTCTCGCGGGTCAAGGCGCTGGAGATCGAGGGTATGACCCTTGAGGAGATCCGCGCGGGTCTCGCCTAGATCCGGACAAAAAGGGGCCCTGGTTCGAACACCAGAAAGCCCCCTTCCGACCCCGGTTCAGAGGTGCAGCTGGCGCACTTCCTGAACGTTCTCGAGCTCGCCGACCTCGGCGAGGACGCTGTCGGCCACCAGCTGATCGACCCCCATCAGGGCGATGGAGTCGCCGCCGGCCGATTTGCGGCCAAGGTCGAAGGTGGCGATGTTGACGCCGGCCTTGCCGAGCACGGTGCCCAGCGCCCCGACGAAGCCCGGACGGTCGCGGTTGGCGACATAGAGCATCGACAGGGTGAGGGGGGCGTCGACGTCGATGCCGTTCATCTCGACCACGCGCGGAACGCCGCCGATGACCGTGCCGCCGAAGGTGCGGGTGTGGGCCGAGGAGGCGACGGTGATGCGGATCAGGCTGTCATAGACCGGCGACAGCTCCTGGCGGATCTCCGAGACCTTGATGCCGCGATCCTTGGCCACGCTGGCGGCCGAGACCATGTTCACCTCGGCCAGCATGGGACGCATGATCCCGGCCAGGGCGGCGGCGGTCAGGGGCTTCACGTTCAGCTTGGCCACTTCGCCGATGTAGGTTATCTCGATCGAGGTCAGGTCGGCGTCGACCATCTGGCCCGAGACGGCGCCCAGCTTTTCGGCCAGGGCGACGAAGGGCTTCAGCTTAGGCGCCTCGTCGGCGGTGATCGAGGGGCTGTTCAGGGCGTTGGCGACGGCCCCGGTCATCAGATAGTCGGACATCTGCTCGGCGACCTGCAGGGCGACGTTCTCCTGGGCCTCCATGGTCGCGGCGCCGAGGTGGGGCGTGGCCACCACCTTGTCGGAGCCGAACAGCGGATTGGCCTTGGCGGGCTCTTCGGTGAAGACGTCGAAGCCGGCGCCGCCGATGTGGCCGCTGTCCAGGAGGTCGCGCAGGGCCTGCTCGTCGACCAGGCCGCCACGGGCGCAGTTGACGATCAGCACGCCCTTCTTGGTCTTCTGCAGGGCCTCGCGCGACAGGATGTTGCGGGTCTTGTCGGTCAGCGGGGTGTGCAGGGTGATCAGGTCGGCGCGGGCCAGAAGTTCGTCCAGCTCGACCTTCTCGACGCCCATCTCGACGGCGCGTTCGGCCGACAGGAAGGGGTCATAGGCGATAACCTTCATCTTCAGGCCGTTGGCGCGGTCGGCGACGATGCCGCCGATGTTGCCGGCGCCGATCAGGCCCAGGGTCTTGGCGTAGAGCTCGACGCCCATGAAGCGGTTCTTCTCCCACTTGCCGGCCTGGGTGGAGGCG
>CANJKM010000211.1 GCA_947474805.1 Caulobacterales bacterium | reverse complement strand
CCGACCGGGACCATCACCGCCAGCGTCAGCACCACCACCGCGGGCGGCACGGCCGGTACGATCACCACCAAGGGCGGCGCCGCCGTCAACATCACCCAGACGGCGACCAACCCCTTCAACACCACCCTGACCCACGGCGCGGTCACGGTGACCGGCGGGGCCTCTACCACCTCGGTCACGGTCACCGCGACAAAGGCGGCTACCGCCTCGGGCGGCGTCGCGGGCGTGGCTCCGGGCGCGGTGACGATCACAGATGTGAACGGCGGCACCGCCACGGCCAACACCATCACCACCGCCAGCGTCAGCGGCTATGCCACCCTCAACATCACCGGCAGCGCCCTGACCACGCTGTCGGTGGCCAATGGCGGCGGCAATATCATCATCGACAACTCGGGCATCGCCGCCCCGGTCAACAAGACCCTGGGCGTGACGGTCAACGGCCTGACCGGCGGCACCCTGGACGACGCCGACATCTACACCACCCTCAATGTCACCACGACCGGGGTCAACTCTACCCTGGCCAACATCACCTTCGGGGGCGTTACCGCCCTTACGGTGGCGGGGACCCAGGTGCTGTCCATGACCTCGAGCGCCGGCATGTCCGCCCTGACCACCGTGACGGTCAGCGGCTCGGCGGGGCTGAGCGGGACCTTCACCGGCGGCACGATCACCGCGATCAACGCCACGGGCACTTCGGGCGCCATGACCATCACCCACAACTCCACCAAGGCCACCTATAGCGGCGGCTCGGGCGTCGACAACGTCACCATCGCCGGAGACATCCCGACCAAGGCCCTGACCGGCGGCGGCGGAACCGCCGACGTGTTGGTGATGACCGCCGCCAACGCCGCGACCAACGCCGCCGCCATCGCCGCCCAGGCGACTGGCTTCGAGCGCGTGACCCTGACCGGCGCGACCAACCAGACGGTCGATCTCGCGGCTCTGGGCAACTACACCTACGCCAGCACCTCGGGCGGCAACGGCCTGACCCTCAGCAAGCTGACGGCGGGCGGGACCTTGGCCCTGACCGGCGCAGGCACCGCCTACAACGTGGGCGCCGAGAACTTCGGCGGCGGCTCCGACACCCTGAATGTCATCCTGACCGACGGGTCCGGGGCCGGCGTTTCCTTCGCCTCGACCGGCATCACCGCCTCGGGCGCCGAAACCGTCGCCATCACCACGGTTGACACACAGGCCACCCCCTCGGGCGCCTTCAACGGCCTCGTCACCGTGCTTGGCAACGTCGCCACCAAGATCACCGTGGCCGGCAACGCGGGCTTGACCCTCACCGCCACCGACACGGCGGCGACCACGGTCGACGCCAGCGGGATCACGCTCGGCGGCTTCACCTGGACCTCGGGGGCCCTGGCCGCCGACGCCGCCGTCAAGGGCAGCGCGACCGGGACCAACACCGTCGACATCAGCGCCGCGACTGCTTCTCTGGTCACCTATACGGGCGGCACGGGGAACGACCTGATCACCATCAACAACGGCAAAGCGAACAACCTCACCCTGGGGGCCGGCAACAACACGGTCACGGGCGGGACCAACAACACCAACGTCATCGTCACCGCGCTGGGCGGCAATGACACGGTGACGCTCGGCGACGGCGCCAACAACGTCAACCTCGGCGCCGGGACCAACAGCTTCACCGCCGGCAACGGCAACAACACCTACACCGGCGGCGCGGACGCCGACACGGTGATCGTCGGCAACGGCACAAACTCCATCACCCTCGGCGACGGCGCCAACGCCTTCACCGGCGGTTCCGGCGTCGACACCGTCCTCGGCGGCGCGGGCGTCGACACCCTTACCGGCGGGGGCAACAACGACAACCTCACCGGCGGGGGCGGCGCCGACATCTTCGTCGTCACCGGCGCCACCCAGGCGGCCAACGGTACGGATCGCTACCTCGACTTCGACTTCGGCACAGGCGCGACCAGCGTCGACGCGATCCGCGTCGACCTCACCTCCACCACCAAGGTGTTCGGCAAGGCCAGCACCGGCATAACCGCGGCCGTGGGCACGGAAATCCTGGTCCTGGATCTAACCACCTACGCGAACGCCGCCGCCGCCCAAACAGCGGTCCAAACGGCCTTCGGTGCCAACGACAACGCGTCCGAAGCCCTGGTGATCTGGCAGCTGACCGGCGGAGACCTGCAGCTATCCGCCTACGCGGACTCGAGTGCGGACGCGACCGCCAACGGGACCCTGCAAACGCAGATGGTCACCTTCGTCGGCCTGACTCTGGCCAACGCCGCATCGCTGATCAACGCGGGGGACTTCAATATCGTCTAACAGCCGGATCTGCGAAGACCGGGGGGGGGGAGGCCGCGAAAGCAGCCTCCCCTTTGTTTTAGGCCTAGGATCTCGTAATGACCCTTTATGACGACCTCGGCCTCGCCGCCGCCGCCTCCGACGTCGCCATCAAGGCGGCCCATCGCGAGGGGGTGAAACGCCACCACCCCGACGCCGGCGGCGACCGTGATCGCTTCGACCGCATCCAGCGCGCCTTCGACGTGCTCGGCGACCCCGACCGCCGCCGCCGTTACGACGAGACCGGAAGCTTCGACCAGACGCCCCCGCCGAAGCTGGAGCAGGAGGCGCTCGGGGTGCTGCAGGCGATCCTGACCGAGCTGATCGGCGGGCCGCTGGACCTGACCCGGCTGGACCTGATGGGCACGGTGCTGGCCATCCTCGCCGCCCGGCGCGAGGCGGCCGTGCGCCGCTCGCTGGAGGCCGACACCGCCATCGCCCGCATCGCCGACGTCCGCGCCCGGCTCAGCCGTTCGGCCAGCGGCGGCGAGGGCGATCCCCTGCCCGCCCTGTTTGACCACCAGCTGCGGGAGGCGCAGGCCTTGAAGCTGCGGGTTCAGCGCGCCGTCCAGGTGCACGGCGCGGCCATGACCCTGATCCGCGGCTACGCCTACCGCATCGACGGCGATCAGGCCTCGATCACCTTCGAATACAGCGCGGGCTCCGCCGCCCCGCGGATCGACGGGCCCGCCGCCGACGAGCAGACATGACCGGCGCCGCCCCGAGGTGCTAGGGGAAGCGACGATCAGCGCTCAGGACGCCCCATGGCCTACACCAACGCCCAACTCGTCGCCGCCTATACGGCGGTCGGCGACGCGCCGCCCACCGCGCCGACGCGGGCGGCGCTCGAGGCCCTGGCGGCCCGGACCCGGGACGGCGACCTGACCGACGCGGCCGCCCTGGCCCTGGTCATGGCCCGGGCCGACATCATCACCGCCGTGGTGGGCGAGCTGCTGCGTTTCTTCAACGGCCGCGCGCCCCGGTGGATCGACGTCTCCGAGGTCTCCGAAACCATCGCCGAACGGGCGGGCGCCAGCGCCGCCAGCGCCGAGAACCAGATGATCGGCTTCGCGGCCGAACTCGGCCTGGGCCAGGGCCGTCTGGCCTTCACAGAGGCCTACGCCGCCCTGGACTATCCCGCCTTCGTCGCCGTCGCCTATGAGACCCTGATTGGGGCCGAGGCGGCGCGGGCGGCGGGCTATGATGCTGGGGCGGCGATCGCCGACACCTCCGGCCGGGCCGCGGGCTTTTCGGGCCTGCTGCGCGACCGCGGCGTGGTCGCGCTCGGCGTCGCGCCCGAGGACGAGGGGCTCGCGGTCAAGGCCGCGACCGTCGGCTATCTCGTCTGCGAGGCGATCAAGTGGAATTTCGGCGTCGCGGCCCGCCGCGCCAACGACCACGCCCTGGGCCTGGTCGCCGGAGGCTAGCCGAGCAGGGTCTCGACCGTCCGCGCCCAGGTCAGGCCGCGGGCCGCCCAGAGGGCCGCCGCCGCCGCGCCCCGGGTCGCGGCCACGGCCGGATCGTTCAGCCGCGCCAGACCCTCGGCCAGGGCATCGGGCGTCGGCTCGGTCACCGCGCCGGTCGCCTCGCTGACGATTTCCCGGAGCCCGCCCGAATCGGTGGTGGTCAGCACCGGCTTGCCGGCGGCGAAGGCCTCCATGGTCACATAGCCCAGGCTGTCCTCGTCATAGGGGATGTAGGCGCAGGCCCGCGCGCCATTGGCCCAGGCGGCGATGTCGGCGCGCGGATGAAAGCCGAGCTTCAGCGTCACCCGGTCCTCCAGCCCCAGCTCGGCGATCCGGGCCTTCAGCGGCGCGACATAGGCGTCGCTGTCGGGGGGCCCGGCGATCACCAGGCGCACGTCGCGGGGCGCCAGGGCCATCGCCTCGACCAGCAGGCGCTGGCGCTTGCCGGGGCCGACCCGGCCGCCCGCGAAGATATAGCCGCCGTCCTCGCCCCCGCCGAACAGCTCGGCGTCGTTCAGGGGCGGGTAGAGGTTCTCGCTCACGATCCCGTTGAAGCGGCGCAGGCGCTCCTGGGTCACCGGCGAGTTGGTGAAGATCCGCTCGCATTCGGGGAAGCAGGCGTCGTCGCAATTGCGGATCGCCTGGGCGATCTCCAGCCCCCTGGGGTCGCCAAGATAGCCCTCGCCCGGCGTGTGCAGGTCGTAGGCCTGGCGGAACTGGTGCAGCAGCCACAGCCGCTTCCGCTCCCAGGGAAGCAGATAGGCGGGCCACTTCAGCCCGATCATCAGGTCGATGTTGTGGACCCGCAGGCTCTGCACCGCGAGCATCTCCTCGATCAGTCGCTCCTGCGGCTCCCAGGCGAAGGGAATGCGCACGAGTTCGGCCTGGACCCCCCGGGTGGCGTTGAGCTCTCGGACCAGATGGTCGGCCAGCTCCTCGGCCCCGCCCCGGATGAAGGGCACGGCGTTGTTGACCACCAGCACCTTCATGAGGCCGCCGCCGGGTAGGGGGCGGTCAGCCGCTCGATCACGTGATCCCAGCCGATCTTCATATCGGCCATGCGCTCGAGGTTGGCCTTGCCCATCTTCCTGGCCGAGAGCCGGTCGCGGAACAGGATGTCGAAGGCCTGGGCCAGAGCCTCCGGCGCGGGCTCGGTGATGAAACCGTTGACGCTGTCCTGCACCAGCTCCAGCACCCCGCCCGAGTCGGTGGTGGTGATCACCGCCTTTTCCGAGTGGCCGGCCTCGAGCGAGGGATAGCCGTAGCTGTCCTCGTCCTTGGGCAGATAGGCGGTGGCGAGGCAGCCGGAGAGGTAGCGGGCCTTGTCCTCTTCGGTCACCCAGGCGTCGTCGAAGATGACCCTCCGCTCGAGGCCGTTCTCCTGGATCAGGGCGCGGATGGCGGCCCCGTGCTCGGGGCTGGAGGCCCGGCCCACGAGGCGCAGCTTCACCCCGGTGCGGACGTGGATCATGGCCAGGATAGCCAGCTCCTGGCGCTTGTGCGGCTCGATCCGGCTGATCATCACGATCTCGTCGCCGTAGTCGCCAGGGGTGAACCGCTCCGGCTGGAAGATCGGCGGATAGAGGGGCATCGCCTTGATATCGTT
>CANJKM010000210.1 GCA_947474805.1 Caulobacterales bacterium | reverse complement strand
TGGCGATCTGGCTGGTGGCCATCTCGAAGGCCCGGGTGGCGTCGCGCCAGCGGTGCGGCGGCTGGGGCTGCTGCCAGAAGCTCTCGTAGAAGGCGTAGTTGATCGGGTGCACCTGGCCGTCGGTGGTGGTCACCGTGCCGCCGATATGGGCGCCGCCCAGGCCGACGCTCCACATCGACAGGCCCTGGTTGCGGCCGTACTGGGCCGAGGTCGGGGCGTTGGGCACCGCGTCCTCAAGCACCAGGTCGGCGCGGGCGATGGGCGCCGCACCCTTCCGGTTGATTGCGCTGGTGGCGATCCGGTCCAGGAAGTCGCGCATGTCGTTGATCTCGCGCGGGCCGTAGGAGCGCGTCTTCTCGGCCAGCTTAGGGCCGATAGCGACCTCCACCGGGGCGTCGGCGAAGGCGGGGGCGGCGGCCGTGAAGCTGAGGGCGGCGGCGGCCAGAAGGACGGTGCGGCGCATGCTTGTCTCCTCGTGTGCTGGGGTCAGTTGTTCAGATTGCGGGGATCGAAACTCCCGTTTCCGCTGGGCTGCATCGGGTGCGTCTGGTTGGGGAAATCTCCCTTGGCGATCCGCCGGGCCGCCATGTCGAAGGCCCGTTCGGCGTCGCGCCAGGTCGTGGCGGGCCCGATGTTCCAAAGGTTGCGCTCATAGAAGGCATACCGGATCGGGTGCACCTGGCCGTCTGCCGTGGTCACCGTGCCGCCGATCGTCGCGCCGCCCAGTCCGATGCTCTCCATCGAAAGCTGCGGATAGCGGGCCATCTGGCTGAAGGTCGGCCGGTTTGGAACCGCGTTCTCGAGCACCAGGTCGGCCCGAACGATCTGCGCCGCGCCCGGCTTGCTGAGGGCCCGGTTCGCCGCATCGCCCAGCCAGCCGCGGACGATATCGATGTCGCGGGCGCCGTAGGACAGGGTCTTCTTGGCCAAGTCGGGGCCGATGGTGATCTCGACCGGGGCGCCGGCGAGGGCGGGGGCCGCCGCCAGCGAAAGCACGGCGAGAGCGGAAGCGAGGACGAGGCGCATACGGACAACTCCTCAAGCCGGTTAAGTAAAAACTCTATGCTTCTAATATGGGTTCGCAAAGAGGCGATTTCCAGGCGGT
Organism: Caulobacterales bacterium; assembly: GCA_947474805.1. GTDB lineage: Bacteria > Pseudomonadota > Alphaproteobacteria > Caulobacterales > Caulobacteraceae > CANJKM01. Next base: position 4,307 of record CANJKM010000210.1, on the reverse strand, counting down.
CAGAGCTGGGCGGCGAGCCAGTCCGGCGGGTTCAGGGCGACCGGCCGCCCCTCGGCCAGTAGGCTGGCCCCCAGGGCGCGGTCCAGCCGGACCAGGGCCATGGCCGCGCCGTCGCCGCCGCTCAGAACTTCACCGGCGCGCAAGCCCTCGGCGGTGACGACGGGCGTTCCCGGCGCCGGGGCGGGACCGGAAAAGCTCAGCGGCGACATCCGGCTCTTGATTCCGCCGCGCCGCTTCATCCGCGAGGTGGTCTCCTGGCCGACATAGCAGCCCTTCTTGAAGTCGATCCCGTTCAAGAGGTCGAAATTGGCCTCGATCGGATAGGTGGTTTCGCCGCAGTCCAGGCCCGGATCGGGAACGCCCACCGAGAGCCGCCAGGCGTCGAACTCCGCCCGCGCCGCCGGATCGGCGCCCAGGGCCGCGGGCGGCTCGGCTGCATAGGCGCGGAAGCCCAGCCCGGCCAAACGGGGGTCCGGCAGCCATCCGGGTCCGCCGGGGCTGTTCCACAGAGCGAAGACCCGGTCTCCGGTTGGGGCGATGACCGCCTTGGCCCGCAGCCGGTACATGGCCAGTCGCTGCGCCAGCGCCTCGCGCTTGTCGGCCGCGACGTCCAGCAGGGCGCCCTCGGCGGTTCCGATCAGAAAGAGGTCGAACATAAGGCGGCCCTGTGGGGTCAGCAGGGCGGCGAAGCGGATTTCTCCCTCGCCGAGCGTCTCGACGTCCTGGGTGAGCAGCCCCTGCAGGAAGGCGCGCCAGTCGGGCCCTGAGACGTAGAGCACGGCCCGGTCGGAGAGCTCTATCAGGCGCGGCGCGGTGGGCATGGCGAAGATGTGGGCCATCTCCCCGCCCGGCGCCAGGGACAGGTGCGCCCGAACCCGTCTATAACGACGCGGACATGCCCGGCGCCTTCCCCATCCTCTTCATCACCGCCAATCGCATTGGCGACGCCGTCCTCTCTTCGGGACTGCTCAAGCGGCTCGTCGAGGAGATCCCGCACGCCCGTTTCACCATCGTCGCCGGCCCCGTCGCCGCGCCGCTGTTCCGCGACACCCCGGAGCTGGAGCGGCTGATCTCCATGCCCAAGCGGCGTTTCGGCCTGCACTGGTTCGACCTTTGGCGCCTGACCCGCGCCCGCCGCTGGGGCCTGGTGCTGGACATGCGGGGATCCGGTCTGGCCCGCTTCCTCAGCGCCAAGAAGCGCGCCATCCGCCGTCCGGCCCCGCTGGGCTCCGAACCGGTCCACAAGGTGATAGAGGCCGCGCGCCTGCTCAAACTCGAGGACGAGCCGCCCTCGCCCTATCTCTTCACCGGTCCGGAGACCGAGGCGGCGGCGCAGGCCCTCCTGAACCCCAAGGACGGCGCTAACAGCGGCCCGATCCTGGCGATGGGGCCCGCCGCCAACTGGGTCGGCAAGACCTGGCCGGCCGAGCGGTTCGCCGTCGCGGCGGCCGAACTCTTGGGCCCCAACGGCCCCCTGCCCACCGGCCGGCTTCTGATCCTCGGCGGCGAGGACGACCGCTGGGCCGCCGAGGCGGTGCGCCGCTCCATCCCGCGCGAGCGGCTGATCGATGCTGTGGGCCGGGCCGATCTCCTGGTCTGCTACGCCATGCTGAAGCAGGCGCGCGTCTTCATCGGCAATGATTCCGGCCTGATGCATCTGGCCGCCGCCGCCGGCGCCCCGACGCTCGGCCTGTTCGGCCCGTCGGACGAGCGGCTCTACGGCCCGTGGGGCAAAACGACCCGCGCGGTGCGCGGCCCGCGCGACTTCGCCCACTTCAAGGCCATCGACCCTGAGCTCTCCAACGAAGTCTGCCACATGCAGGACCTGTCGGTCGCCAAGGTGGTTGCCGCCGCCCGCGAACTCATCGCCGCCACCAAGCCCAAGCCCCCGAAGTCCAAAATCAGGAACCCCCCCGATGACCTCGACCTTTGACCTGATCGTGCGCGGCGGCGAGGTGGTCAACCACGCCGGGCGCGGGGCCGCCGACGTGGGCGTGCGCGACGGCAAGATCGTCGAGGTCGGCGATCTGGCCACCGCCACGGCCGGGCAGATCGTGGACGCGACCGGGCTCACCGTCCTGCCGGGCGTGATGGACACCCAGGTCCACTTCCGCGAGCCGGGGCTGGAGTGGAAGGAAGACCTGCAGACTGGGGGACGGGGCGCCGTGCTTGGCGGCGTCGTCGCGACATTCGAGATGCCCAACACCAACCCCAACACAACCGACCCGGAGGCCCTGGCCGACAAGCTCAAGCGCGCCAAGGGACGGATGGACTGCGACCACGCCTTCTACGTCGGCGGCACCCACGAGAACGCCCATCTGCTCGGCGAGCTTGAGCGACTGCCCGGCTGCTGCGGGGTCAAGGTCTTCATGGGCGCCTCCACCGGCTCCCTGCTGATCGCCGACGACGCCGGGGTGGAGAAGGTGCTGCGCCACACCAACCGCCGCGCCACCTTCCATTCGGAGGACGAGTACCGCCTTGAGGAGCGCCGCCCCCTGGCCCGCGAGGGCGACTGGACCAGCCATGAGGAGGTCCGCGACGCCGAGAGCGCCATCCGCTCAACCAAACGCCTGGTCGGGATCGCGCAAAGCCTCGGTAAGCGAATCCACGTCCTGCACGTCACCACCGCCGAGGAGATCGACTTCCTGGCCGCCCATAAGGATGTGGCCTCGGTCGAGATCACCCCCCAGCACCTGACCCTGATCGGCCCGGAGGCTTACGAGCGTCTGAAGGGCTACGCCCAGATGAACCCGCCGATCCGCGGGGCCCGCCATGTCGAGGGCCTGTGGCGCGGCATCCGCCAGGGCGTCGCCGACGTCATCGGCTCCGACCACGCCCCCCACACCCAGGAGGAGAAGGCCCGCTCCTACCCGGCCTCGCCCTCGGGCATGCCCGGCGTGCAGACCCTGCTGCCGATCATGCTGAACCACGTGGCCGAGGGGCGCTTGACTCTGGAGCGCCTCGTCGACCTGACCAGCGAGGGCCCGCATCGGGTCTTCGGTATCGCCGGCAAGGGCCGGATGGTGCGCGGCTACGACGCCGACCTGACGCTGGTGGACCTGAAGGCCGAGCGCACCATCCGCCACGAGGACACCGCCAGCCGCTGCGGCTGGACCCCGTTCGACGGGATGAAGATCAAGGGCTGGCCGATGGCCACCATCATCCGCGGCCGGGTGGTGATGCAGGACGGCGAGGTGGTCTCGCCGGCGGGCGGCCAGCCGGTGCGGTTTCAGGAGACGCTGAGCGCCTGAACGCAAAAGGCCCGCCGGGATCGCTCCTGGCGGGCCTCCGCTTATCCGTCTGTAACCGGAACTACTTCTTGGCGACGTTGGTCGGCAGGCTGCAGGCCGCGCCGGCGCGGCTGGCTTCGCCGCAGGTCAGCAGGTTTTCGAAGGTGCCGCCGACCTTATTCACCGGCACCACCCAGCCCGGGAGGCCGTCCGAGCAGGCGGTCTCGATCAGGTCCTGGGTCGCCGTCTGGGCCAGCCACTTGGCGCCCGACACCTTGCAGGTCGAGCCGGCCTTCTTGGACGAGATGGCGTTGGTGTATTTGGTGAAAAGGGCGGCCGGCTGCGACAGGGTGCAGGAGAGGCCCAGGCCGCCGGCTTGCAGGCAGTCCAGGATCACCGTCTTGCCGCCCTTGTCGAGCGGGAACTTGGCCACCGCGCCGTCGGCGTGGTCTTTGCAGGCCAGCTCGACGACTTCGCTATTCGACGCCTTATCGACGCCCAGGAAGCGATATTTTGAGACGTCGCAGGGGTAGCCGCTGGCGGCGGTCAGGTGCTTGTACTGGACGATGTCGTCGGCCGCCGCGGCGCTGGTGTCCGTCAGAGTGCAGCCGCCGGCGATGCTCTGGGCGCGGGTGCAGTCGATGGCGTTCTTATAGTCGCCGCCGGCGCTGGCCTGGAGCATGTAGCCGGGGGCCGTGCCGCAGGCGATCTCATAGTAGTTGTCGCCGGTCGCGGTGTCGGAGGCGACATAGCGGAAGTCCGACAGGGTGCAGGGCTTGCCCGACTTGGCCGCGACGGCCGCCAGACGGGTCTGGATTTCCGGCTTCTTGGTCAGGGCGCATTCGGATGGGCCGCCCAGGAACTGGATGCAGTCCAGCACCTTGGGCTTCACGCCGGCTTGGGTCTCCAGCACCGCGCCGTCGCCGGCGCCGCAGACCACTTCGTAATAGCTCTTGCCGTCGGCGGTCGAGCCCATCGGTTTCACGTCCGAGGGCGTGCAGGTCTTGCCGCCCTGCGCCAGGATCGGGATGAGGGCGGCGGTCGGGTTGGCGTTGTCCGGCAGGCGGCAGGTCAGGC
>CANJKM010000209.1 GCA_947474805.1 Caulobacterales bacterium | reverse complement strand
TCGTGGCGCTTGCGCAGGATCGGCATGCCCTCGAAGGCCGGGTCGAGATTGTCGATGTGGGCGCTTTCGGCCGCGAAGCCGTTCTGCATCATCAGGAGACAATAGATCGCCTCCTGCGCCCCGGCGGCGCCGAGGCTGTGGCCGGTCAGGGATTTGGTGGAGGAGATCATCGGCATGTCGTCGCCGAACACCTCGCGCACCGCGCCCATCTCCTTGTCGTCGCCCACGGGGGTCGAGGTCCCGTGCGGGTTCAGATAGTCGATCCGCTCGATTCCCTGGGCTTTCAGTCCGGCCATCGCCAGCTTCATGCAGCGCACCGCGCCCTCGCCCGAGGGGGCGACCATGTCGTAGCCGTCGGAGTTGGCGGCGTAGCCGACCAGCTCGGCGTAGATCTTGGCCCCGCGCGCCTTGGCCCGGTCCATGTCCTCCAACACCACGATGCCGCCGCCGCCGGCGATGACAAAGCCGTCGCGGGCCACGTCATAGGCGCGGCTGGCCACGGCGGGGGCAGCGTTGAAGTTGGACGACATGGCGCCCATGGCGTCGAACATGCACGACAGGGTCCAGTCGAGCTCCTCGCAGCCGCCGGCGAACATGACGTCCTGGCGGCCCAGCCGAATCTCGTCGGCGGCCACATTGATGCAGTGGGCCGAGGTGGCGCAGGCCGAGGAGATGGAGAAGTTGACGCCCCGAATCTTGAACCAGGTCGAGAGCACGGCCGAGGCGCCCGAGGACATGGCCTTGGGCACGGCGAAGGGGCCAATCCGCTTGGGGCCCTTGGTGCGGACGGTCTCGGCCGCCGCCACGATGGTCGAGGTCGAGGGGCCGCCGGCGCCGACGATCAGGCCGGTGCGGTCGTTCGAGACTTCCTCCTCGGTGAGGCCGGAATCCTTGACCGCCTGCTCCATGGCGACGTGGGCGTAGCCGAGCCCGGGGGAAAGGAAGCGCGCCGCCCTGCGGTCGACCAGGGCTTCCCAGTCAAGCTTGACCGGGGCGTGCACCTGAGAGCGGAAGCCGAGCTCGGCGTATTCCGGCGCCGCGACGATGCCCGAGCGGGCCTCGCGCAATGAAGCGGTCACCTCCGCGGCGTCGTTGCCGATCGAAGAAACAATGCCGAGGCCTGTTATCGCCACCCGTCGCATGGGCGTTCCCACTTCTTATCGTTCGCTCAGGCCAAGTCCTTGGGGTCGAACAGTCCGACCCTGAGATCCTCGGCCGTGTAGATCAGCTTGCCGTCGGCGAAGACCGAACCTTCGCCCACGCCCATGACAAGCTTACGGATGATCACCCGCTTCATGTCGATATGGTAGCTTACCGTCTTGACAGTCGGCGTGACCTGACCGGTGAACTTGACCTCGCCGACGCCAAGCGCGCGGCCGCGCCCCGGAGCGCCCGACCAGCCCAGGAAGAAGCCCACGAGCTGCCACATGGCGTCCAGGCCAAGGCAGCCGGGCATGACCGGGTCGCCGAAGAAGTGGCACAGGAAGAACCACTGCTGGGGGTTGATATCGAGCTCGGCCTTGACGAAGCCCTTGCCGTATTTGCCGCCCTCGGCCGAGATCTCGGTGATCCGGTCGACCATCAGCATGGGGGGCGCGGGCAGCTGGGCGTTGCCCGGGCCGAACAGTTCACCGCGTCCGCAGGCGAGCAGGGTCTCGTAGTCGAAGCTGGATTGGGCGGCCTTCATGCCGGGCGTACGCTCCTTGATTGGGCTTTTGCGTTACACGAGGCCGTCGGGCCGCGCCAATTGTTTAAGTGTTCTAGCGCGCCTTTGGGGGTGAGGGCGGGCGGCACTGCAGGGCCTCCGACAGGCCCCAGACCTCATTTTCCGGCGCCCAGCCCTTTACCCCGCCGGCGGAAAGGCGGCACCAGCCGTTCTTGCAGGTCTCCAGTCCCGCCAGAGCGTGACCTGCCAGAAAGGCGGCGGGCTGGCTCTTGGGGTTGGCCCCGCGATGCAGGGTCAGGGGCTGGGCCGAGGTGCGCATGACGGTGCGGCGGGCGTCGACCGTGCGGCGATGGACCCAGGCCAGCGAACCGTCCGGGCCGCAGACGCGGCGCCAGTCATAGGTCTCGGCCACGATCTGCAGCGGCAGGCCGCGGGCGCGGTAGATCCACAAGAGCTTGTAGTCGTCGCCTGGCCCGCCGCGCGCGTTCACCTCGGCGAACTTCAGCGACACATAGCGCGGCACCGGCAGGCCCGACGGGGTGGTCTTGGGCGCGGCATAGGCCGGGACCGCCATGGTCAGGCTCAGCAGCAGGATCTTGGACAGGGCGCACACGCCCCTTTGTTCGCTGAGCCGGGGTTTACGGCAAGTAACTAGCCGAAGATCAGCACATAGAGCCCCAAGAGCGCGAACGCCGTGGCCGCGACGATGCGAATGGCCTTGAGCGGCAGTTTGCCGGCCGCGGCCTGGCCGATGAAGACAGCCGGGACATTGGCCAGCATCATCCCGAGCGTGGTCCCGGCCGCCACCTCGACCACCGAGTGGAAGCGGGCGCCGAGCGCGATGGTGGCCAGCTGGGTCTTGTCGCCCATCTCGACCAGGAAGAAGGCCACGAGAGTGGTAAGGAAGACGCCGCCGGCGGGCTTTGTCTCCTGATTGTCGTCCAGCGTGTCGGGGATCAGCGTCCAGGCGGCGAAACCGAGGAAGACGGCGCCGAGCACCCAGCGCACCCAGGGCCCCTGCAGGAAGCCGCCGGCGAAGACGCCGAGCGCGGCGGCCAGGGCGTGGTTGGCCAGGGTGGCCACGATGATGCCGCCGATCACCGGCCACGGCTTCTGGAAGCGGGCGGCCAGCAGGATGGCCAAGAGCATGGTCTTGTCGCCGATCTCGGCCAGGGCGACGAGGCCGGTGGAGATGAGGATGGTGTCTAGCACTGGGATACGAGTCCTGGGCGGGCGAACAACCAATGGCCTTCCGCGCCGCGCGACCCGCCGGTCGTGCGCACGAAAGCCAAAGGTCTCGCCAAGGCCGCGGACCCGAAGATCCTGGCTCGAACGCGCCATGCCGAAGCGAACCCCGGCAAGTCTGTTGACGCGCTCCCCGCTGCCAAAGCGCGCGAGCGCGCTTCGAATTTTTCAATTTAGAGTTCGATTCAGCGGTCGGTGTTCCGACCCCATCGAACTCTAGCGCGGGCGACTACTCCCCAGTGACGGGCTGTAACTAGGGCGCGGCCTCGCCCAGCGCAAGGCGCGAGCGGCGCTCTATCCACCAGGTGATCAGCCACAGAGCCATGGCCCAGGCCGCGCCCATCCCCCAACCGGCGAGGACGTCGGTGGTCCAATGGACGCCCAGATAGATGCGCGACAGCCCGATGGCGAACACCAGCAGCACGGCCAGGAGCTGGACGTAGAGCTTCAGGCTCCGCTCGCGAATCGCGTGGGCGATCAGGGCGCCGAGGGTCAGGTAGACGGCGGTCGAGATCAGGGCGTGGCCTGAGGGGAAGCTGAACTGGGTGGCCTCGATCGCCCGGAAGGCGGCGTCGGGGCGGGCGCGCTGGAAGACCAGCTTCAGCCCGTTGGACAGGGCGAGCGCCCCGCCGACCGAGCCCAGGACCAGCAGGGCCGCCGCCCGCCGCCCCTGCATCATCAGAAAACCGATCGCCGAGAGGCCGAGGAAGACCAGGATGGTGGTCGAGCCGAGCGAGGTCAGGTCGCGGGCGCTGGTGGTCAGCCAGTGCGGGCCGATCGGGACGGCGGGCGCGTCCGGGCGCCGCAAACGACTCAGCACCGCCATGTCGAAGGCGTGGGTGTCGCCCTCGCCGGTCTCCTCGGCGAGGTGGATGAAGAGGAAAAGCCCGCCGGCCATGGCGCACAGGGCCGCGACCACCGAGACCTCCTTGCGGGCGGCCGAGACCAGGGTCGTGACCGCCCCTGCGACATGTCGTTTCACCTGGGCGCGCCTCCGACTCGAAACCTTACCGGATTGCTAACGCGCGCCATCCCGCAAGCCAGATAATTTTGGTTTTGCACAGTGAATTGAACGTCGGGCGCGTTGACGGTTCATCAACCCTGTGGCGACATGTTGGGTGTGACGAGGCTCTTCGGCACAACATGTAGGGGCGGCAGGCGAAATGACGACGGGATCGGAAGCGGCGAAAATACGGTCCGAAGCGGTACAAAATCTCAAGGCTGCGCCCCAAACCCTGGCGCGCCCTGAGCTGAAACTGGTCCAGAAGGTCACGGTGGACCGGTCTCGTGACGCTCTGTTGACGGACTTCGGCAAGACCACTCTGGAAGACCGCTACCTCCTGCCGGGCGAGAGCTATCAGGACATGTTCGCGCGCGTCTCCACGGCCTATGCCGACGACGCCGAGCACGCCCAGCGCGTCTATGACTACATGTCCCGCCTGTGGTTCATGCCCTCGACGCCGGTGCTGTCGAACGGCGGCGCGGCGCGCGGCCTGCCCATCTCCTGCTTCCTCAACGCCGTCTCCGATTCGCTCGACGGCATTGTCGGGGTCTGGAACGAGAACGTGTGGCTCGCCGCCAACGGCGGCGGCATCGGCACCTATTGGGGCGGCGTCCGCTCGATCGGCGAGAAGGTGAAGGGCGCGGGCCAGACCTCGGGCATCATCCCCTTCATCCGCGTGATGGACTCCCTCACCCTCGCCATCAGCCAGGGCTCGCTGCGGCGCGGCTCGGCGGCGGTCTATCTCGATGTCCACCATCCGGAGATCGAGGAGTTCCTCGAGATCCGCAAACCCTCGGGCGACTTCAACCGCAAGTCCCTGAACCTGCACCACGGCATCTCGATCAGCGACGAGTTCATGTTCGCCGTGCGCGACGGAACCCCTTTCGGCCTGCGCTCGCCCAAGAACAACGAGGTGGTCAAGACGGTCGACGCCCGCGCCCTGTGGCAGAAGATCCTTGAGATCCGGCTGCAGACCGGCGAGCCCTATCTGATCTTCTCCGACGCGGTGAACCGGGCCATGCCCCAGCACCAGCAGGACCTGGGCCTGACCGTTCGTCAGTCCAACCTCTGCTCGGAGATCATGCTCCACACCGGCAAGGACCACCTGGGCGCCGAGCGGACCGCGGTCTGCTGCCTCTCCTCGGTCAACGCCGAGACCTATCTGGAGTGGCGCGACGAGCCGAAGTTCGTCGAGGACATCATGCGGTTCCTCGACAATGTGCTGCAGGACTTCATCGACAACGCCCCGGACGCGGCCTCGGCCGCCTCCTACGCCGCCCAGCGCGAGCGGTCGGTGGGCCTCGGTTTGATGGGCTTCCACAGCTTCCTGCAGGCCCAGAACGTTCCGTTCGAGAGCGCTCTGGCCAAGTCCTGGAACATGCGGATCTTCAAGCACCTGCGCCGCGAAGCCGACAAGGCCTCCAAGGCCCTGGCCGAGGAGAAGGGCGCCTGCCCCGACGCCGCCGAGCGCGGCGTAATGGAGCGGTTCAGCCACAAGCTGGCCATCGCCCCGACCGCCTCGATC
>CANJKM010000208.1 GCA_947474805.1 Caulobacterales bacterium | reverse complement strand
TGATGACCACCGTGGCGCTAATCGGCCTGGGCACCGCCGCGCCCGCCTTCGCTCAGACGCCACCGGCCGCCGCCGACAATCTGGAAGCCGTGGTGGTCACGGGCACCGCCATCCGCGGGGTGGCCCCGGTCGGCTCTGCCACGGTCAACATCGACCGCAGCGCGATCGTCGAATCCGGCGCCCGCGACCTCAGCACGCTGATCACCCAGCTGCCGCAGGGCTCCGGCCTCGGCAGCACATTGCAGAACAATTCCGGTCGGAACGCGGGCGTGAACCTGCGCGGGCTCGGCAACTCGGCCACGCTGTTGCTCTTCGACGGCCACCGCACGGTCCAACAGGGGGTGACCAATCAGATATCCGACCCCAACACCATTCCCTTCGCCGCCGTTCAGCGCGTGGAAGTGGTCACGGACGGCGCCTCGGCCATCTACGGCTCCGACGCCGTCGCCGGGGTGGTCAACTACATCCTGCGCAAGGATTACAACGGCGCCGAGGTCAGCGCCCGATTCACCGACAGCCTCTTCCATCAGTACACGGTGGAAGGCCTGATCGGGAAAACCTGGAGCTCGGGCAGCGTCATGCTGGGCCTGACCTACGAGACCAACGGTCGGGTCAAGCGCGACGCTAGCCCCTACTTGGCCCAGGACCTGCGCCCGTTCGGCGGCAACGACAATCGCTTCGTCGGCACCACGGTGCAACCGGGCCTGACGCCGGCCCTGATCATCGGCACGACCGTTTATGGCCTGCCGGCCAACTTGAACGGCCGGGTGCCCACCGCCGCCGAAGTGCTGGCGCTGCGCAACAATCCGTCGCTCTACGATACCTCGCCGCTGTTCGACTACTACACCGCCCGCCACCGCAAGAGCGGCATGCTGCGCATCAACCAGGATTTCGGAAAATGGGGTGAGCTGACCTTCACCACCCTCGCCAACCTCCGCACCAACGAAGGGGTCGCGGCGGGCGACGGCGCCTTCACCAGCGTGGCGGTCACGGTCGCGCCGACCAGCCCCTACTATATCCAGGGCCTCCCGGCCGGGAACCAGTCGGTCGTCTATAACTTCCGGCTCAACAACCCCAACCGGACGCTGCAGCAAGAGAACACCGAGAACACGGTGAATGTCTCGCTCGACTACAAGGTTCACCTGTTCCGGGACTTCCAGTTCACGGGCACGGCCACCTACGGCAACAACTACGGATGCGCGGTCTGCCAGCCGCAGATCAACACCACCCTGGCGGCGGTAATCACCCAGCCGGCGACGGCGGCCAACTTCAACCCCTACACCAACGGTCCGCAACAGGGGGCCGGCGGCCTGTTCGGGGGCTTTATCCAGAAGGCCACCAACGAATTGGTCGACGTGGTCGGAAAGATCGACGGATCCCTGTTCGCCCTGCCGGGAGGCGACGTCAGGGTCGCGGTGGGGACCGAATATCAGAAACTCGACTTCTGGCTGAAGGCGCTCAACACCCTAAACCTGACAACCACCTACCAGACCTCTCGCTTCGCCAAGAGCCATCGGATCATCGAGTCCGGGTTCGGGGAGGTCTTCATCCCGCTGTTCGGGCCTGGCAATTCGCGGCCGGGCTTCCGCCGCCTCGACCTGTCGATGGCGGTCCGCTACGACAAATATTCGGACGTCGGCTCGACCACCAATCCGAAGTTCGGCGTCTCCTGGCGCCCGGTCGAGGACCTGCTGCTGCGCGGGTCCTGGGGCACTTCCTTCCGGGCGGCGACCCTGGGTGAATCGGATCCGCGGACGGTCGGCCAGACCAACCGTGTATTCGTCAACAACGGCCTCAACAACCCGGCCATCCCGGTCACCAACGTCGCCACCGGACAGAGCCTGGTTCTCAACCGGGGCGGCAACACTTCGGGCCTGAGGCCAGAGTCGGCCAAGGTCTTCTCGCTGGGGGCCGACTATAATCCTTCGTTCGTCCGCAACCTGAAGTTCGGCCTCACCTACTACAACGTCGACTACAAGGACCGGATCGAGAACCTGCCGAACGCCACGCTCCTGCTCTCGAGCCCCGCGGCCTTCGCTCAGTACAAAGACTTCTTCATAACTGCGCCGCAACCGGCGAGCTGCGTCAACGGCGCCCAGCCGGGGCTTGCGGGGTCGCCTCAATACGCCACCTACAACCCGGCCTATCTGCCTTGGCTGAACGACACCAACGCCGTCTTCACCCCCTCGACCAACAACGACTGCCAGCTGGTGGGGATCATCGCCGGCGGTCTGCGCAACCTTGGCCGGGTCAAGCAGAGCGGCCTCGACATCTCGGCCAACTACAGCTTCGACACCGGGATCGGCCGGGTCAGCGCCGGCGGCGCCTTCAGCAAGCTTCTCAAGCTGAAGCGGAGCCTCTTGCCGACCTCGCCGCTGTTCGACGCCCTGGACACCTTCGGCAACCAGGTCAGTTCCCGCGGCCGGGCCAACCTCGGCCTGAACCACGGCCCGTTCAGCGCCAATCTGTTCATGAACTACGTCGGCTCCTATCTGAACAACGCCACGATCACGGTGAACGGCGTCAAATATCCGGACACCAGGATTCCGTCGTGGGTGACCTTCGACGCCGGTCTCTCCTACACCGGACCGCAGGGTTCCGGGCCGCTCGACGGCATCCGCGTCTCGGTCAATGTGCAGAACCTCGCCGGCAAGGACCCGCCGGTCGTGCTGAGCGGCACGAACGCCGTCGATTTGAACAATCACAACGTCTTTGGCCGTGTCTGGCAGTTCGAGATAACCAAGAAGTTCTAGAGCCTCTTCTTTTCCAGCCGTCCGTCGCACAGGCGGCGGGCGGCTGGCTCCGGTTTGATGTGCACAGGTAGCGTCGGCGCGGCCAAGGCTCGATAGCCCGCCGCGTTAGAGAAGACAGTGGAGATTGTGATGCCGTTTAAGGGGTCCGCGTTTATGGTCATGTGGCACGACATCGCCGCCGAGGGTGAGGCTGAATATCATCTCTGGCATACCCGCGAGCACATGCCCGAGCGCCTTAGCATTCCTGGTTTTTTGCGCGGCCGGAGGGGCGTCAATTGGGGTCTGGATCGCCAGCGCTATCTGACCATCTACGAGGGCGAAGATCTCGAGGTGCTGCGTTCGCCGGGCTATCTGGAGCGGTTGAATAATCCATCGTCCTGGACCCAGCGGATGATGCCGCACTTCAGGAACTTCCTGCGCGTCTCATGTGAAACCGTCTCGACCGGCGGCCTGGGCGCGGGCGGTGCGGTCGCGACGTTCCGCGGCGATTTTGGCGTTGGAATGACCGAGAACCTCTTCCGGCAGAACGCGCCGGGCCTCGCCGAGCGGTTGTCCGAACGGGCTGGTGTGAGCGCTGTCCACACCGCGGTCGCCAGGCCCGAAGTCTCTGACGTCCGGACGACGGAGAACGAGATCCGCCGGCCGATGCGAGAGAAGCGTTTCCAGGCGATCGTGGTGGTCGAGGCTGTGGGGTTGACTGAACTCAACGCACTGATGGCCGAACTGACGCGCGAGGTTGAAGCGTTAGGCCTGACCGAGGTCGAGGGCCACGCCTATGACGTTGCCTTTCTGCTCGGCCGCGACGGCGGCTCCTGAACACCGCGTGCTCCGAAGGGGGCGGGGAGGGAACGGACATGACCGAAACAGCCAATGCGCCCGCGACCCGCGCAACCCGGGGCCGGTATTATGTGCTGGCGCTGATCGCGACGGCGACCATGATCAACTACCTGGACCGGACGCTGATGAGCGTGGCCGCGCCCCAGATGTCCAAGGACCTCCACATAGGCCCGGCGCTGATGGGTCTCATCCTCTCGGCCTTCTCCTGGACCTATGCGGCGGCTCAGATTCCCGGCGGGGCTTTTCTGGATCGCTTCGGAACGCGGCTGACTTACTTCCTGTCGGTCACGGTCTGGTCGGTGTTCACCGGTCTGCAGGGCTTGGTCTTCAACGTCGCGGGGCTGTTCGCCGCGCGCCTCGGGCTGGGCGCCGCGGAGGCGCCGTGCTTTCCGGCTAACAGCCGCATCCTGGTCGCCTGGTTCCCCCAACGTGAGCGGGCCCGGGCGAACGGGGTCTATTCGGTGGGGATGTACTTCGGCATCGCCTTTCTGAGCCCTGTGCTGTTCTGGATTACCGCGCAGCACGGATGGCGGGTCCTGTTCATGCTGGCGGGCGTGATCGGCGTCTGCTTCGGTCTGGTCTGGTGGGCCCTCTATCGCGAGCCGCAAGAGAGCTGCTGGGCCAATCAGGCGGAGCTCGACGAGATCGCGGCGGGCGGCGCGCTCAGCCTGCAGGGCGAGAAAACGCCCTTCTCTTGGCGCGACATAGGCTGGCTGCTGCGCCAGCGTCAGATTGTCGGCGCGGCGATCGGCCAGTTCGCCACCAACGCCACCCTCGTTTTCTTCCTGACTTGGTTTCCGACCTATCTGGCGACTGAGCGGAAGATGGCCTTCATCAAGGTCGGCTTCTTCGCCTCGTTGCCTTTTATCGCCGCCTCGGTAGGCGTGCTGGTGGGCGGGGTATTGTCCGACTACCTGGTTCGACGCACCGGTTCCCTGACGATTGGACGCAAGACACCGGTTGTGATGGGCCTTCTGCTGTCGTCGCTGATCACCACAGCCGCCTTCGTCCAAGACAATTCGGTGGTCATCGCTGTGATGTCGGTCGCCTTCTTCGGCCAAGGCATGTCCAATCTCGGCTGGACCCTGATCTCGGAGGTCGCGCCGCGACGATTGATCGGCCTTACCGGCGGGGTGTTCAACTTCTGCACAAACCTCGCTGGGATCGTGACGCCGATCGTCATCGGCCTCGTGGTCGCCGCCACGGGCTCTTTCTTCGGGGGCCTGGCCTTCATCGGCGCCATGGCCCTGATCGGCGTGCTGTCCTACGTATTCGTGCTCGGGGAGGTCCGGCGAGTCGGAGAGGCCTAGCCCGAGCGCTGGGCTTGACCCGGCGTCTCGACCCCTTGTCCGCGCGGCCCTACGGTGCGTGCCGTCGCGTGATTCCGAAGGACCTGAAATGACCGGAAAGGCGGGCGTCGAGCCCCTGAAGGCGATCATGGAGACGCGCGCGGGGCCCGCGAAGCGCCGGGTCGCCCATATCGCCAAGGTGCCTGCCGATCCGTCAGCCGTCATGATCAAGGACGCCGAGCGGACCCGCGCCGAGATTCTCGATGTCGCGACCCAGGAGTTTTCCCGCCGGGGCTTCCGCGGAGGGCGGATCAATGAGATCGCGTTAAAGACCCGCACGTCTAAGCGGATGATCTACTACTATTTCGGTAGCAAGGAGGGCCTGTATCAGGCCGTTCTTTTCGAGCATTACCGCAGGCTTCGGGGCGACGAGCGCGAACTCGACTTCGACGCCAAGCCCCCGATCGAAGCCCTGACCCTGCTCGTCCATTTCACCTTCGACTGGTACGCCGCTCACGCGGCTGAAGTGCCGCTAGTCATGGTCGAGAACATCCACCAGGGCGCCCACATCAAGAAGCTGCCGACGATCGAGCCTCTGAATTCGCGGGCGATCAGCCTGGTGCAGC
>CANJKM010000207.1 GCA_947474805.1 Caulobacterales bacterium | reverse complement strand
TCGCCTTCATCGTCGACGGCGCGCCAGAGAAACATCCGCTTGCCGCCGACCTTCACCACCATCTCGTCCAGATGCCAGCGACCGGTTGGCCGTGGCCGGCTGCGCCGGAGATTGTGGGCGAAGAGCCGGCAGAACTTCAGCGTCCAGCACCGGATCGTCTCGTAGCTGACCTCAATTCCGCGTTGCGCGAGCAGCCCCTCAACATCCCGGAAACTCAGGGTGAAGCGGAAATACAGCCAGACCGCGTGACGGATCACCTCCGACGGAAAGCGGTGGCGCTTGTAGGAAATGGGATTCAACGTCGCCTCGCCCGGCCGCGCGGCCGTCATTGGAGACGAGTTAGTGTTAGACTGACAGCACCGCTGCGGCGCCCTGGTCCACCACCTCGGAAAGGAAGAGGCCGCCCTCGGAGCCGCCCGCCGCAACGTCGACGCCTAGACCCGGCAGATTGAGCAGGGCGGGCTCGACGCCATCGTCGTCACCGCCTCCGGCTGCGGCACGACGCTCAAGGACTATGGCTTCATGCTGCGGAATGACGCCGCCTATGCCGACAAGGCCGCCCGCGTCTCCGCCCTGGCCAAGGACATCACCGAGGTCCTCGTTACCGCGCCCCTGCCGCCCGTGACGCCCAAGGGTCTGTTCGTCGCCTACCACGCCGCCTGCTCGCTGCAGCACGGCCAGAAGGTCACCGAGGCTCCCAAGCACCTGCTGGCCGAGGCGGGCTTCACCGTCGCCATGGCCAACAAGACCGCCAAGATCGCCTGGGCGGGGTTGAAGCGCGGTGAGGTCTCCCGCCCGCCGGTCATGGCCTGACCAAGATCGCGGCGGCACAAGGCCGCCGCTCCGAACTGTAAGGGTGCACAAGGGATGATGATGACTATCTGAACGCGGCCGCGGACCAAGACAACCCGACGTGCTGTCGGAGCCTTGAGCTCGATGGACTGATAGGGACCTGCTTAGCGGACACCATCAGGGCCAGCGGACATCAGCGCCGCGCAAACAGGCCGGAGAGATGACCACACCCCGACAAATCTCAACACCAACCCAACTTCACACTTGCAGCGCAGGGGCCATCCACAGATGACAGCACCCGCCAGCTTTCCCAGGCCTTGAGGCGATGTCAATTTAGTGCACTGTCACCGTAATCCGCGACCGGGTCGCGGCCGGAGACAAGTTAGTGTAAAGTTGCCGGCATCGGCCTGAGCGCGTCCATTTCCGATTTGCTAGCAATTCAACGTCAGATTGGTGGATGAAGCGCTGCACTAAGCAGCCGAGGAGACGCTCATGATTGCGCCGCACCCAGCGAAGCTCGCCGTTACGTTCGTCGCCGCCATGGCCTGGGGCTCGGCGGCGCCCGTCAATGCTCAAGCGCCCGAAGCCCGCGCCATCGGCGAAGTCATCGTCACCGCCCAAAAGCGCGAACAGCGTCTGCAGGATGTGCCGATCGCGATCGTGGCGCTCGGCGGCGCGGCCTTAGAACGGGCCGGCGTGCGCGACCTCAAGGACATGCAGCTCCTGACCTCCGGCCTGATCGTCACCTCGACTACCAGCAACGCCTCGACCACCATCCGCATCCGCGGCGTGGGCACGGTCGGCGACAACCCCGGCCTCGAGCCATCGGTCGGCGTGGTTGTCGACGGCGTCTACCGCCCTCGCAACGGCGTGGGCTTCGGCGACCTCGGCGAACTCGACCGCATCGAAGTGCTGAAGGGGCCGCAAGGGACGCTGTTCGGCAAGAGCACATCGGCCGGTCTGGTCAATGTCGTGACCGCTGCTCCCTCTTTCAGTTTCGGGGCCGTGGGCGAAGCGACGATAGGGAACTATGACGCTCGCGGCTTTTCCGCCTCTGTCACCGGTCCACTCGCCGAAAACCTCGCCGGCAGGATCTTCTTCACGGCGCGCAAGCGCGACGGCTTTATGTCGGTGATCACCGGCCCCGGCCCCCGTACCAAGACCACAGACGACGACCTCAACTACTTCACAGGCCGCGGACAGCTCCTGTTCACGCCCACCGGCGGGGCGCGCATACGCGTGATCGCCGACTATTCCAAGCGCAAGGAATTCTGCTGCCTCGCCGTCCAGACCGTCATCGGCTCCTCACCGGTCTCGCGCGCGGTGCTGCTCAACCAGGTACGGCCCGGGGCCGAGCCCCTGACGCCCAACCCCTTCGCGCGCGTCGCCTACGCCAACCGGGAAAGTCTCAACCGGGTGACCGACAAGGGCGTCTCGATTCAGGCCGACGTGCCCGTTGGCCACGCCACCCTGACCAGCATCTCGGCCCTGCGCGACTGGTTGAACCGCCGCGGCGGCGACTGGGACTTCACCGCCGCCGACATCTTCTATCGACCGGAGAGCGGCTTTTACGACCGCTTCCGCACCGCCACCCAGGAATTTCGCCTGTCGGGCCGCGACGGCCGGGTGAACTGGCTGGTCGGCGGCTTCGCCGCGCGCGAGGTCTATGACGGCCAATCGGACCTGCTGTTCGGGGCCGATTACTACGGATTCTTGGCCGGCAAGGTTCTGGGCGGCGCCCCGAGCCTGATCGGCGCCGGACCGGCCACAACCTTCACGCCTGGCTCAGGCCAGCGGGACCGCTTCCGCCAGGTCGCCACGACCTGGGCTCTGTTCACCGACAACACCCTGTCGATCACCGACGACTGGGATCTCACTGCCGGGTTTCGCTACACCGTCGACCGTAAACGGCTCGACTCGACCATCTCGACCTCCTCAGGGGCCTGCCGCCTCTCGATCTCAGCCTTCCCTGCGCTGGTCGGCGCGGTCGGGGCGGCGCGCGCAGCGCCGGTGGTCGGCGGCATGTGCCTGCCCTGGGCCAACGAGCTGCTCGACGCCCGCAGCGGCCGGCAGGCCGCCACCGAGCGTGAGGGTTCCGGCTCGATCAAGACCAGCTATCGGGTGACGCCTTCGGTGATGACCTACGCCTCATACGGGCGAGGGTATAAAGCCGGCGGCTACAATTTCGACCGGCCCTCGGCCACCCTTGCCGTCGGCGCGGCGGGCCTGGCCCTCAACATCGCCAACACCACCCGCTTCGCGGCCGAAACCTCCAACGCCTTCGAACTCGGCGCCAAGACCCAGTGGTTCGAGCGACGGCTGACGCTGAACCTCGCCCTCTTCCACCAGACCTACAGCAACTTCCAGCTCAACACCTTCCTCGGCACCAGCTTCATAGTGGAGTCGATCCCGCGCGTCCGCTCCCAGGGCGCTGACCTCGATGTCGCCTACGTCACACCGATCGAAGGGCTGAAGCTGCAGGGCGGCCTGACCTACGCCCTGACCGAGTATGGGACATTCGGCGCCGCCGACCTGACCGATCCTGGCCGGTTCGCGGGCCTGAATCGCCTGCCGGGCGCGCGGATCTCGTTCGCGCCTCTGTGGTCAGCCTCGGGCACCGTCTCCTACGACACTCCGCTCGGATCGAGCGGCCTGATCGGCGGGGCCTCGCTCTCGACCAAGTACAATTCGCGATACAACACCGGCTCTGACCTGGCTCCCCAGAAGAACCAACCGGCCTTCGCCCTGTTCAACATCAAGACCGTCCTCGGCGCTGCCGACCAAAGCTGGGCGATCGAGGCCTGGTCCTTGAACCTGACCAACCGAAACTACATCCAGGCGGCGTTCAACTCGCCACTTCAGGGCACCGAGACCGACGCCACCGACATCCGCACCTACAGCGCCTTCCTCGGCCAGCCCCGGACCTACGGCGTGACGCTAAGACTCCGGCGATAGCGCTCCGCATTCACGCAGAGGAAAGCATTTCTCGTCACTCTCCACCCGTAGGTGGAGTCGCGCGCCGATGTCGGTTTTGTTCACATTCGAGGCCAAGAACCCGCTGGACTTCCCCAGTTGGACCTTCGAGACACTCGACATCGAGTACGAGCCGCGCACCCGCTCCTTGTGGATGTACTACAAGGACGAGGCCCCGCCCTTCTATTCGATGCAGACCCTCAGCGACATGGCGTCGGTGCGGGAGTCGGTCCGGGCCCTGTTCGCCTCGCCCATCATCCGCGCCTTTCCGATCCGCTATTTCGTCATGGCCTCGCGCAAGCCGGGGGTCTTTCAACTGGGGGGCGACCTCGGCATGTTCGCCAGTACGATCCGAAAGCGTGAGCGGGAGATTTTGAGGGTTTACGCCCATGCCTGCATCGATGTGATCTATGGCTTGGCGACTGCATTCGACCTGACCGTCGTCACCCTCTCGGTCATCACCGGTCAGGCGCTGGGCGGCGGTCTCGAAGCGGCGCTGGCTCAGGATTTCGTGATGGCCGACGAAACCGCGCAACTCGGCGTGCCCGAGGTGGCCTTCAACACCTTCCCCGGCATGGGCGCCGTCACCCTACTGACCCGACGGCTCGGCACCGCCTCGTCCGAGACCATTATTACCTCCGGCGACATCTATTCAGGCAAGCAGATGTACGATCTTGGGGTGGTCGACATCATGGCTGCGGCTGGCGAGGCCCGAAATACCGCGCTCGTCTGGATGGGCGAGGATGAGGAGCGTCATGTCCGACGCCTCAACACGGCCGCCCTGCGCCGACACGTCTTCCCAATCTCTCACGAAGAACTCATCAAGATCACTGATGTCTGGGTAGAATGTTCCAGCGAAGTGAGCCCCCAGGACATCCGGCATATGGAACGACTCGCCACAGCTCAGAGGCGGAAATTCGCTTAATTACGCGTTCGTAAACCAAGTCTCTTTACGACGACACAACCCCCCTCCTCCATATTGGCCATCATGGCGGAAGCGATTTCAGTCGGCAGGAAGCTGAAGGGCAAGGGGGCGCCGCTCCCTAGCGAGACTCACGCCGAGTTGGTCGACAGCCTCTTCGGCACAGTCAGCTCCTTCATCGCCGGTATCGTCGGGGGTCTGCTCGTCCCGATCATCGCCTATTTCCGCACCAACGAACCGACCTTCCTGGCCACGATCCTGCTCATGGTGGCCCTGGGGGCTTTCCGCATCGTGGTCTACCTTCGCTACAAGCGCTCCAGTGACGAGGACCGGCGGGCCAAAGCACGGCAGTACGAGCGCCTCTATGGCCTTGGCGCGGTCGGCTTCATGACGGCCGTAGGCTGCACGGCCGCCCTGATCCTCGTCCACCAGTACGACGAGCTCACCAACCTCTACGGCATCGTGCTCGCCCTGGGCTGCGCTGGCAGCCTGTCGGGGCGCAACGCGGGCCGGCCACGGATCGTCAACGGCCAAATCTGGGGTATTTGCGGCCCCATCGCCGCCGTGCTGATCGTCGGCTACGACGCTTGGTACTGGGGATTAGCCGCCATCCTTGGACTAATCCTGACCTCCGTGAAGTCCACCACCCACTTCCTCAACGGCATCCTTGTCTCCGCCCTGCTCAACGGCCGGGAGGCGCGCATTCAGCGGGCCCGCTTCAGCACCGCGCTGAACAACATGTCTCACGGCCTCTGCATGGGCGGGGGCGACGGCTCGATCAGCGTTGTTAACCAGCGTCTCCGGGAGTTCTTCGATCTCGACCAGGCCGCCGACCTGAATGAGCATGACTTGGCTTTGCGGATCGCCTCCTCTGGAGGCATGGCGCCC
>CANJKM010000206.1 GCA_947474805.1 Caulobacterales bacterium | reverse complement strand
GACGCCGGGCGGCATCAGGGTCGGCGGGCCGACCAGGCGCACGCGGGCGCCCAGGAGCTGGAGCAGGGCGACGTTGGAGCGGGCGACGCGGCTGTGGGCGACGTCGCCGCAGATGGCCACGGTCAGGCCCTCGACCTGGCCGAAGGCGCGCTTGAGGGTCAGGGCGTCGAGCAGGGCCTGGGTCGGGTGCTCGTGGCTGCCGTCGCCGGCGTTGATGACGCTGCAGGACACCTTTTGGGAGAGCAGTGCCGCCGCGCCCGAAGCCGAATGGCGCACGACCAGAAGATCGGGCCGCATCGCGTTCAGGGTCACCGCCGTGTCGATCAGGGTCTCGCCCTTGGTCATCGACGAGGTGCGCGGGCTCATATTGATGGTGTCGGCGCCGAGCCGTTTGGCGGCCAGCTCGAAGCTCGATTGGGTGCGGGTCGAGGCCTCGAAGAAGAGGTTCACCAGGGTGCGGCCGCGCAGGGTGGTGAGTTTCTTCTCCGGCTGCTGGTTGAAGGGGACGTAGGTCCCGGCAAGATCGAGCAGCTTTTCGGCCTCGGGGCGGTTCAGTCCGCCCAGGCCGATGAAATGAGGAGAGGAGAACGGGAAGAGCGCGGCCCGGATCGCGGCTTCGATGTCGCCAGGAGGCTGGTTCGGACTCTGCATCGAAGCGGAGGCTATAGGGGGGAATCTGTGGGGCCTCAAGTTTTCTCCTGCTTGTCCCCCTCACCTCCCCATTCGCTCCGCGAACGGGCCCCTCCTCTCCCCACCGGGGAGAGGAGATCACCATAAGCCCTCTCCCCGTTGGGGAGAGGGAGGGGACCCGCGAAAGCAGGGAGGGTGAGGGGGCCTTAGCGCGCCGCGTCCTTCAACCGGTCTAGCGCGCCCTGCAGGATGTAGCCGGCGGCGGCGCGGTCGACGACCTGGGCGCGTTTGGCGCGGGTCATGTCGGCCTCGCCGATCAGCACGCGCTCGACCGCCTGGGTCGACCAGCGCTCGTCCCAGAAGGCGATGGGCATGTCGCGCAGGCGGATCAGGTTGCGGGCGAAGGCGCGATTGGACTGGCAGCGGACGCCCTCGGTCCCGTCCATATTGACCGGCAGGCCGATGACGACGCCGCCGGCGCCGCGTTCGGCCATGATGGCGAAGATGTCGGCGGCCTCGAGCGAGAATTTGCGCTTGTGGATGAGGACGAGCGGGCTGGCGATCGTCATGCTGAGGTCGGAGACCGCGACCCCGATGGTCTTTTCGCCCAGGTCCAGCCCGAGCACGGGGGTGCGCGGAGGCAGGGCGGCGGGCAGGTCCATCAGGTCGAGTACGGGCATGCGGCGATCTCTATGCGATAATGCAGGTGCAGGACAGGAACGACGATGACCATCTCCAGACGACCGCTTCTCCTCGGCCTCGCCGCCACCGGCCTGATGGGCGCCGCGCCCAATCCGAACGCCGGCCGGATGGTGGTGACCCTGCTGGGCACCGCCAGCCCCCAGCCGAACCCGAACCGGTTCGGGCCCTGCACCCTGGTCCAGGCCAATGGGCTCAATCTCGTGTTCGACGCCGGGCGCGGCTGCACCATCCGGCTCGATCAGGTCGGGGTGCCGCTGGGGAAGGTCGATGCGACCTTCCTGACCCACTTCCATTCCGACCACCTCAACGGCCTGCCCGACCTGTGGATGACCGGCTATATCCAGACCCCGTTCGGCGACCGGAAGGCCCCGATGCGGCTGTTTGGTCCCACCGGCACGGTGCGGATCGCCAATGCGATGCGCGAGACCTTCAAGGACGACATCGCCATCCGCATCGCCGACGAGCATGTGCCCGAGGCGGGCACCCGGATCGACGCGCGCGAGTTCCCCGAGGCGGGCGGGGTGGTGTTCAACGAGCGCGGGGTGAAGGTGACGGCCTTCGCCGTTCCGCATGGCGAGCTGATCCATCCCGCGGTCGGTTATCGGGTCGACTTCGACGGCCGCTCCGTGGCCCTCTCGGGCGACACCCGCTACAGCCCCAATCTGATCACGCACGCCAAGGGGGTGGACCTTTTGATCCATGAGGTCTTCGTCATGCCGGCGGCGGCGGCGAATGATCCGACGGCGGTGGTGGTGGCGCAGCATCACACCACGCCCGAGCAGGCGGGGCAGGTGTTCGCCCAGGTGAAGCCGCGCCTGGCGGTCTATTCCCATATCGTCCAGCTGCGCCGGCCCAAGATGAAGGCGCCGACCATCGCCGACGTGCTGTCGCTGACCCGAAAGACCTATAAGGGGCCTCTGGCGGCCGGCGAGGACCTGACCCGCTACACCCTGACGGCCAAGGGCGTGACCGGGGAACGCTTGTCAAACACCGTCCGGCCCGGCTAACCCAGCCCACCACTTGAAGGAGGGCCGCATGGCCATCGACGCCGCGACCGTGAGACGTGTCGCCAAGCTCGCTCGCATCGCCGAGCCCGAGGAGCGGCTGGAGCCGCTGGCCAGGGAGCTGTCGGCCATCATCAGCTTCATCGAGCAGCTCGATGAGGTGAACACCGACGGGGTCGAGCCGATGACCTCGGCCGTGCACGTCACCCTGCCGATGCGCGAGGACGTGGTCGCCGACGGCGGCGACGCCGAGCGCGTGCTGCTCAATGCGCCCAAGTCCGACCAGGGCTTCTTTGTCGTGCCCAAGGTGGTGGAATAGCCGTGTCCGATCTCACCAAACTGACGCTCAAGGGCGCGATCGACGGCCTGAAGGCCAAGAGCTTCTCGGCCGTTGAGGTGGCGAAGGCCCACCTGGACGCGATCGCCGCCGCCAATCCGGCGATCAACGCCTATATCCAGACGACGCCCGACCAGGCGCTGGCCATGGCCAAGGCGTCCGACGAGCGGATCGCCAAGGGCGAGGCGGGGCCGCTGGAAGGCGCCGCCATCGGGATCAAGGATCTGTTCTGCACCAAGGGCGTGCAGTCGGCCGCGGCCTCGAACATCCTGCGCGGGTTCAAGCCGCCGTATGAATCGACCGTGACCAGCCAGCTGTGGCGCGACGGGGCGGTCATGCTCGGCAAGCTGAACATGGACGAGTTCGCCATGGGCTCGTCGAACGAGAGCTCGGCCTTCGGGCCGGTGGTCAATCCGTGGCGCGCCAAGGACTCCAGCCAGAACCTGACGCCGGGCGGCTCCTCGGGCGGCTCGGCCGCGGCGGTCGCGGCCGACCTGTGCCTGGCGGCCACCGCCACCGACACCGGCGGCTCGATCCGCCAGCCGGCGGCGTTCACGGGAACCGTTGGGATCAAACCGACCTATGGCCGCTGCTCGCGGTTCGGCATCGTGGCGTTCGCCTCCTCGCTGGACCAGGCGGGGCCGATCGGCAAGACGGTCGAGGACACGGCGCTGATGCTGCGCTCGATGTCGGGTCACGACCCGAAGGACTCGACCAGCCTGCCGGTCGAGGTTCCCGATTTCGCGGCCTTCGTCGGCAAGTCGGTGAAGGGTCTGAAGATCGGCGTGCCCGGGGACTATCGCATCGAGGGCATGCCCGAGGAGATCGCCAGGCTCTGGGACCAGGGGATCGAGTGGCTGAAGGCCGCCGGCTGCGAGATCAAGTCGATCCGCCTGCCGCACACCAAATACGCCCTGCCGGCCTATTACATCATCGCCCCGGCCGAGGCCTCGTCGAACCTGGCGCGCTACGACGGCATGCGTTTCGGCCTGCGCGAGGAGGGGGGGAACCTCACCGAGGTCTATGAGAACACCCGCGCCAAGGGCTTCGGCCCCGAGGTGAAGCGGCGGATCCTGATCGGCACCTATGTGCTCTCGGCCGGCTATTACGACGCCTATTATCTGAAGGCGCTGAAGGTCCGGCGCCGGATCGCCGACGACTTCGAGGCGGCCTTCAAAGAGGTCGACGCCATACTTACTCCCACCGCGCCCTCGGCGGCTTTCCCGCTGGGCCAGCGCAACGACGACCCGATCGCCATGTATCTGAACGACGTCTTCACGGTGACGACCAACCTCGCGGGCCTGCCGGGCCTGTCGCTGCCGGCGGGAACGAGCCAGACCGGCCTGCCGCTGGGGCTGCAGCTGATCGGCAAGCCGCTGGACGAGGGCACGCTGTTCTCGCTGGCCGGGGCGATGGAGCAGGCCGCGGGCGTCAGCGCGAAGCCGGCGAAGTGGTGGTAGGATAGAAGAATGAGCGAGCGTCCCCCCTACCGTATCCAAGGCCGCACCGGCGAATGGGAAGTGGTCCTCGGGCTTGAGGTTCACGCCCAGGTCGCGTCCAAGGCCAAGCTGTTCTCGGCCGCCGGGACCGGCTTCGGCGCCGCGCCCAACGACCATGTCAGCCTGGTCGACGCGGGCTTTCCGGGCATGCTTCCGGTGATCAACCGCTTCTGCGTCGAGCAGGCGGTGAAGACCGGGCTGGGCCTGAAGGCGAAGATCAACCACCGCTCGATCTTCGACCGGAAGAACTACTTCTATCCGGACCTGCCGCAGGGCTATCAGATCAGCCAGTTCAAGGATCCGATCGTCGGCGAGGGCGAGCTGATCGTCCACCACGACGACGGCACGAGCTTCACCGTGGGGATCGAGCGGCTGCACCTGGAGCAGGACGCCGGCAAGTCGATCCACGACATGGATCCCAACGCGACCTATGTCGATCTGAACCGGTCGGGCGTGGCGCTGATGGAGATCGTCTCGCGCCCCGACATGCGCTCGCCCGACGAGGCGGCCGCCTATGTGAAGACCCTGCGCCAGCTGGTCCGCTACATGGGCACCTGCGACGGTGACATGGAGAAGGGCAATCTGCGCGCCGACGTGAACGTCTCGGTGAGGAAGCCCGGCGCCGAGCTCGGCACCCGTTGCGAGATCAAGAACGTCAATTCGCTGCGCTTCATCCAGCAGGCGATCGTCTATGAGGCGCACCGCCAGATCGAGGTGATCGAGGACGGCGGCAAGATCGTGCAGGAGACCCGGCTGTTCGACGCCGGCAAGGGCGAGACCCGTTCGATGCGCTCGAAGGAAGAGGCGCACGACTACCGCTATTTCCCCGATCCGGACCTGCTGCCGCTGGTGCTGGACCCCGTTTGGGTCAAGCAGATCCAGGCGACCCTGCCCGAGCTGCCGGAACAGAAGCTGGCGCGGATGCAGAGCCAGTATGGCCTGTCTGCCTATGACGCCGCCGTGCTGGTGGGCGACGTCGCGCGGGCCGACTTCTTCGAGGAAGCGGCCAAGGGGCGCGACGCCAAGCTCGTGGCCAACTGGGTGCTCAACGACCTGTCGGGCAAGATGGGCGCGGACGGGCTCGAGTTCGAGGCGAGCCCGGTCTCGGCCGCCGACATCGGCGCCCTGGTCGGGCTGATCACCGACGGGACCATTTCGGGCAAGATCGCCCGCGAGGTGTTCGAGCGGATGTGGGCGGGCGAGGGGGCTCCGGCCGCCATCGTCGAGAAGCACGGCCTGGTGCAGGTCACCGACACCGGCGCGCTCGAAGCCGCGATCGACGAGATCATGGCGGCCAATCCCGACAAGGTGGAATCGGCCAAGGAAAAGCCCCAGGCCATCGGCTGGTTCGTCGGCCAGGTGATGAAGGCCACCGGCGGCAAGGCCAACCCTGGCGCGGTCAACCAGATCCTGAAGGCGAAGTTGGGTCTCTGATCATGTCGGCGCCCCAGGACATCTGGGATGATGTGCGCGCCATCAAGAGCCCTGACAAGCAGGTCCAGG
>CANJKM010000205.1 GCA_947474805.1 Caulobacterales bacterium | reverse complement strand
CGACGAGGACCTGAACCTCGCCTATCTGCCGGTGGAGCTGCCCACCGGCGACTACGTCGGCATCTACCGCAAGGGCGCGGGCCTGTTCGGCGAGAGCATCGTCGCCGTCGACCTACACACCGGCCAGCGCAAATGGCACTACCAGTTCGTCCACCACGGCATCTGGGACAGCGACATCCCCTGCGCGCCGATCCTGATGGACGTCCCCATCAACGGCAAATTGACCAAGGTCCTGGCCCAGCCCACCAAGCAATCCTGGCTCTATGTGCTGGACCGTGAGACGGGCAAACCAATCTGGCCGATCGTCGAGCGCAAGGTCGCCAAGGGCGACACGCCGGGGGAGTTCTATGCGCCGACCCAGCCCTTCGTCACCAAGCCCCCAGCCTACGACCGCCAGGGCGTCAGCATCGACGACCTGATCGACTACACGCCTGAACTGCGCGCCGAGGCGGTGGAACTGGTCAAGAACTACCGGATCGGGCCGCTCTTCACCCCGCCCTCGGTGGCGAGCGAGGACGGAAACTGGGGAACCATCACCCTGCCGGGAGCGACCGGCGGGGCCAACTGGCCGGGCGGCTCGGCCGACCCGGAGAGCCATATCCTCTACGTCTATTCCAAGACCGAGCCGGACGCGCTCGGCCTCCAAGCCAACAGCGACCCAAAGGTTTCCGACTTCGACTACATCTCGACCCGCGGCGCGGGCTTCTCCAAGCCGCGCGGCAAGTTCCGGCCGGGTGTGCTTCAGGTTCAGGGCCTGCCCATCGTTAAGCCGCCCTACGGCCGGATCACCGCCATCGACCTGACCAAGGGCGAGATCGCCTGGCAGGTCGCCCACGGGGAGACACCCGACGAGATCAGGAACCACCCGGCTTTGAAAGGGATCAGCATTCCCCGGACCGGCCGAGCCGGCCTGGTCGGAACCCTGGTGACCAAGACTCTGGTCATCGCCGGAGAGCCCGGCTTCTTCACCACGCCGAACGGGCGTCGCGGGGCCATGCTGCGCGCCTATGACAAGGCGACGGGCCAGGAGAGGGGAGCGGTCTATATGCCGGCTCCGGTCACCGGCGGGCCGATGACCTATCGGTTCGGCGGGGTGCAATATATCCTCGTCGCCATCGGCGGCGGCTCCTACACGGCCGAGTTGGTCGCCTTCCGTTTGCCCAAGGCTTGAGAATGAAGTTCTTCGTCAGTTTCGCCTGCGTCCTGCTGATCGCCGGCGCCGCCCTGGCCCAGACGCCGCGCGGCGCCTCGACGGGCGTCTATAGCAAGGCGCAGGCGGCGCGGGGCAAGGCCGTCTATTCCGAGAGCTGCAGCAGCTGTCACGGCGACGCGCTCGAAGGCGCCGACGTGATTCCGCCGCTCAGCGGGACGCGCTTCATTGGCAACTGGAAGGGCCAGCCGGTCGGCGAGCTTGCGGCCCGTATCCGCACCACCATGCCCGCCGACCAGCCGGGAAGCCTTGGCCAGACCGCAAGCGCCGAGATCACGGCCTATCTTCTGGAGGCCAACGGCTTTCCGGCGGGCGAGGCCGAACTGCCGACAGGAAATCAGCCGCTTTCCCAGATCATCATCGACGGGTCCAAGTGAAGCCCTGGCTCGCGCCGCTCGTCGCTCTCCTGGCCGTCTCCTCGGCCCAGGCCGCCGCGCCGTTCGGGCCTGCCTGCCAGAGCTTGGTCCCCGCCATCGTCGGCGGCCCGACTCCAGGCAAGAGCTCCGACACCCTGCTGCTGCGCTGGCTCGGCACTTCCAACTATGAGCTATCCTGGAAGGGCCGGGTCTTCCTGTTCGACGCCTTCTTCGACCGGCCCGGCCGCACCCGCCCGCTCGGCTTCACCGTCGACCAGATCAAGCGCGCCGACGTCATCTTCTTGGGCCACGGCCATTACGACCACATCTCCGACATCGCCCCGGTCGCCAAACAGACGGGGGCCCTGGTGGTGGGCGCTCCCAGCGCCATCGAGGCCGCCATCCGCATGGGTGTGCCCCAGAGCCAGACGCGGATCGTCACGGGCGGCGAAACCCTGACCTTCGGCGATGTGAGGGTGGAGACGGCGCTCGCCCGGCACAGCACCATCCAGGCCGGATTGTTCGACGCCTACCGTCAGCTCTATGCGGTCGATGGATTGGGGCCGCTGACGCCCCAGCAGGCCGCGCAAGCCGCCGAGGTCGCCAAGCGCGGCTCCTCCAGCCCCGACATCGTCGAGAAGGGAGTGATCGCCTATGCCGTGGTTCTGCCCTCCGGCTTCTCGGTGGTCGCCATCGACACGGCCGGCCCCGTCACCGAGGGAGACCAGGCCCTGGCGAAAAAGCTCGGCCGCGCCGACGTCGCTATCCTGGCCTATCAGCCGCACGCGGTGGCGGAGCGCCAGATTCAGGATGGCTGGCCGCTGATCGAGCTGTTCAACCCCAAACTCTATCTACCCTCGCACCACGATCACATCTGGGGGGCCTGGCTGGACCTCGGGCTCGAGCCGTTGTTCCAGAAGATCCGGGACGAGAAGCCTCAGACCCGGTTCGTCGCGCCGTTGCTGCGTTCGGCGCTTTGCATCGGCACGACGGGGCCGACGCGCGGCGAGCTGAAGGTCAAATACTAGGCGGGTCCACGACCCAATCCATCAGGCCGCATAGATAGTCGCGACGGGCGATGCAGACATGGCCGCCGTCCGGCTTGCGGCGGGTCTCGATCAGCTGGGCGTCCGCCAGGGTCCGCAGGTGGAAGGTGAGGGCGCTGCCGGCCATTCGCAACTTGTCGCCGAGGTCATGGCGAGAGAGGCCCACGTCGCCGGAGGCCAGAATCGTCCGGAACAGCAGCAATCGGTAGGGCTGACTGAGAGCGGTCAGGGCGGCCAGAACCGGAGACAGCCGGGCCATGTCGCCGTTGTTCAGCGTCGGCTCGAAGCCGTCGCCTATCTCCGAGCTGTCCGGTTCGCGCTCCATCACAGGCTCAGGGCTAATAGGCGTATGCGATAGTATGATGACGTTCGCAAAACTCGCCTCGTGGGCGATCCGAAAACAGGAACGCCGGCCCGCGATGGGGGTCGCGGGCCGGCGCCTGGGGAGGAGAAGGAGACTCTTAGTACTTGACCCGCAGTTCGACACCGAAGGTGCGGGGCGGGTTCAGGTTGCCGTAGTCGCCGATCGTGCCGCGGTTGGCGACCGAGACCCGGTAGACGAAGGTCTTGTCGAACAGGTTGCGGCCCCAGAGCGACAGGGTCGCCGAGGAAGCGCCGCCGGTGCTAATATCGGCCAGGGCGATGCTGCCGTTGACGATGAAGCTCTTGCCGCCCTTCGCCGCCACGTTCTGGGTCAGCCTGCCGGTGGGCGAGACGTCGGCGAACTCGCTCTGGAAGGAGTACTGCGCATCGGCGTAGTTGGCGTCCAGGTGGCTCTGCAGCGTCATGCCGCCGACGGGCACGTTGTAGTCGACGTAGGCGGCCGCGGCGTGAGGCGGCGTGTAGACCACCTTCACCGGGAACGGCGAGCCGAGCGGCACGTCCGGATTGCCGGGGAAGGGGAAGGGCGCCTGCGGGATCTTCACGTCGGTGTAGGCGTAGGAGAGGCCCACCGTCATGCCGGTCATCACCCGGGCGGTCAGGTCGGCTTCGAAGCCGCGGATCTTCGACTTGCCGGGGGCGTTGCGGGTGTCCTCGGTGTGCGCGCCTTGGGTGGGGCTGCCCGGGGTGGTGTCGACGTTGTCGAAGTCGATCTGGGTGTTGGTCCGGTCCATGGCGAAGGCCGCCAAGTTCAGGCGAACCCGGTTGTCCAGCATGTCAAACTTCGCCCCCAGCTCAAAGGCCTTGACCTCTTCCGGCCCGAAGGCGGCGAAGGTCTGCGAGCGGCTGTTGGCGCCGCCGGCGCGGTAGCCGGTGGAGTATTTGGCGTAAAGGTTGACCCCCGGCGCGGCGGTGTAGGCGAAGTTCACCAGCGGGTCGAAGCGGCTGTTTTCAAAGTTAAGGGTGAAGTTGGTGGACCGACCCTGGACCCTGTAGAGCACGCCGTCGCGCTTGTCCTTGGTCAGGCGACCGCCGACCGTGATGTGCAGCGCTTCCAGCGAGGCCGGGGTGTAGGTGGCCTGGCCGTAGGCGGCATAGCTGGTCGCATGGGCCCGGCTGGCCCGCTGGATAAAGCGGGTGCCGTATTCCCAGCCGGCCGTGCCCGAGGCGGCGACCGAGGTGCCCGTCGAGTTGCGGATGGTGAAGGCGGTGCCGTCGGCGTTCCACTGGTTGGCCAGCGGTGTGGCGGCCGATTCCTTCACGTTCTCCTTGAAGTAATAGAGGCCGAAGACGTAGTCGAGCTGGGTGCCGAAGCTGCCGACGGCTTGGAGTTCCTGGCTGAACTGATGTTGGTAGAGGTCCGACACGCTGTAACGGCCGAAGGTCGCGTTCGGTGCGAACACGCTCCGGCTGCCGAC
Source organism: Caulobacterales bacterium (assembly GCA_947474805.1). Lineage (GTDB taxonomy): Bacteria > Pseudomonadota > Alphaproteobacteria > Caulobacterales > Caulobacteraceae > CANJKM01. Next base: position 1,275 of record CANJKM010000205.1, on the reverse strand, counting down.
GCCAGAGTTGTCCCACTGGTTCGTGCCAACGCCGCGGAAGGCGCTGAACGAGCGCAGCTCCAGGTCGTCGTTGACCTTGTATTTCAGGGTTGCGGCGATCCCGCCGGTGTCATCGACGCTGGGCGCCTGAACCGTGCCGACGTCAGACACCTTCTGACGATCGGTGTGGACCTTGAGCAGGGATGGGAGCGGGTTGATCGTGCCGGCCGGAGCGGCCGCGACGGCGGTGATTTCGGCGAGGGTGCGGACGCGCTTGCCGTAGGGGTTATAGCTCAGCAGCTGGCTGTAGAACGGGGTGTTCTCGTCCTTGGCGCGATCGATCGAGACTTCGGCGCTGAACTCGTCGGTCGGCTTCCACAGGGCGGTGATACGGCCGCCAATGCGGTGATACTGACCCCAACCAGCCTGGCCGCTCATCGGGTTCTTCACGAACGGGCCCTGGTGCTGGATCAGACCGTCCAGCTTGACCGCGATGTTGTTGAACGCCGGCAGGTCCTGGTGGATTTCGCCGCTGTAGGAATTGTAGTTGCCGAAGCTGGCCGACATCCGGCCGCCGAAGTCGCCCGTCGGCGCCTTGGTGACGATGTTGAGCGCGCCGCCTTCGGTGTTGCGGCCAAACAGGGTGCCTTGCGGGCCGCGCAGCACTTCCACGCGTTCGACGTCGAACAGGGCGGCGTTCAGGCCCTGCTGGCGGCCGAGATAGACGCCGTCGATATAGACGCCGACGCCCTGGTCGCGGGCCGTCTGGTTGGCGTCGAAGGGAACGATGCCGCGGATGCCGACCGTCAAGGCCGACTGGCGGGATTCGAAGGTTTGAATGCGCAGCGACGGCACCGCGCCGTCGGCCAGGTTCAGAAGGCTGTCAACGTGACGCGCTTCCAGACCGGCGCTGCCGATCACCGAGATGGCGATCGGGGTCTGCTGCAGGTTGGTCTCGCGCTTGGTGGCGGTGACGATCACTTCGCTGAGGCCGGCCGTTTGGCCCGCGTTGTCGACGATCACGACGGGCGCGCCGGTTTGAGCGCTGGCGACGCCTGCGAGCGACATGGCGGTCGCCAGGGCGATCATGGAAACGGAATTTTTCAGCATTGTTTGAGCCTTTCAAACGTGTCGGTTCTGGACGCGGGAGAGCGCGCCTCAGGGCGAGTGACATCTGGAGGCTTCTACGGCCGCCATCCCCGAGGGCGGCTAATAGGAGGGCTGTGTGACGGTCAGGATTCAGGTTCATGACGAGTATGTGACGGTTTCGGGATAACGGGCCCGCGCCGCCTAAGG
>CANJKM010000204.1 GCA_947474805.1 Caulobacterales bacterium | reverse complement strand
TCGTCCGCAAGGAAGTCGAAGCCGCGGGCTTCGTCTTCGCCGGCGAGAGCGACGTCCTGCGCAACAAGACCGATTCGCACATGGGTCTCGCCATGGGCGGCCAGAACGGCGACCAGGGCGGCGCCCTCTACCTTAACAGCGACCAGATGCTGCTGCGCTTCACCAAACCCGGCCGCTCAGTCGACGTAATGGATGGGGTTATCGCGAGCGCCAACTAGGCGCTCGCGGCCTTCGCGCTTAGCGGCGGGAGCCGGCGATGGCCGGCGAGGCTCAGGGAGGGTCCGATGGATCAGCGTTTTGTCGATCTCTACGACGAGTACATCCACGCCTTCATCGACCGGCGGAGCTTCCTTGAGCGCCTGACCGTCATGGCCGGCGGCAGCGCCGCCGCCGCCGGCGTCCTGCCGCTGATCGAGAACGACATGTCCAAGGCCATCACGGTCCTGGAAACCGATCCGCGCATTCTCTGCGCGACCGTGCCGATCCCCGGCCAGGCCGGCCTGACCGGCTATCAGGTCACCCCGACCTATGTCGGCAAGCAGAAGCCCGCCAAGATGCCGGCCATCGTGCTGGTCGGCGAGAACCGCTCCACCAACCCCAACATCAAGGATATCTGCCGCCGCTGGGGCACCGAGGGCTTCCTGGTGCTCGGCGTCGATTACCTGTCGCCGGTCGGCGGCAATCCGGTCGACCAGGAACTGGCCGGCACCATGACCTTCAAGGTGCCGCAGGCGAACATTGTCGCCTGGTTCAAGCTGGCTTCGGCCCATCTGAAGTCCCGCCCGGACGTGGGCAAGGTCGGCATCCTCGGATTCTGCTGGGGCGGCGATGTGGTCAACACCATGCTGGTGGCGGACCGCAACCTCGACGCCGCGGTTGGCTACTACGGCAACCACCCCGACCTGAAGCGGGTGAACGAGATCACCGCGCCGCTGCTGATGCACTATGCGGGCAAGGACGAGCCGATCCTCCTGAAGATGCCGAATTACGACAAGGCGCTGACCGAGGCCGGCAAGCAGCACACCTTCTACATCTACCCCGGCACCCACCACGGCTTCTTCAACGACACCAACTCGACCCGCTGGGACCCGATCGCGGGCCAGCTGGCCTGGGACCGCAGCCTCGCCTTCATGCGCAAGTATCTCGTAGAGGCCTAGCGCCGGTAACAACCAAGCCCGAGACAGCGGGGCCGGTCGCTTTTCGAGGCGAGAGGCTCGGTTGACGCAGCGCAAGGCCGCCGTGAACCCAGCGGCGCAGTGTGCACGTCTCGCCAGCCCCGGCGGGGCTATGAAGGGCTTGTCCGTATGGCGTGCCTGACGGAACTCAGCGCGTTGGTGAGCAGGATAGGCCGCGCGCTTGCCCTGTCGGCCCTACTCAGTCTGACCCTCAACAGCGCGGCTGCGACTGCGGCGGCTCCCAAGTTCGAACACTACGATGGCGTCGATCCCGCCCGGATTCCATCGACGTTGCGCCCCTTCTTCATCAACCCGGGACTCAATGTCCTTGGAATAATCACCCACGACAATCTCTTCTCCTATCGGCTGGAGAGCGACTTCTACAAGACGCCCTGGCCCAAGTGGCCTCGAGGGAAAGACTTCACCCGCGTGTATATTGTCTTTCACGCGACATCGGCGGAGGCCGACCGGGCCTTTGCGGATGAAGTGAAGAACGCCGAGCGCCAATGCACCGAAGGCACCAGTCAGGTTGGCCGGTGCGTGCGAGAGTCTCTGGGCTCGGACATGTACGGCGCGACCGCCATCTACGACGAATCCGTGTTGGAGACAGAGCACCCGCCGGATGTAAGCAACAACTACGCGATCCGGCTGAGGGGAAGCGCGAACGCCGTGGCCATGGTCTATGGCTACAGCAGTCGCGATCTGACCACCGTGGAGACACCGACCCGGGCGATCGCCATGAGCCTCGCCAAGGCGGTTGGCGGCCCGGTCGAGGCTGCAGCGGCGGGGCGGCCGCTTCCTCCGCTGTCCAGCCTGATGACCCGGGTGCAGGCGACCGCCACCGAGGCGTGGCGGCAGGTCCCGCCGCTGGAAGAGGTGAAGATCGACTACGCCGCCCGGCCGCCGGGCGGCGGTTACATGGTCTACAGCCAGGCCACGGGCAAGCTCGACTGCCTGCCCAAGGCGCCCAGCCTTCCGGGCCCGGCCCAGCGCCCCGCGGGCGGCGACTTTCGGCTGCTGCGGGCGCGCGAGCTGATGCAGGCCGCCCTGCTGGCGATGGGCCTGTCCGAGGCCGACATCGCCGCCCTGCGCGAGGGCGTGACGCCCCCCGCCGCGACCATACCGGCCGCCGTGCGCGAACGGGCCTACATCCTCTGGGGGCCTGGCCGCATCAAACACTACCTCTACGATTCCCAACTGGTGCTTTCGCCCGCCGAGGGGAGCGCCGGCCTCCAGAAGATCGATTGGGAACTCCCGGCCGAGCCCTGCCCATCCTTCTCGTCCGAACACAGCAGCGTTCGCGGCACCATCAACGGCGGCGGCGATTTCATCCGCTACCAACCCGCGCCTAGCGACCGGCGAGGATCGCCGTTTCTGATCCGCACCGCCTGGCCCATCCTGGCGGCCGCTGCGGCGGGGACCGAAACCATCGTGGAGCTTCCCGGCGCCGTCGTCACCCTCAGCCCCGACGCCGTGGCGGCGATCGACCTGGCGCCCGGCGGCGTGACGGCGGTCGCGCTGCTCGCGGGCTCCGCCGCCGTGGTCGAGCGGTCCGGCGGCGCCCGCCGCACGCTGGGCCCCGATCAGCTCGCGGTCAGCGTCCCGACGCTGGGGGTCAGCCCGGCCGTTCCGCTGGATACGCAAAGCCGCGACGCGCTGAGGCTGATCGCGCGGGCCCCCGCACCCTATCCGGCGGCCGCGGCCGCGGCCACGGCCTCGGCGGGCGAGCTTACCGAGATCAGGACGGCCCGTCAGATCGCCTGGGGCGAGCCGGTCGGTGTGGCCGATAGCTTCACTCCCGATGTGAACCCGATCTTCGTTTGGTTCCGGCACAGGGGTCTGGCCGCCGGCGCCAAGATCGAGGCGATCTGGACCTATCTGGAGACCGCCCAGCCCCGCGAGATCGGTCGCGGCGAAGTGTCGGTGACCGCGCCTTCCGACTGGGGCCAGTTCTCCTACGAGCTGGAGGCGGGCAAGGCTTGGCCGACGGGGCGCTATCAGGTGCGCCTGTCGATAGACGGCCGGCCGGCAGGTGGGGCTCTGTTTCGCGTCCTCGCGGCCGGATCGGCTCCGGCGCTCCCCCCGGACGTCTATCGCGACGCCGCCGGCTATGAACTGACCGTTCCTCCGGGGTGGACCCGCGCCGCCGGAACCCAGGGCTTCAGCCTAGTGAACGCCACCGCCCAGATCGCCGTCCAGACGACGGTGCAGCACAGCCCCGCACCGATCTCCAACGAGGAGCTCTTCGCTGTGGTGAGGGACGCCTTCCGGAGCGACGCCGACTACGAACTGGTCCGAGCCGAGCCCAAGCGCCTGACCTCGGCCGGGCGCGACGGTTATCTTCTGGTGCTGCGGTCCAAGGCCGATCGGCACGCCCTGGTGGTGGTCCTGGCCGCCCGTTCTCCCGGCCCCACCAGCAGCGACCACTATATCCTCAAGGCGCTCTCGACCGGAGAGGACAGCGTCGCCGCCCTCGCGGCGCTCGAACAGGTTCTCGCCGGGTTCCGGATTGTTGACTGACCCATCCGGCGCCCTGCGTAGGATGTGGCGCCGACCATCGCGTTTGGGCTTGCAAACCTTCGGGGCGCGCCCTCACTCTTCGGACACAATAATAAAAAGGGAGGTGTTGAATGCGCGTGATGATCTGGGCTGGAGCCCTGCTGGCCCTTGCCGCCCCGCCGGCCTTTGCCCACCACTCCTTCGCCATGTTCGACCAGACCAAGGAGATCACCCTCTCCGGCACGGTGACCGAGTTCCAGTGGACCAACCCCCACAGTTGGCTCGAGCTTGATGTCCGCACCGCTTCGGGAGCGGTCGAGCATTGGTCGCTGGAGAGCGGCAGCGTCCACACCCTGACCCGGCTCGGTTGGAAGTCGAAGATGGTCAAGCCGGGCGACAGGGTTACCGCCACCCTCAACCCGATGAAGGACGGCTCCAGGGGCGGGGCCATGCAGAGCATCGTCTTCGCCGACGGCCGTAAGATCTCCGGGGGCGGGCGTTGATCAAGGCTGGATTGGCTCTAGCGGCCCTGCTCGCGACCTCAGCGCCCACAACCGCCGCGCCGGCGCTCTCGCCCTTGACTGGCGCGCCCGCGGGCGTCGACTGGAGCGGCGTCTGGCAGACCCAGCCGGGCCGGTCGGGCGCCGAATGGCTGCCCTCGGAGGCGCCGCAGACGCCCGAATACAAGGCCAGGCAGGACAGTCTGGTCGCCTCTCAGGCTGCGGGCCGCGCCGACTTCGAGCCGGCCGCCGACTGCAGGCCGCTTGGCATGCCGCGCTTCATGAGCAACGTCTATGGCATGGAAATCTGGCACCGGCCGGGCGCGCTCGGCATCTATGGCGAATACCCGGGCTTCATGCGCCGCATCTTCACCGACGGACGCAAGCCGCCCGGCCTCGATGACGTCGACCCCAGCTACTACGGCTATTCGGTCGGGCACTGGGAGGGGAAGGACCTCGTCGTCGACACCATCGCCATCAAGGGCAATGTGCTGCTCAGCCGCGAGGGCGTGCAGATCTCGGACTCCGCGTCGGTGCACGAGCGTTTCCACCAGGTCGATAAGGAAACCCTCACCGACACCATGACCCTGACCGATCCCAAGGCGCTGACGCGCCCGTGGACGATCACCAAGACCTATAAGCGGTCGCCCGAAATCGACATGATGGAATATTTTTGTGAGAACAACCGCCACCCAACCAATGCGGACGGCACGGTCACGACGATCCTGAAATCGAACTAGAGGCTCGATCGCCTGCCGCCCGGCTGTGCGGACGGCAGGCGCAACGAACGCCGAAGCGGCTAGGAAGCCGACTTCTTGCCCATCATGGAATCCAGGCTCCAGGGGCCGGGACCCGCGGCGGCGATATAGAGGAAAATGAAGCAGAACATGACGGCGCCGTCGCCGCCATTCAGCACGGGGAACTGGCCGCGCTTGGCGTGGGCCATCCAGTAGGCGAAGGCCATCTGGCCCGACAGCACGAAGGCTACTGGGCGGCTGAACAGCCCAAGCACCAGCAAACTGCCGCCGACGACCTCGAGCAGTCCGGCGAGGCCAGGTGACAGGGTCATCAGGTCATAGGGTTTGGGGGTGGCGGCTGGCGGGAAGTTGAAAATCTTCTGCGTGCCGTGCTCGAGGAACAATAGAGCGGTTACAATTCTCAGAACGCTGAGAAGTTTATCAGACCAAGGGGTTAGGAAGCGCATGTACATGCTCCTTCTTGTGATTTTGTGTTGTGAGCGGTTAACAAGACCCATCATGCGAACGCAGCGGCGCGGCGCAAGAAAAAGTTAACTTGGCCGTCAATTAGTCGCTGCTTCGGTCTTACCCGAAGGGTCGACGTCCGAGACTCGCAATGATGGGGACGGAGCCCTCCCGTCTAGGGGCGCCCACCCGTAAGGGTTTCCGCATCGGGCGGCTCGGCTGGCGGGGCGCGCGGGTTGGAGGCGATGCGTCAGGGCGAAGATATTGAAAAATTAGCCCTCGGGGCCGGTCGTGCGGTATGGGGCGGGCGCATCTGTGGAGGTGAAGGACCCTTCCTTGTTCGGATCATCGGGGTTGTTGCGGTTGTTCTCGGTGCAGGAGAACTCGCCCAGCTTCCAGTCCGATTTCCGCTGATAGACCTGCGTCGACGTCCAAGGGCGTTGATAGATCTTCGGATCATCGAAGGTGAAT
>CANJKM010000203.1 GCA_947474805.1 Caulobacterales bacterium | reverse complement strand
CCCGGCCGACGATCGAGCCGATCGAGGGCGGGCTGAGGCTGACGCGCTGGTATCTGAACGAGCCCGAGCTGGCGCCCTATCTGGAGGGGCTGTCGGACCTGAAGGGGCCGATCGACCGCTGGCACATCTATGACTGGTACACGGCCGGCCTTGTGCTGAGCATGGACAGCGGCAGCGCCCCGGCCGGCACGGGCGCGCCCGAAGGCCGGCGCGACCCGCGCGCGATGCAGTTCCACGCGACCCAGGTACTGACCCCGGTGGACGAGCGCAAGACCCGTTTCTTCTGGACCTACGCCCACAATTTCAACCTGGACGACGAGGGCTTCACCCGGCGGCTGGCGGCGCGGATCGAGGCCGGGTTCGAGGAGGACCGGCTGATGATCGAGGCCCAGCAGCGGGCGATGGACAACAATCCGGACAGCCGGATGGTCGACCTGGCCATCGACCAGGGGCCGATGCTGGCGCGCAGCCTGCTGAACCGGGCGATCGAGGCCGAGCGGGCCTAGCTCACGGGCTCGCTTCCAGCCCTCACCGCGCCGGCGTCAGCTTCAGCAGCTTGCCGTCGGCGCCGCGCTGGCCATCGGTGAGGACGTAGATCGAGCCGTCGGGGGCTTCCTCCAGCTCGCGAATGCGCGTGCCCATGGCGAACTGGTCGCCCTTGGCGGCGTTGGTCCCGTTCACGTCGATGCGGAGCAGAGACTGGCTGGACAGGCCGCCGATGAAGATGTCGCCGCGCCATTGCGGCCAGCGCTTGCCCGAATAGACCATCAGCCCGCCGGGCGAGATGGAGGGGTTCCACCAGACCTTGGGCGCCTCGAAACCGTCGCCGGGGCGGTGGTCCGGGATTTCCGCGCCGTTCAACGGCGGGCGTTGGTAGTTGTCGCCATTGGAGGCCAGCGGCCAGCCGTAGTTGCGGCCGGGCAGGATCAGATTGAGCTCGTCGCCGCCCATGGGGCCCATCTCCTGCTGCCACAGGTTTCCGTTGGCGTCGAACGCCAGGCCCAGCAGGTTGCGGTGGCCGTAGCTCCAGACGGCGGGATCGCCGCCGCGCGCCACCAGGGGGTTGCCCGCCGCGGGCGTGCCGTCGTCGTTCAGGCGCAGGACCTTGCCGACAAGGATCTTGGTGTCCTGCTGCGGCGTGCGCTGAAACACGTCCCACTGCTGCCGGTCGCCGACGGTGAGGAACAGCTTGCCGTCGCGCGCGAAGGCGATGCGGCCGGAGAAGTGGCCGGTGGTGGTGTCGTACTTGGGGGCGCGGAAGAGGGTCTGGACATTGGCTAGCGACGGGGCGTCGCCGTCGGTGAAGACGCCGCGCGCCAGGACCACGCCCATGTCCTTTCCGGCCGCTTCGGCATAGCTGAAGTAGACCAGCCGGTTCTGGGCGAACTTGGGGTGCAGCACGACATCCATCAGCCCGCCCTGGCCCTGGCTCATCACGGGCGGGGTCCCGGTCACGGTCTTGCGCTGCTTGCCGTCCGGCGAGAGCAGCAAGAGCTGGCCGGTCTTCTCGGTGATCAGCATGCGGCCGCCCGGCAGGAAGGTCATGGCCCAGGGCTGGTCGAGGTCGGCGATCTCCTCGATCTTGAACGGCGCGTTGGGCGGGGCCGAGGGCTGGGTGAGGGGGGCGTTGGCGGCGATGGCGGCGCCGGCCAGCACCACGGCGCCGGCGAGGGCGAACGCCCAGGCGCGACGCGAAGGGGCCGGTTTGGTCGCCACGTTCGTGCTGGGCTTGTGCATTGCAAGATCACCTATCGCTGGAAGGGTTTTAGGGGCTGGCGCGCGGAAGTGCAGCCTCGAACAATGCACGAGCGGCCAGAACTTCGCTAGGGGCGGGGGCGCTACCTCGGCATCCTGTTCCAGGCGTCCAGGGCGGCGATCTTGTAGGCCTCGGCCAGCGTCGGGTAGTTGAAGGCGTTCTCGATGAAATAGTCGATCGTGCCGTGCAGGTTCAGCACCGCCTGGCCGATGTGGATGAGCTCGGTCGCGCCCTCGCCGATGATGTGGACGCCCAGAAGGCGCCGGGTCTTGATCGAGAAGATCATCTTCATCATCCCCGCGTTCAGACCCATGATGTGGCCGCGCGAGGTTTCCCGGAACCGGGCGATGCCGCACTCGCAGGGGATGCCGCGCTCGCGCACCTCCTCCTCGCTCATGCCGACGGTCGAGATCTCGGGCACGGCGTAGATGCCGTAGGGGAAGTATTGCGGCGCGGGCGGCATGGGCAGGCCAAAGGCGTGGCAGGCGGCGATGCGGCCCTGTTCCATCGAGGTGGAGGCGAGGCTGGGGAAGCCGATCACGTCGCCGGCGGCGTAGATGTGCGGGACGGCGGTCTGGAAGGTGGCCGGGTCGACGGCGATGCGGCCGCGTTTATCGGGCTCGATACCAAGCGTATCGAGCCCGAGCCCTGTCGTCGCGCCCATGCGGCCGGCGGTGTAGAGCAGCATCTCCGAGCGGATGCGGCGTCCGTCCTCCAGGACGCAGACGGGCCAGCCGCCGTCGTCGAGCTCGACGCTGGCGACGGTGGTGTTGAGGCGGATGGTCATGCCGCGGTCGCGCAGCTGGTGGACGAAGTCGTCGATGATCTCGCGGTCGATGAAGTCGAGGAAGCTGCCGCGCGGCTCGATCAGGGTGACGGGGACGTCGAGCGCGCTGAAGATGGTGGCGTATTCGACCCCGATGACGCCGGCGCCGATGACGGTCAGGCTGCGCGGCACTTTCGGGGTGGCGACGATGTCGTCGCTGTCGACGATGCTGGTCCCGTTGAAGGGAATGTTGTCGGGGCGGAAGGGGACGGTGCCGACCGAGATCAGGGCGCGCTCGAACGCGACGGTGCGCTCCTCGCCCTCGCCGCAGCTGACCACCAGGGTGTGGGGGCCGGTGAAGCGGGCGGTCCCGCCCAGGGTGCGGACGCCGTTCCTTTGGAACTGGTGCTCCAGCACCTCGATCTCATGTTCGAGGGTCTTGGTCAGGCGGGCGCCGAGGTCGCCGCCGCCGATCTCCTGTTTGACCCGGTAGGCGCGGCCGTAGAAGCCGCGCTCGCGCCAGCCCGAGAGGTTCAGCACCGTCTCGCGCATGGTCTTGGACGGGATGGTGCCGGTGTGGACCGAGACCCCGCCGACGCGCAGGCCGCTCTCGATGACCAGCACCGAATGGCCGAGCTTGGCCGCCTGGACGGCGGCGCGGCGGCCGGCGGGTCCTGAGCCGATGACCACGAAGTCGGAGGCGTCCATGTAGCGTTCCCCAGAGCCTGGCTATGGGGGCGGGATTCACGGGTTGGCGCTAGAGGGTATGGGGCAGGGTCATCCTCCGGCCGCCCCTCGGGGCGGACCGGGGGACCCAAGCGAGGTTTCCGCTTCCGCCGACGCGGCTTGGGTCCCCCGATCAGGTCGGGCGGTGACGGACTTGAAAATGGAGGACGCAGGAGGGCGCCCTAGGCGTGCGCCGGCTCTGAAATCTCTTCCAGGGTCTCGCCGACCTTCTTGGCGCCGAAGTCGACCGCGATGTCGCCGAGCGACAGGATGCCGACCAGCTTGCCGCCGTCGATGACGACCAGGCGGCGCAGCTGGTGGCTGGCCATCTTGCCGGCGGCGTCGGCCACGGTGTCGTCGGGGCGGCAGTCCTGGACGTGGTCGCTCATGGCGCCGGAGATGTGGCCGGAAAGGTCTCCGCCTTGGGCGACGACGCGCAGGACGATGTCGCGGTCGGTGACCAGGCCCACCACCTTGCCGTCATCGAAGATGGGCACGCAGCCGGTGTCGACGTCGGCCATGATCTTGGCGACCGACTGGATGCTGTCGCCGGGCTTGGCCGTCACGACCTGGGCGGTCATGGCTTCGCTGACTTTCATGGGGGGATCTCACTGATGGGCTGGGACCCTGGAAACCCCTGGCGACGGCGGCGGTTCCGCCTCAACGCGTCATCCTCCGGCCGCCCGTAGGGCGGACCGGGGGACCCAAGCCGGGGTTCGGCCTCCGCAGGCGTCGCTTGGGTCGCCCGATCAAGTCGGGCGATGACGGCTGTTAAAGGACGGCGGAGGAGGGCGCCTATTCCGCCGCGTGCTCGGAGCGGTACATGTTGTTGTTGCGGTGATCGCCGGCGAGCCAGCGTTTCAGCTCGCTGTGGGCGTCGGTCAGGCGCTGGGCGTTGATCTTTTCCGCCTCGGGCGCGTCGCGGCAGAACTCGACGATCATGCCGTTGGGATCGACCACATAGACCGAGCGGCAGTAGCCGTGCTCGAGCACGAAGGTCTGGGGCTCGGCGTAGCCCGCCGCCTTGATCCGGTCCTCGATGCCCTTCTGGGCCTGCGCGTCGACGTTGAGGGCGATGTGGTGGAAGGGGGAAAAGGGGATCTCCGGGCCGAACTGCGCCTGATCCTCGGGGTCGGCGAACTGGAAGAAGGCGAGCGCCCCGCCGTCGGCGAGCGCGAAGAAACAGTGGCAATAGGTGCGCTCCTTGCCGAACAGCTCGTCCTTCTCGCACCAGGTGGCGACCAGCGGCAGGCCGATCACGTCCTCGTAGAAGCGGCGGGTGGCCTCGAGGTCCTTGGTGACATAGGCGGTGTGGTGCAGGCGGCTGGGGAGCTTGGCGCTCATCTTTCGCGTCCTTCGGCGGGTTTGGCGAAGGCTAGCATCGTGGAAGGCGCGCCAGGAAGACCCCCTCACCTAACCTCTCCCCACCGGGGAGAGGGATAAGAGCCCTCGCCCCTGTGGGGAGAGGGAGGGGACCCGCGATAGCGGGGCGGGCGAGGGGGCTTAGTAACCACGTCTCTCAGCCGGGCCTTAACCGAGGCGCGCTAGTCTCTTCCGCATGAACGCGACCTCCTCCGCCGCCGCCGGCATGATGGCGGCCTCCAGCCGGTTCAACGCCAGCGCCCAGCGGGTGGCCGGCGGCGACGCCGACTACGCCGTGGAGGCGGTCGAGGCGGTGGCCAGCAAGACCGCCTTCAAGGCCTCGCTGGCGGTGATGAAGACCGCCGACGAGATGCTGGGAAGCCTGCTCGACATCAAGGCCTGAGCCCGCCCGGAACCGGGCGTTAACCGAAGCGTCCTCCCATGCCCGCGGGTTTGGGAGATGGCGGCTTGCGGCTGGCCCTGGTGATGATCGCGCGCGACGAGGCGCCCCGGATCGCAAGGGCGCTGGAAAGCGCGGCGCCGTTCGTCGACCAGATGATCGTGCTGGACACCGGCTCGGTCGACGGCACCCAGGCGATCGCCGCCGGGTGCGGGGCGGCGGTGCATGACTTCGCCTGGGTCGACGACTTCTCCGCCGCCCGCAACGCGGCGCTGGCTCATTCGGACGCCGACTGGAACCTGATCCTGGACGCCGACGAGTGGCTGGAGGGTTCGACCGAGGCGCTGGCGGCGCTGCCCGCCGGTCAGGGCGGCTTCATCGGCCATGTGCAGGTGGCGAGCCAGATCCCCCAGGACGGCGGGACGGGGCTGTCGTCGAGCTGGATCCCGCGCGTGCTGCCGCGCGGGGTGCGCTACAGCGGCCGCATCCACGAACAGCCGAACTCGACCCTGCCGGGGCGCAGGCTCGCCCTGCGGATCGGCCATGACGGCTATCTGGCCGAGGCGGTGGCGCGGAAGGCCGGGCGCAACGTGGCGCTGCTGCTCGAGGAACTGAGGGCGGCGCCGGAGGACGACTATCTCTGGTTCCAGCTCGGCAAGGAGCATCAGGGGCGGGGCGACACGGAGGAGGCCGCCGACTGCATGGCGCGCGCCTACAACCTCTGCCCGCCGGACGCGCCCTACCGCCACGCCCTGATCGTGCGGGCCATCAGCGCTCTGACCGAGGCGGGAGCGCTGGACGACGGCCGGGCGCTGGCCAACGCCGAGGCGGGGAACTGGCCGGACTCGCCCGACTTCTGGTTCGTGGTCGGGGCGCTCTTCCTGGAGTGGTCGACGGCCCATCCGGATCAGGCGCTG
>CANJKM010000202.1 GCA_947474805.1 Caulobacterales bacterium | reverse complement strand
GGGCTGATGACCACGGTGATCTTGTCGCCCGGCTTCATGATGGAGGACTTCCAGCCGCGACGGGCCAGACCGTTCGGGCTGCCGCCCTCGATCGACCACTCAACGACCTTGCCGTTGGTCGGAACATTGACCTGGATCCAGGTGTGCGGGTTGGTCCACTGGAATTCCTTCACGGTTCCGACCAGCGTCACCGACTTGGAGCTGTCGAACATGGCGAAGGAGTGGTGGGCCGAGGCCGAGGTGGAGAGGCCGCAGGCGGTGATGGCGGCGACGGCGATGAGTTTGAATTTCATGGGCTTCCTCTATTTGATTTTCTGATTGCCGCGGCTGCTGTCGCCGCGTGAGGGCTGAGAAGGCGGAACGAAGCTGTTACCTCGTGGAGCTGTGATCGAGCTTCATAGTGGTCATGGGACGTTCCATCCAACTCATCAAGATGAAGTTTATCACCTTGGGCTGTTCGACCAGAGACATGTGGCCGCAGTCCTCGATGATGTCCAAGGTCGCGGCCGGGATTTGCGCGGCCATGGCGCGGTGCTGCTCCACGGGACTCCAGCTGTCGTCGCGGCCCACGATCACGCAGGTCGGGCAGTCGATGGCGCCCAGCATCGGCTCGGCGTTGGGGCGTTTGAGCAGCGCATGGATCTGCCCCCGGAAGAGATCGAAGTCGGCCCGTTCGACCATCCTCGTCAGGCGCTGGATCAGCTCGCAATCGCTTGTCCGGCGGGCCGACACCATGGGCGGCAGCCATGCCGCCGCCAGGGCCGTCATGCCCTGTTCTTCGGCCAGTGTGACGAGGGCGTAGCGCCCGGTCTCCTCGCCCGGCCGCGCGCTGGAGAAGCCGGTATCGATCAGGGCCAGCCCCTGCACCCGCTCCGGGGCTCGGCGGACAATCTCCAAAGCGACCCGGCCGCCCATGGAATGGCCTGCGACAGAGAAGCGAGGGGGGGCCACGCGCAGCACTTCCTCCGCCATCGCCTCGATAGTGGAAAAGCGCATGAAACCTAGGGTGAGGACATCGTAGCGGGCGCTTAGCGCCCTTTCCTGCTCGGCCCAGATCTCGCCGTCGCAAAGCAGGCCGGAAATCAGAACGACGCTGGTGCGCTCAGCCATTGGCGCGGAGCTCCGGGGCGCGGGCGGTTCCGATAGGCTGGAGCCGCGGCCTTCCTCCGGAGCTATGTCTCAAGGCCATAAACCCTCGCACTCAAAGGCGGCGGCTTGGCGCCGCGCTTTGAGCAATCCTTACAAGTCCGGGGCGCCCCCGTCGTATGCGTTTCCCGCTAGGCGCTATGCCGCCAGAGGGTCGCCGAGGGCGGCGGCGACATAGGTTTTCAGAGCCTGAATAAGGACTTGCGCCGACGGAGGCAGGGGCGTGTCATTGCGGTAGATGATCCCGGCCGGCCGGCTCGGCGTGGGAATAGGCAGGGGGCAGACCCGGATCGACCCCCGCAGCAAGTCACCCGCGAGCATCAGCCGGGGCATAATCGAAACCACCTCGCTCGACTGCATCATTTCCCGGATGAACCCGAGCGAGGACGAGCGGATCGGCGAGGACGGCTCGAACCCCATCTGGATCAGCAGCTCATCGATCTCCTGGCCCAGCAGGGAGTTGACCGTGGGGAGCGCCAGCTTGCAGGCTGCGAGGCGCTCCAGCGTCGGGCCCTCGCCCTCGAAGATCGGATTGTCCGGCCGGGCCATGAGCCAGATGGGTTCGTAATAGAGGGTTTCGCGTATCAGGCCGTCCGGGATCGCGGGCTCGTAGAGCCGTCCGACGATCAGATCGAGCCGGCCGGCGCTCAGATTGGGGATCAGCTCATCGGTCATGCCCTGAACAAGGCGCACGCGAAGTTCGTCATGTTCGTCATTCAGGCGCGCGATCACCCCGGGCATAACGCCTACGGCGGCGACGGGCAGGGCGCCCACCGTGACCATGATGCTGGAGTCCTGGGTCAGGCGATCGAGCGCGTTATCGAGCCGGCTCAACTCGGCCAGGATGATCTTGGCCGACTCGTTCAAGGCGACCCCATAGCGGGTTTCCCTCACGCCCTTCGAATGCCGATCGTAGAGTTTAACACCCAGAATATCTTCGATTTCCTGAAGGCTCCGCGATAGAGCTGGCTGGGTCAGGCGCAATGCATTCGATGCATTTAACAAGCTGGCGTGACTGCTGATCGCAGCGATTACTCTAAAGTGGCGCATCTTTAGGCGTTGATCTAGGTAACGCGCCATGGATCTCCTCCGTTGGGCTCCGTGCGCTATGGGCTATGTTTGATTTTGCGCACCCGGAGATCCGTCAGCATCGGCCCTCGGGCCTCTAAAGCGCAACTCCCGCGCGCCGTTGTCAATAAGGCATACCCGAGATGCGAAAAGCGATTGGACGCCAAGCGCCTTGGCGGTCTAGCGTCGCCTCCAGCATCGGGGCGCGAAGCCTCGGCCGCGCGTGGTTGTTTCTGCGTGCGAGAAAATGGACGGGGAGGCCAATGCCCAAATTCAATTCCCGGCGCGGGCGGTTGCCCGTGATCGCGCCGGCGTCGACCGCCTTGACGCTAATTCTGGCCCTTGCCGGCCAGACTCAGGCGGCGCAGCAGGGGCCTCCGAACCTCAACGGCAGCAGCGATCCGACGCTGCAGCTCTACGCTAGCCGCGTGGTCGAGAACTGGGCTCCCGAGGGCTCTGCGGCTCCCAATCCCGACCCGCGCAATTTCGAGGGCGTGTGGTGGATCGGCGGCTACCAATACATGCTCGGCCCGGGCCTCTATGCGATGGCCCCGTTGAAGCCGGAATATGTGGATCTGCTGCAGAAGCGAATTCGGCAGAAGAACGAGGGCAAGCCCGAGGCTGACGCGGCCAGCCAATGCTTCCCCCACGGCATGCCGCGGATCATGGAGAGCCCCTATCCCATCGAGATCGTGCAGACCCCCGAGCAGGTGACCTTCCTGCACGAGGTGGCCCACAATCTGCGCCGCATCTACATCAACAAGTCCGCCCCGGCCGACTGGCCGATCAGCTGGCTCGGCTGGTCCAACGGCCACTGGGAGGGCGACACCCTGGTGGTCGAGACCACGCGGATCAACGCCCGCACCACCATCGACGACGAGGGCACATCCAAGTCGACCAGCCTTCGCACCACCGAGCGTTACCGCAAGGTGGACGGCGGCAAGCGGATCGAGCTGGTCATGACTATCGACGACCCGGTCACCCTCGAGAAGCCCTACAGCTACACCCGCTACTATTACTGGCGGCCGGACATCCGGCCGATGGAGTACGTCTGCGAAGAAAACAACCGCAACGCGCCGGTCGACGGCGTCACGGTGGCCCGATGAACCGCTCCGTTGTCGCCGCCGCCATTCTGCTGGCCGCCCTGCCGGTCGCCGCGATCAGCGCTCCCGCCCCGGTCAACCTGTCGGGGATCTGGAGCATCAAGGGCTATAGCCCGACCCTGAAGCCCGAGGGCGGCGGCGAAGTTCCGCTGAACCGCAAGGGCAAGGCCGCCTACGACAAGAACAAGGCCATGGCCGCCGAGGGCGACTTCGAATTCGACGAGTTCAAGGTCGCCTGCCTGCCGCCCGGCCTGCCGCGGCTGATGCTGATCGACAAGCCGTTCGAGATCATCCAGCGCGACAAGACGGTCTTCTTTGTGCACCAGGAAAACCGGCTGCCGCGCCGCGTCTATCTAGGCGAGGCGCTGCCGACCGATCCCGAGCTGATGTACGATGGCTATTCGGTCGGCCAGTGGGAGGGGGACACGCTCAAGGTCCAGTCCTCCGGCTTCCGCGCGGGCACCCTGCTCGACGATTCCGGCCTGCCGCACACCACGGCGCTGAAGGTCGGCGAGACTTACCGGCTGCTCGACGGCGGGAACACGCTCGAGGCGCGCTTCACGATCGAGGACGCCGGCACGTTCAGCAAGCCCTGGACGGCTGTAGCCCAGTACCAGAAGCGGCCGGGCTATCTGATCCCGGAAGAGGTTTGCGCCGAGCGGCTGAAGACCACCGCCCCGCGCAACTTGCAGCGGTAGAGCAGGTTTGGGTTGGGGGGCGCCGCAGTGACGTGCGGCGTCCGCTTCGGGCCCGCTATGTTGCGTTGCGGCAACGAAGTTGTCTTGGCCAAACGGCGCTTTAGCATTGATATGTAAGCTATCTAATCAAGCCGCTTGGGCGATGGGCCTTGGATGTGTCAGCGCCGCTACAAAGGTAAGGTCTTGCCTATACGTGCTGGCGAACTTCTCCGACGCATGAACTAAGTAGGGAGCGCACGTTGAACGCGGATATGTAAGGATGCCATATATATTCGTTAAGTAACTATGCATAAGTTATAAAATTACGCTTAAAAAGCAAATATGGGGAGCATCTATGTCTCAAAATGGTTTTCACCGGCTACTGCTTGCGAGCGCTTCGCTCAGCACGCTGATGCTGGCGCCGAGCGCCTTCGCTCAGGCGGTCGCGACGGCCCCGGCGGCCGGCCAACTGGAAGAACTGGTCGTCACGGCCAGCCGTCAGACCAGCACTGTCAACAAGGTGCCGCTGTCGATCGCCGCCTTCAGCCAGGAAACTTTGGACCAGCAGGGCATCAAGAACGCGGCGGACATCATCCGCCTCGTGCCGGGTCTGAACGTCACCCAGAACAACGGCGCCTCGCCCGGCGTCATGACCTTCTCGATCCGCGGGATCGTCGGCGGCACGGGCTCGGCCACCACCGGCACTTATCTGGACGACACCAACCTGGCCAAGCGCGCCAACAACGGCGTGAACCAGAACAACGGCGCCCCGACCCCGGTCCTGTTCGACCTGGAGCGCGTGGAAGTGCTGAAGGGTCCGCAAGGCACGCTCTACGGCGGTTCCTCGCAAGGCGGCACGGTTCGCTTCATCACCCCGAACCCGAGCTTGACGACCTACTCCGGTCAGGCCCGGGCTGAAGGCAGCAAGATCAAGCTCGGCGAGACCGGCTATCAGTTCGGCGCGGCAATGGGCGGCCCGATCATCAAGGACAAGCTGGGCTTCCGCCTTTCGGTCACCCAGCGCAAGACCCCCGGATACGTGGACTCCTATGCGCCCTATGGCGCGGTCAGCGCGACCGCCGGCGTCAATCCCGCAGGCTACGCTCAGCCGGGTGTGACGCTGATCAAGAAGGACGCCAACGCCGTCATCGAAAAGGCCATCACCGGCAAGTTGCTCTGGCAGATCAACGACCGCGCCAGCGCCATGCTGACCGCCTACGCCGGCAGGACCACGACCGAGGGCGGTTCCAGCCAAACGACCGATGTCTATTCGGGAAAGCAGGACGGCTCCCGGGCGTCGGCGAGCGAGACCTTCACCACCCCGACAGTCTGTCTTGGCGGCACCCGCCAGGCGCCTCTGGTCCAGTACGACCCGAACATCCCACTCGGCCAGGATACTCGCGTCGCCGCCGCCTTCTCGCCCGGCAACGTCAACTGCGCCACATCCAACGCGGCCAATACGCCGGGCTTCTTCGTCCGTCAGGGCGCGACCTACGGGCCATTCCCGCAGGCCCGGGACATCAACTATCGGACGACCGACCAGGCGCTCCAGCCTTCCTCGACCCAGTTTGAGACCCAATCGCTGGTCCTGAACTACAACTTCGACCACATGACCGTGAAGTCGATCACCTCCTTCGTTCACGACATCTCCAAGAACGTCGCTGCCGGCGGTGAAGACCAGACCCAACGGCAGACTTACATCGGCGCCCCGATGGTCAACACCAACCTGACCAACCCGTCCGCGGGGCAGGGCGTCACGGTGTTCAACGCGGCCGGACAACCGGTTTACGCGAGCGTCAACCCCAACGGCACCTTCGCCACGACGGTCAACACCGGCAACGTCGGCGCGACTGGCAGCTTCCCGTTGTGGGCGGCCAAGCCGGACTATCCCGGCCTGTTCACCGCTTCCAGCCGGCGTAACGTCGTCCAGGAAGAGCTTCGCTTCGCTTCGGATCCGAACCAACGGCCCCTGACTTGGGTCGGCGGCATGTTC
>CANJKM010000201.1 GCA_947474805.1 Caulobacterales bacterium | reverse complement strand
TTGATGGCGAAGAAGGTGTTGGCAGGGTTGGTGACCGCCTGGCGCTTGGCCGGCTGCCCGACCATACGCTCGCCGTCTTCCTGGATGCCGACCACCGAGGGGGTGGTGCGCACGCCTTCCGCGTTCTCGATCACCTTGGGCGTCTTGCCGTCCATGATGGCGACGCACGAATTGGTGGTGCCAAGGTCGATACCGATGATCTTGCTCATCTCGTAGTCCCACTCCTCTAGATCGGCGAACGAACTGGCGAAAACCCGCCGGCGGCCTTTGCTCAAAGCGCCCCGGCCCGCCCGTTCCCGGATGGTTCACAAATGTCCGGCCACAGCCCCGCGGTCGAACGTTGAAGCCGATATGGGAGATGTAGCGCGGGGTGCAAGGGGCGCCTTTGCGCCAGCGCAGCCTCCGTTACAGTCCGTCGCAGGCTCTGGGGGAACGGATATGGAGAAGGAACGGCTCGCGGCCTTCGTGGACGCGGTGATCGCCATCATCATCACCATCATGGTGCTGGAGCTGAAGGTCCCGCACGAGCCAACCCTGCAAGCCCTGATGCAGATGGGGCCGATCTTCATTAGCTATGTGCTGAGCTTCATCTATCTGGGCATCTACTGGAACAACCACCACCACTTTTTCCAGCTGGCGCGGCGGGTGAACGGCGCCGTCCTCTGGGCCAACATCCACCTTCTCTTCTGGCTGTCGCTGGTGCCCTTCGCCACCGCCTGGATGGGCGAGAACCATTTCGCCCCGGTTCCCATGGCCGTCTATGGCGTCTCGCTGCTGATGCCGGCCATCGCCTGGTACATCATGCAGACCCTGGTGATCCGGATGCTGGGCCAGGACAGCGACTTCGCCCGCGCCATCGGCAGGGACTTCAAGGGCAAGGCCTCGCCTTTCCTCTACGCGGCCGGGATCGCCTCGGCCTTTGTCAGCCCCTGGTTGTCGGGCGGCCTCTACGTTCTGGTCGCCGCCATGTGGCTGATCCCCGACCGCCGGATGGAGCGGGCGGTCGAGGCCAAGAAGCCCTAGCTAGGGAAGCCGCGGCAACCGCGGTATCGGCCCAGAAGGCGGGGTGTGAGCGACGTTCAGCTGCATGGCCAGAAGCGTGTAGTAGCCGACGATGCCGGTGATATCGACGACCCCCTTCTCGCCGAAACGGGCGCGGGCCTTCTCAAAGGTGACGTCCGAGACCTGTTTGTTGTGGTGGAGCTCGGCCACGAAGTCGTAGGCGAGGGTCTGGTCGGCGCTCATGGCGTCCGGCCGCCGGCCGACCCGCATGGCCTCGATCATGGCCGGGGTGATGTCGTACTTGGCCGCCTCACCGGCATGGGCCGACCATTCATAGTCGGCGCTCCATTCGCGGGCCACCAGCAGGGCGATGAATTCGGTCAGCTTGGGTCCGACCGAGGGCTTGAAGCGGAAATAGTCGCCCGCCGCCCTCGCTGCGGCGAGGGCGCCGGGGCTGTAGAGCATAGGCATGAAGGGCCCCTGGGTCAGCTCCACCCCTCGGGCGGCCCTATAGTCGGCCAGGGCCTGCTTGTGGTCGGCGGTTAGCGAAGCGGCCGGGATGTTGGGCAGACGCTGGGCCGGGGCGGCCAAGGCGGGCATGGCGAGAAGCAGTCCGGCGAAGGCGAGCGCGATTTTCATCGTCGTGATTCCCCATGGGCGATTGCGCCAGTCAAACCGCCTCGGCTCGCCTTTGGCAAACCCTGATCGCCGATCAGGCGCGCGCGCGTCTCATCGCCCGACCTGGGTCGCGGGGCGGCTCCGTTTGGCGACCGGTGTTTCGGTGGCCCGGAAGGCGACCGTGAACAGCAGGAGGCCGCAATCGTCGCGGACCTCGATCAGCCATTCCTCTCCCATCCAGAAGGCCTCGGTGTGGCCGGCCAGAAGATTGTGCATCCGCAGGACGGCGTGGGCGCGGGCGGCGGGGATGTCGGCGAGTTCGACACCCTCAAGGTCGGGTATGAAGGTCCCGTCGGTCACGTCGAAATGAAATTGGGGCATGTCGCGGCTCCGCCAGAGGGGGAAGAGCACGCGCCTCTCTCAATCGCCGGCGCCCGAATCATTCGGCCGGCGAGGCCCCATAACGCGCCAAGACGCAAAAAGACCCACGGCCGCCCTTGCCTGTCGAACGAAGGATGAACATTCTGCCGGACATGGACGTCACCATCGTCATCTCGCGGCCCGAGACCACCCAGGCCGTCACCAGAGGAGCCGCGCGGCTGTTGGTCGGGCTGGGCTATGCGCCCCTGGCCGAGGTGACCCTGCCCCACGGCCGACGCGCCGACCTGATGGGGCTCGGCCCCCGCGGCGAGATCGTCATCGTCGAGGTGAAGTCCAGCCTCGAGGACTACCGCTGCGACGCCAAATGGTCGGAGTACGGCCCCTACTGCGACGCCTTCTATTTCGCGGTCTCGCCTGAGTTTCCGCAGGAACATCTGTGCGAAGGCGTCGGGCTGATGGTCTGCGACGGCTTCGGCGGCGCGGTCATGATCGAACCCGAACGGACGCCGCTTGCGCCCGCGAGGAGGAAGGCTCTGTTGCTCGATTTCGGGCGGCTGGCGGCGATGCGGGCGCTGGGATCATAAAGTCCGAGTTCCCCGGCGAAGGCCGGGGTCCAGGTACGCCACCATAATCCTGCAGGTCTACCGAAGCTGGGTCCCGGCCTTCGCCGGAAAATTCAGGGGAGCGCTTAGCCCGCCTCGGCTTCCAGCCCCACGTCCAGACCCTGCTCGCGCACCTTGCGGTAGAGCGTGGAGCGGCCGATCCCGAGGCGCCGGGCGATCTCGCTCATCCGGCCACTATAGGTCTCGATCGCCAGCTGGATCAGGTCGCGCTCGATCGAATCGAGGGTGCGCAGATGCCCCTTCTCGTCCAGCACCCGCACCGGGCTGTCGCCGGGCGAGGCGACCGCTTGCGCAACCGTCGGCAGGCCCGCGCCTTCCATCACGATGTCCGAGGCGAGCGGCGCGGTCGGGTGCAGGCCGGAGATGGCCGGGAAGTCGTGCGGCTGAAGATAAGGCCCGTCGGCGAGCACAATGGCCCGATAGACGGTGTTCTCCAACTGGCGGACGTTGCCGGGCCAGTCATAGCCCTGCAGCAGGGCCAGGGCCTCGGGCGTCGGCGCCACCACCCGCTTGCCCTCTTCGATGTTGAAGCGACGGATGAAGCAGTCGACCAGGGCCGGCACGTCCTCGCGCCGTTCGCGCAGGGCCGGGGCCTCAATGGGGAAGACGTTCAGGCGGTAATAGAGATCCTCGCGGAAGTGGCCGGACTGAACCCGGGCCAGCAGGTCGCGGTTGGTTGCGGCGACGATCCGCACATCGACCTTGACCGGCCGCTTGGCGCCGACCGGGTCGACCTCTTTTTCCTGCAGGGCGCGCAGGAGCTTGACCTGCATGTCGAGCGGCAGCTCGCCGATCTCGTCGAGGAACAGGGTTCCGCCCTGGGCCTCCTGGAACTTACCGAGATGCTGGGCCGTGGCGCCGGTGAAGGCGCCCTTCTCGTGGCCGAACAGGATGCTTTCGACGAGGTTCTCTGGCAGGGCGCCGCAGTTGACCGCCACGAAGGGCCGGCCCGAACGCTCGGAGGCGCCGTGCACTGCGCGGGCCATGACCTCCTTGCCGACGCCGCTTTCGCCCAGGATCAGGATCGGAATGTTCGAGGCCGCGGCCCGCTCGCCGAGCGACTTGACCATCCGCATGGCCGGAGACGTCCCCACCAGATCGGCGAAGCTCGTCTTGTTAGCCGTGTGTTTCTTCAGCCGGTCGACCTCGGCCACCAGGCCGCCCATCTGCAGGGCGTTCCTCACGCCCACCAGGATGCGGTCGGGCGAGGCCGGTTTGACGAAGAAGTCCTGCGCCCCGGCCTGCATGGCCTGGACCACGGTCTCGACCCCGCCGGTGGCGGTCAGGACGATCACGGGCAGGGTCAGCCCCCGCCGGCGCATCTCGGCCAGCACCTCCAGCCCGCCCATGCCGGGCATGACCAGATCCAGGATCGCCACATCGGCGGTCATGCCGGCGGCGAACTTCTCAAGGCAGTCGCCGCCGTTCTCGGCGGAGACCACCGCGAAGCCTTCGCGCTCCAGGACCGCGCCGATCAGGCGGCGCTGGGTGGGATCGTCATCGACGATGAGGACCGTCTTGGCCATGGTTCTCCAACACTTTCGCGTAGGGAGCGGCCGTTCTGCCTGCCCCATTCCGGGACGTTATGCAGGAGAGCGAATGAAGGTTCGGTTTATGCGCGCCAGGGCCGTTCGCGCTCGAAAGGCTGCGCTTTTTGAATTTTGTCGAGCGATGTGTGGCCGGATCGCGCTTGCCGACGCCGGGGCGGAAGGTTCATACCCCCGGCGATGACCGTTCACGCCGCTCCCCCGCCCATCCCCACCGACGATCTGCCCGAGTGGTCGCTGAACGACCTTTACTCCGGCCGCGAAGACCCTCGCCTGGAAGAGGATATGGAGGCGGCCCACCAGGCCAATCTCGAGCTCGCCAAGCTGAAGGGACAGTTCGTCGCCGCCCGCGGACAGGCCGACCGTCTGGGCCTGCTGCTCGACGGCGGCATCGGTCTTTATGAGAAGGCCGCCAATCTCTTGGGCGCGACCGGAGCCTATGCGGGCCTCGCCGCGTCAACCGCCCGCGACGATCCGGCCTGGGCTAAGTTCGAGGCCGACCTGCGCGCCCGCCAGGCCGCCGTCGCCGCCGACGCTCCTTTCCTGACGCTGGAGCTGAACCAGCTGGAGGACTGGGAGATCGAGGCCGCCTTCAAGGCCAACGCCGGAGCCGCCAAATGGCGCCCCTGGGTCCGCCGGGTGCGCCTCTCCCGCCCGCACGAGCTGTCGCCCGACCTGGAGCGTCTGCTGCTGGACCGCCAGCCCGCCGTCGCCAACTGGTCGCGTCTCTATGACGAGACCCTGGCCAAGCTCACCGCCAAGGTCGGCAAGGACAAGCTGACCCTGCCCGAGACCCTGAACCGGCTGTCCGATCCGGACCCGGCCAACCGCAAGCAGGCGGCCGAAGCCCTGGCCAAGGCGCTCGACGAGCGCACCTCGACCCTGGCGCTGTGCCTCAACACCCTGGCCTTCGAAAAACAGGTCGAGGACCGCTGGCGCCGCTACCCCAACCCGGCCGAGCCGCGCCACCTCGCCAACGAGGTCGACGCCGAGGCGGTCAACGCCCTTGAGGCCGCCGTGGTCGAGAGCTTCCCGCGCCTGTCGCACCGCTACTACGCCCTGAAGGCCAAGGCCCTGGGCAAGCCCGCACTCGACTACTGGGACCGCAACGCCCCGCTCGATCAGGCCCCGCCCCGCCGCTACGACTGGGACCAGGCCAAAACCATGGTGCTGGATAGTTTCCACGCCCTGGCCCCCGGTTTCGCCGAGCGCGCGAGGCGGTTTTTCGACCAGCCCTGGATCGACGCCCGTCCCCGCCCTGGCAAGTCGTCGGGCGCCTACAGCCATCCGGTCACGGCCGACCGTCACCCCTACGTCTTCATGAACTTCATGGGCGAGCGGCGCGACGTCCTGACCCTGGCCCACGAACTGGGCCACGCCGTCCACCAGACCCTGGCGAGCCCGCTCGGCACCATCCTGTCCGACACGCCGCTGACCCTGGCCGAGACCGCCTCCATCTTCGGCGAGGGCCTGGTGTTCGAGCGGCTGCTGGCCGAGAGCGACAAGACCACCCGCCGCGCTCTCCTGGCCGGCAAGATCGAGGATGGGCTCAACACCGTCGTCCGCCAGATCGCCTTCCACCGGTTCGAGACGCGTTTCCACGCCGCGCGGCTGCACGGCGAATTGTCTCCAGAGCAGATCGGCGGCCTGTGGCTTGAAGTGCAGGCCGAGAGCCTCGGGCCGGCGGTGACCCTCAACCGCGGCTATGAGCACTACTGGGCCTATATCAGCCACTTCGTGCACGCCCCCTTCTATGTCTACGCTTACGCCTTCGGGGATCTGCTCGTGTCGGCGCTGATGGAGAAGCGCCGCGAGGACCC
>CANJKM010000200.1 GCA_947474805.1 Caulobacterales bacterium | reverse complement strand
GTCGGCGAAGTTCGCCTCGATCTGGTCCGCGGTCAGACCGCCGCCGGTGGCCGTCTCGGGTCTCAACGCCAATTTATCCGCACTCCGCCCCTCAGGACCGGTCAGCCTCCGCCGAAGGTTGAGGGGCGGTCAAGCAACAAGTTGGAGACGCACCCCTAGCGCCTGTAGGATGAGCGCAAAGGAAGCTCTCTCCGAATGCGCGCCATCCTCTGTGTTCTGGACTCGCTGGGCGTCGGCTCGGCCGCCGACGCCGGCGCCGACACGGGCGCCGACACCTTCGGCCATGTGGTCGAGGCCTGCGCGCGCGGCCAAGCGGATCGTGCGGGGCTGCGGCGGGGCCCGCTGCACATTCCGAATCTGGCCAGACTCGGGCTGGGGCTGGCGGCGGAGGCCTCGCGCGGGCACGCCCTGCCGCTGGATCGGCCGTCGCATGTCTCGGCCTGCTGGGGGTTCGCCCGCGAGGTGTCGCGCGGCAAGGACACGCCGAGCGGTCACTGGGAAATGCTCGGGGCGCCGGTCGATTTCGACTGGGGGTATTTCCCGACCGAGGCGAGCTTCCCGCCCGAACTGCTGGCGGCCCTGACGGCGGAGGCGGGCCTTCCGGGCGTGATCGGAAACCGCCACGCCTCGGGCACCACCATCATCGACGAACTTGGCGAAGAGCACATCAGGACCGGCCGGCCCATCGTCTACACCTCCGCCGACAGCGTCTTCCAGATCGCCGCCCACGAGACCCACTTTGGTCTGGAGCGGCTCTACGCGCTCTCGGAGATCGCGCGGCGTCTCGTCGATCCCTACAAGGTCGGGAGGGTGATCGCCCGGCCCTTCCTGGGCGAAGGCAGGGGGTCGTTCAAGCGCACCACCAACCGCCGCGATTACGCGACCCCGCCCCACATCCCGACCCTGTTGGAGACCGCCCTAGCGGCCGGGCGTGAGACGGTCGCCATCGGCAAGGTGTCCGACATTTTCGCTCATCAGGGTGTGAATTCTAAGATCAATGCGGGAGAAAATCCTTCTGTATTAAGGGGGCTTGCCGAGCAAATCTCATCGGCTCCGGACGGCGCGCTGATCGTGGCCAACTTCAATGACTTCGACACCCTCTACGGCCACCGTCGCGACGTGGCGGGCTACGCAGGAGCGCTCGAACAGTTCGACGGCTTCATCCCCGAGCTCGAGAAGATGCTGCGCCCGGGCGACCTCATCATCCTCTCGGCAGACCACGGCTGCGACCCGACTTGGCCGGGCTCGGACCACACTCGCGAGCATGTTCCCGTGATCGCCTTCGGCCCCGACATCCATCCGGCGCCTATCGGAGCGAGGGACAGTTTCGCCGATATCGGGCAGACGATGGCCAAGCATCTGGGCCTGCCGCCGCTCACCTCGGGAAAGGCCTTCCTGTGAACGTCCACCCTCTGCGCCCCGCGGCCGAAACCCCGCACCGCAATCCGGGCATGGCCTTCGAGCCGGACTGGATCGACGCCATTCACGTCAACCTCTCGGCCGCCGAGCGGCGGGTCGAGCAGATGGGCGGCCGGCGCTCCTGGAAGAAGGCGCATCAGGCCGCCTGGCTGCTGCGCGCCATCGCCTGCATTGACCTGACGACGCTCGCGGGCGACGACACGCCCGGCCGTGTCCGCCGCCTCTGCGCCAAGGCGCGCAGTCCGGTGCGGCTCGATATCCTTGAGGCGCTGGGCGTCGAGCATCTGGGCATCACCACCGGCGCGGTCTGCGTCTATCACGAGATGGTGGAGACGGCGGTCAAGGCGCTGGAAGGGACCGGCATTCCTGTCGCGGCGGTTTCGACCGGGTTTCCCGCCGGCCTCTCGCCCTTCCGCCTGCGCCTCATGGAGATCGGGGAGTCCGTCGCAGCGGGGGCTCGCGAGATCGATATCGTCATCTCGCGCCGCCACGTGCTGACCGGCGACTGGCGGGCGCTTTACGAGGAGGTGCAGGCTTTCCGGGCCGCCTGCGGCGACGCCCATATGAAGGCGATCCTGGCCACGGGTGAGCTCGGCTCGATGCGCAAGGTCGCCCAGGCCTCGATGGCGGCGATGATGGCCGGCGCCGATTTCATCAAGACCTCGACGGGGATGGAGGCGGTCAACGCCACCCTGCCGGTCGGGCTGGTGATGGCCCGGATGATCCGCGACTACCAAGACCGGACCGGCTGCAAGGTCGGGTTCAAGCCGGCGGGCGGCATCCGCTCAGCCAAGGTATCATTGAACTGGCTGGCGATGATGAAGGAGGAATTGGGCAATGAGTGGGTGGGCCCCGACCTTTTCCGCTTCGGCGCCTCGGCTCTTCTCGCCGATATCGAGCGCCAGCTCGAGCATTTCGTCACCGGCCGCTATTCGGCCGTCCACCGCCACGCGCTGGGATAGAGAATGAGCCTGGTCGCAGACCTCTACGCCAACCCCGACTGGGGACCCGCGCCCGAAGACTCCGGCGCTGTGCGCGCCTGGCTGAAATCCAAGGCGAAGGGCTTTGGCCTGTTCATCGGCGGCGAGTGGGTGAAGACGGCAGGTAGCCTGCCGGCCCTGAATCCGGCGACCGACGAACCCCTGGCCACGATCGCACAGGGCTCCGCCGCCGACATCGACAAGGCGGTGAAAGCCGCCGCCGCCGCCCTTCCGGCCTGGAGCCAGACCTCGTGCCATGGCCGGGCGCGGGTGCTCTACGCCCTGGCGCGGCTGATCCAGAAGCAGAGCCGCTTCCTGGCCGTCCTGGAGACGCTCGACAACGGCAAGCCGATCCGCGAAAGCCGCGACGTCGACATCCCGCTGGCCGCCCGCCACTTCTACCACCACGCCGGCTGGGCTCAGCTCTTGGATCAAACCCATCCCGACCAGGAGCCTTTGGGCGTCGTCGGCCAGGTCATCCCCTGGAACTTTCCCTTCCTGATGCTGGCCTGGAAGATCGCGCCGGCGCTCGCCTGCGGGAACACGGTGGTGCTGAAGCCCGCCGACCACACCAGCCTCTCGGCCCTCTATTTCGCAGAACTCTGCCTTGAGGCGGGCGTGCCCCCGGGCGTGGTCAATATCGTCACCGGCGACGGGGCCACCGGCGAGGCCCTCGTCGACCATCCAGGCGTGGCCAAGATCGCCTTCACCGGCTCGACCGCCGTCGGCCGCCGCATCCGCCAGCGCACGGCGGGGTCCGGCAAGGCCCTGACCATGGAGCTTGGCGGCAAGTCGCCCTTCATCGTGCTGGAGGACGCCGACCTGGACGGCGCCGTCGAGGGGCTGATCGACGCCATATGGTTCAACCAGGGCGAGGTCTGCTGCGCCGGCTCGCGGCTGCTGGTCGAGGAGGGGGTCGAGGGCCGCTTGGTCGAAAAGATCAAGGCGCGGCTGGAGAAGTTCCGGCTCGGCGACCCGCTCGACAAGTCGATCGACATGGGCGCCCTGGTGGCCCCGATCCAGAAGCAGCGGGTCGAGACGATCGTCGCCCAGGCCGAGGCCGAGGGCGCCGTCGCATGGCGGCCGAGCTCGGCCCTGCCGGCGACCGGCAGCTATATCGCGCCGACCCTGCTCACCGACCTTGGGACCTCCAATGTCGCCTGGACCGAGGAGATCTTTGGGCCGGTGCTGTCGGTGATGAGTTTCCGCACCCTGAAGGAGGCGGCCCAACTCGCCAACCATTCGCGCTATGGCTTGGCGGCCGCCGTGTGGAGCGAGAATATCGACCGGGCGCTGCAGCTCGCCGCCGAGCTCCGCTGCGGTGTGGTCTGGGTCAACGCCGCCAACCAGTTCGACGCGGCCTGTCCGTTCGGCGGCTACCGCGAGAGCGGCTTTGGCCGCGAGGGCGGCGCGGTCGGGCTCGACGCCTATCTGAAGCCAAGGTCGCAACCGCCGAGCCTGGATGCCGTCATCCCCGCCATGGCCAAGGGCCCGGCCGCGCATGCCGAGGGGATCGACCGCACGCTTAAGAACTACATCGGCGGCAAACAGACCCGGCCCGACGGGGGCCTGACCCGAGAGGTGCTTGGCCCCGACGGCGCCGTGATCGGCCGGGTGGGCGAAGGCAACCGCAAGGACATCCGCGACGCGGTCGAGGCCGCCGTCGCCGCCGAGAGCTGGGGCAAGGCCAGCCCGCACCTGCGCGCCCAGGTGCTCTATTACCTCGCCGAAAACATGGACGGCCGCGCCGCCGCCCTGGCCGCCGCCCTGCGCGACCAGGCGGGCCTCAAGGGCGGGGAGGCCGAGCGCGAGGTCGAGGCGAGCGTTTCGCGCCTGTTCGCCTACGCTGCCTGGGCCGACAAGTACGAAGGCGCGGTCCACCAGCCCAACGTCGGCCGCCAGTTGGCGCTCTCGGTGCATGAGCCCCTGGGCGTGATCGGCATCGTCTGCCCCGATCCCCGGCCCTTGCTATCGATGATTTCACTGGTCGCCCCCGCCATCGCCATGGGCAATCGCACCGTGGTGGTTCCGTCCGAGCGGCATCCGATGATCGCCGCCGAGCTCTACAGTCTGCTCGATACGTCCGATGTGCCGGGCGGGGTGTTGAACATCGTGACTGGCGACCGTGACGCGCTCGGCCTCGTCCTGGCCCAGCACGACGGCGTCGAGGGGCTCTGGCACTTCGGCTCGGCGCCGGGGGGCAAGGCGGCGGAAGACGCCTCGACCGGCAATATGAAGCGGACCTGGACCGGGCTCGGGCGCACGCCCGACTGGTCTTCGCCCAGCGCTGAGGGGCGGAGCATCCTCAAACACGCCGTTCAGGTGAAGACGATCTGGGTTCCGTACGGAGACTAATTACGATCTCGGGGATTGCATAACGACATAAACATATCTTTATATCCCCGGCCAACAGGATGCGCCGGATGAAAGACGCTGTGACCACTGATACGCCCTCCAAGGCCCGCGTCAGGACCATGGCCCGCCAGGGGCCGGCTCTGACGCTTGAGATATTCCCGCCCAAGTCCGAGCGGGCCGAGAACAACCTCTGGTCCGCGCTCTATCGGCTGAAATCGCTGAACCCGGACTTCGTCTCTGTGACCTGCGGCGCGGGCGGATCCAGCCGTGAGCGCACCACCAATATCGCCAAGACGATGATGGCCCGCGTCGGCGTTCCGGCCGCCGCCCACCTGACCTGCGTCGGCGTGGGGGAGGGCCAGCTCGAGGGCGTGCTGGCCGATTATTGGGACGCGGGCGTGCGCCGCATTTTCGCGCTTCGCGGCGACAAACCCCAGGATGGTTCGCCGGTCGCCATGGCCTATGCCAACGCCACAGAGCTGGCGGCCGCGATCACCAAGATCGCGCCCTTCGAGATCGGGGTGGCCTTCTACCCTGAGATCCACCCCGACAGCCCCAACCTCCAGCATGAGTTCGACGTGCTGAAGGCCAAACAGGACGCGGGAGCTTCTTCCGCCTACAGCCAGTTCTTCTTCGAGGCCGGAACCTTCCTCCGCTTTCGCGACGCCGCGGTCGCCGCGGGCGTGACCATCCCCCTGGTCCCTGGGATCCTGCCGCCGCTAGACTTCGCCGCCGCCGCTCGCATGGCCAATGTCTGCGGCGCGTCCGTGCCGGACGGGCTGAAGGCCCGGTTCCACGCGGTCGAGGGCGACCTCCTCGGCAATCGCCTGCTCTCGGCCGCCTACACCACCGACATCTGCGCGGCCCTGAAGCGCGAAGGGGTGGAGAAATTCCACTTCTACAGCTTGAACCAGGCCGACCTGACCCAGGCCGTCGTCAACGCCCTGGAGCTGGCCCAGTGACACGCGCCGAGCGCATCGACGCGCTCAGACAGGCCGCCAGGGAGCGGATCCTGATCCTAGACGGGGCCTGGGGGGTGATGATCCAGCGCGCCGGGCTGAAGGAGGCTGACTTCCGCGGCGAACGGTTCAAGGGTGTGCCCGGTCAGCTGAAGGGCAATAACGACATTCTCTGCGTCACCCGGCCGGACATCGTCTCCGACCTGCACGACCGGTATTTCGCCGCCGGGGCCGATATCAGCGAGACCAACACCTTCTCGGCCACCACCATCGCCCAGG
>CANJKM010000199.1 GCA_947474805.1 Caulobacterales bacterium | reverse complement strand
TGCCTGATCGTCGGCGGCCCGCCAGAGCACGCGGGCGCCGTTGGTGAAGCGGCCCTTCGCGGCCTCGCCGCCGACCTCGGCGTCGCGGAGTCCGTCCGCTTCCTGGGGCATCGCACCGATGTTCCCGATCTGCTCGACGTCATGGACGTGGCGGCGGTGGTTTCTCGGCACACCGCCCAGACCCGCGTCGGCCCGGAAGCGGCGGCCCGGGGCCGACCGGTGGTCGGGTTCTCGGTCGGCGCTCTGACCGAGACCGTAAGCCATGGCAGAACCGGCTTGCTTGCGCCGCTGGACGACATCGACGCTTTCACCGCCGCCGCCGAACGCCTGCTCCGGGATCGACGCCTGCGCGAAACCATGGGATCGGCCGCCGCGCGCCACGCCGAGTTCAATTTCCGCCAGGAGGCCAAGATGGAGCAGACGCTCGCCGCCTACCGTCAGGCCGATGCGCGGCGGGGCCTCCCGGTCAGCGCGCTCGGAGTCCACCCGCTGTCGATCGTGCAGGCGGGCTGATGGGGCGGCTCTTTCGGAATCAACCGACCTTCTCCCCCGGAGACTGGCTTCCAACCCTGGCCCGCCTGCGCACGACGCGGGCGGTCGCCCTGACCTTCGACGACGGCCCGACGCCCGAGACCACCCCGCGCGTGCTGGAGCTCCTGGCCCGATACGACGCCCCGGCCACCTTCTTCCTCAGCGGAGAACGGGTGGAGCGCGCGCCAGAACTGGTCGGGCGGATCGTCGCCGCCGGCCATGAGGTGTTCGCCCACGGCTACAGCCATATTCGGCTACAGCACGAAGCGCCCGAGCGGTTGTTCGAGGAGATGTCGCGCACCGAAGCGATGCTGGCGGCCTACCGGCCGACGCCCTCGCCCTACCTCGTTCGACTGCCTTACGGTTCGGGCGCCCGCAATGCCCAGCTCCACCGCACGGTGCGGGCCTGGGACTCTTCGGCCCAGCTGGCGCTGTGGAGCCATTCGGTCCGAGACCACCTGATCGCGAGCGAGGAAAGCGGCCTGCCGGCGGTAGAGCGCCGCTGCGGCGAGGAAGTCGAGCGGCTGCTCGCGCGACGGTTTCTCGGCGGCGGCGTCATCCTGCTGCACGAGACCCCCTATAACGTGGACGCCCCGCTGAACGCGGAAGTGGCTCCTCTCCTGCTTAGCCGGCTCCTGCCTCGGCTGGCCGAGCGCGGACTAAAGATCGACCGGCTGCGTCCCCATCAAAACCCGTCAAGGCTGTCGCGCTATGTGCTCACCGCTTCGGTCTGACCCCCCGCGCCGGGCCGAATGCGCGCGCAAAAAGCACGTGCGCGCGGGTCCGCGATCGCTTAGGATCGAAAGAGGCAGGATACGGCCCAGCTCGCGGCCGGTGCTCGGAGATGTGCGCGCCTTGGGAAGGTTGACGTCTTCGCCGTTGCTGGACGCCTACTTCCAGCGGCGCGAGGCCCTGAAACGGTTCTTCCAGGATCGGTTCGGCGCGGCGTCGGTCGAGGCCGACGACCTGATGCAGGATCTTTATCTGAAACTGGCCGAGCAGGAGAATTCGGGCGTCATCGCTAATCCCGGCGCCTATCTCTATCGCCTCGCCCATAACCTGACCCTGGATCGGATGCGGGCGAACCAACGCGCCCTGACCCGGGACGGCGACTGGCGGCTGGTAAATCACGCCTGCGCGGATCGCGAGGACTTAGCCGACCTGCCGAACGCGGAGACTGCCCTTGGCGCCCGCCTGAGACTGGACCGGCTCGTGGCGGCCGTCGCCACCCTGCCGCCCCAGACCGGCCGGGTCTTCCGCCTGCACAAGTTCGAGGGGCTGAGCTACGCGCAGACGGCCGAGCGGCTGGGAATTTCGCGCAGCGCGGTCGAGAAGCACATGACCATAGCGTTCCGGCGCCTCCTCCAACTGGTGGATGAATAGGATGGCGGCCTATTCGGATAGCGCGCGCGATCAGGCCATCGCCTGGTTCAACCGCCTGCAGAACCCGGACTTCGAAGAGGCCGGATGGATCGACTTCACCGCCTGGCTGGAGGCCGCGCCCGAGAACCGGGCGGCTTACGACGCCGTGGAGTCCGTATGGTTGGGCTTTGAGCACCTGCCTCAAGGTCAGGTCAATCCGATGGGCTTGCGCCGCCCCGGCAAGCCCGCTCTCTCCTTCCGATACGCCGCCGCGGCGACCCTGGCGATCGCGGTGATCGGCCTCGGAGCCGCCGGCTATCTGCGCGGGCGGCCGGATTCCGTCCAGATCTATCGGACCGCCGCCCAGGAGATCCGCACCATCGCCTTGGCCGACGGCTCGCGGGTCGTGCTCGACCGCGGCTCGGTGCTGAAGGTGGCCTTCGAGCGCCGGCTTCGCCGGGTGGAACTGTTCAGCGGCGAGGCCAATTTCTCGGTCGCGCATGACTCGACACGGCCCTTCGTGGTCATGGCCGGCGAGAAGCGGATCCAGGTGGTCGGCACTGAGTTCGACGTGCTGCGTCAGCCCGAGCGGCTGCAGGTGACGGTCACCCAGGGCCTCGTGGCCGTCGGCGCCGCCGAGAGCGACCGGACCGACTACAGGCTGGCCGCGGGCGATCAGCTTGAACAGCACAAAGGAGAGGCCGCCGTCCTGCGCCGCGTCGAGCCCGGCTCGGCGGCAGGCTGGCGGAAGGGCGTGCTGATCTACCGGGATTCTCCGCTGGAGGACGTGGCGGCCGACCTTGGCCGCTATCTTGGGACCCCGGTCCGCCTGGGCCCCGGGACAGAGGAAATGACCTTCTCTGGCGTGCTGCGGATCGCCGACGGCCAGGCCATGATCGACCGGCTGGAAGCGTTCATGCCCCTCGACGTCCGGAGCGACTCCGGGGGCGTAACCCTCAGCCGCAAGGCTCCCTAGGCCGAAGACGATTTGTCGCCGCAGATGGCCGCCCGGCAAAGCTTACTATAAGTCAAGACGCCGCAAGGGCGTCGCGACGCGTGGATTGAAATGAATTGGGCGCCGGCCACGGTCGGATGTGTGGCCGTCTTGAGCCTGACCACGCCCACCTTGGCGGCGCCAGCGACCCGCGCCTTCTCCATACCCTCCAAACCGGTCGCCGCCGCCCTGATCGATTTCGCGATTCAGGCTGAGGTCTCCATCGGCGACGGCGGCGCCTGCAAGGGCCGCTCAAGGCCCCTGATGGGTCAGTTCGCGGTTCCCGAGGGTCTCGGCCGGATGCTCGCCGGCGCCGGTTGCGCCTATCAGATTATCGACGGGGGCGCCTTCCGGATCGTCCGCGAAAACCCCATCCCGGCGCGCGCGGCGGCCATTCCACCTCCAGCGCCGCACCGCCAGCCGCCGTCGCCGGATCCGGCCGTCTATTCGTCCGAAGTGGTGGTCACCGCGACCCGGCGCAAGTTGGCCGAAGGCCGCATCCCGGCCGCCATCAGTCTGGTCGCTGGCAGCCGGCTCGCGGTGATCGGCGGCCGCGACGAGCGCGACGTCGCGCGTCAGTTCTCCGGCGTCGCCATGACCAACCTTGGCATGGGGCGCGACAAGATCATGATCCGGGGGCTGTCGGACGGAGCCTTCACGGGGCGCACTCAGTCGGCGGTCGGGACCTATCTCGACCAGACTCCCATCACCTACAACGCCCCCGACCCCAACCTCTTCCTGGCCGACATCGAGCGGGTCGAGGTGCTGAAGGGGCCGCAGGGCGCGCTCTATGGCGGCGGCTCCATCGGCGGCGTTCTGCGCATCGTCACCCGCCAGCCGCTCATGGGCGACACTTCGGCCATGCTCAGAGTCGGGGCGTCCGACACGCGCTCAGGCTCTGGCGGGCATCTGCTCGAGGGTGCGGTCAACCTGCCCATCGTCAGCGACAAGGCGGCTTTGAGGCTGGTCGGCTATTCGGAGCTGCGCGGCGGCTATTTCGAAGACCCGACCCGATCCTATCCCAACAAGACCCATCGAGACGGGGGCCGAGCCGCCCTGGCCGTGCGCTTGGCCCCAAGCTGGCGGCTCACCCTCGGCGCGGCTCGTCAGGCCATCGCCAAGGCCGACGCCCACTATGCGACCCAGACGCCCAACACCGCCCGCTGGCGGCGCTGGCGCGCCAACCGCATCGCCGAGAGCCACATCAACCGCTTCTCCCAGGCTTCCGCCAGGCTCGAAGGCTTCGGCGATTGGGGCAAGTTCCAGTCCTCAACCACCTTCATCCATCACACCTTTTCCAGCCGCTATGACGCCTCAAGAACCCTGTCCGCCGAGAGCAGCGGCGACACGGTGGGCGTGTTCGACGATCCCAGCCGGACGGGGATGCTGGTTCAGGACGCCAACTTCCTGTCGCCGGTCGGGCGCAGGGTGCAGTGGCTAGCCGGGGTGTTCGTCTTGCAGAGTCGCGAAGAGACGACGCCGATCCTGACTGCGCTGAACCCGGTCACCCACATCGGCAGCCCGCTCTATCAGGAGACGCGGTTGGACCGCCGGCGCGAACTCGCTGTCTATGGCGAGTTCTCCTACACGCTCGCACGCGACTGGACCCTGGCCGTCGGCGGACGCGGCTTCAGAACCAGAACCCGCACGGGCTCGAACATCGTCGTCTCCGCGAATATCGCGACGCTCGGCCGCGGGCAATCGCGGGCGTTCGAGGACGAGCACATCTACGCCGGCTTCTCGCCCAAGATCGCCCTTAGCTATTCGCCGCCTTCGGGCGCCCTCTTCTACATCCTGGGCTCGCAGGGCTATCGAACGGGCGGCTTCAACACCGGCGGCTACCTCGCGCCCACGCGCCAAAGGCGGTTCTCGCCCGACAGCCTTTGGAACGCCGAGATAGGCGGCAAGTTCGACCTGCTGGGCGGCCGGCTGCGGATCCGCGAGGCGCTCTTCTACGACATCTGGTCAAACATGCAGACCGACCAGTTCGACGGCGACGGCCTAGCCTTCACCTACAATGTGGGACGTGGGCGCAGCCTGGGGCTCGAGGTCGAGGCCCGCTTCCAGGCCACCCCGCGGCTGACGCTCCAGGCTAACGCCTTGCTGACCGACTCGGCCCTGACCCGAGCGGGGAGCGGCGCCCAACCGACCTATAACGAGGCCCTGCCCGGTGCGCCGCGGGCGAGCATCAACGCCCTCGCGCTGTGGGAGCGGCCGATCACCGGTTTCGGAACGCTCCAGCTGGGCGGCGAGGTGGGTTACGTCGGCTCGTCGCACGTGACCTTCGACCGGATGGGGCTGCCGCCTTCCGGCGACTATCTCACGGGGCGACTGTTCATGGAGCTGAAGACCGGCCGCTGGGCCTTGGGCGGCTACCTGGACAATCCGACCAATTCCAGCGCGGATACATTTGCTTACGGCAACCCCTTCAGCTTCGGTCAGGCGCCGCAGGCGACGCCATTGCGGCCGCGCACTTTGCGGGCCACCCTCACCGCGCAATTCTAGCCAAAGCCGGCGCAGACCGGGCTGGGAGGACGGGATGGATCGCCGACTGCTGCTTCAAGCCGCCGCCGCCGCGGGAGCGCTCGCCGCACGCCCCACGCTCGCCGCCGAGGCGGAGCCTCGCTTCTTCCCGGGCTTCAAATCCTTCCGGGTCCGGACCAGCGGTGCGGAGATCAGCGGCGTCATCGGTGGCTCAGGCCCGCCGATCCTCCTGCTGCACGGCGCGCCGCAGAGCCACGTCACCTGGCGGCTGGTCGCGCCCAGGCTCGCGGCCGACCACACGGTGATCTGCCCCGACCTGCGCGGCTATGGCGACAGCTCTCAGCCCGCCGAAACGGCCGATCACGCCGGCTATTCGAAACGGGCCATGGCGCTCGACCAGATCGAGGTGATGAAGTCCTTCGGTTTCGACCGCTTCCCGGTCGTCGGCCAGGACCGGGGCGCCCGGGTCGCCCACCGGCTGATCCTGGATCACCCCAAGGCGATCAGCCACGCCCTGATGCTCGACATCGTTCCGACCCGTTACACCTACAGCCACTTCTCGCTGGAGTTCGCCCAGGCCTACCCGCACTGGTTCAACTACCTGCGCCTCGCCCCCGCGCCGGAGAACGAGCTGAAGGCCGTCAACGACGCCGCCCTCGCCCGCGCCACCAACGAAGTGCAGCGCGAATA
>CANJKM010000198.1 GCA_947474805.1 Caulobacterales bacterium | reverse complement strand
CTCAACCTCTTGGGCAACGCCATCAAGTTCACCGAGACCGGCTCGGTCTCCCTCACGGTCGAGCCCGATGGAGACAGTTCGGTGCCCACCGCCCTGCGGTTCACGGTGTCCGACACCGGAATCGGCATCCCCAACGAGAAGCTTGCCCGCGTGTTCGAGCGGTTCACCCAGGCCGACTCATCCACCACCCGGCGGTTTGGCGGCTCCGGGCTCGGGCTGACGATCTCAAAGCGCCTGGTGGAGCTCATGGGCGGCCGAATCTGGGTTTCCAGCCAGGTCGACAAGGGCAGCGTCTTCGCCTTCGCCGTGCCCTTCGAGGTCTGGGCCGCCGGAAACCGGCCGGCGGTTGCGCCCGTGGGCGTGGGGTCCGAGACGCCCCTGCCCGCCTTGCGTATCCTCCTGGCCGAGGACTCGCCCGACAACCGCACCATCACCTTGGCCTATCTCGACGGCACGCCCTACCTGGTCGATGTCGCGGAAAACGGGGCGATCGCCTGCGAGATGTTCAAGGCCGAGCGCTACGACCTTGTCCTGATGGACCGGCAGATGCCGGTGATGGACGGCCTGACCGCCACCCGCACCATTCGCGCCTGGGAACGGGCGCAGGGACGGTCCCCAACACCGATCATCGCCCTCACCGCCTCTGCCCTTAAGGGCGACCGCGAGACCTGCCTCGCCGCTGGATGCACCGCCTATCTGACCAAACCGATCAAGGAAGAGGTTCTGCTGCAGGCGATCCGGGACTATTCCGTGGTCGTTTCTTTGGTATCGCAGGCGCAAGACAACCTCGGCGAGCTGAAATCCTGGGAGCCGAGCGCCCGGCTCACAAAGAGCATTCCCGCCTATCTGGAAAACTGCCGCCAGAACGTCGTCGCCATGCAGGCGGCGCTGGACCGAACGGACTTTGAGGCCGTCACCATCCTTGGTCACAATCTGCGAGGCTCGGGCGGCGGGTTCGGATTCCCGGGCATCACCGACATCGGCGCGGGCCTGGAGCTGGCGGCCGCCAACGCGGATATGGTCGCCTCGCGCCGTTGGGTGGCCGATCTGTCCGTCTATCTGGATCGCATAGGGCCGGCGCCGTCTTAGCTGGCCGGGCGCCCGAATGGGACATAGAACAGGCCTATGTCCAACAGCCCAGCTTCTCTCCGCTCGGTTACCGGCAGACGAGGAGCCAAGGCGGCCGATGACCCAACGCATGACCGAACTCGCCGACGAGATCATCCGCCTTCAGAGCGAACTCGACCGCGAAATCGAAAGCCGCCGCAAGGCGCTTGGCTGGAAACTTAAGGAGACGATCGGTCAGTTCGAGGAAGGCGTGGCCCTCGAGCACCGGCGCCTGCGCCTCGGCCTCGTGAAGTTCTTCGGAAGGTCGTCGCCGGGAGCGATCCTGACCGCGCCGGTGATCTATTCCCTGATCGTTCCCCTGGCCCTCATCGACCTCTGGGTCAGCGCCTATCAGCAGATCTGCTTCCGGGCTTACGGGATTCCCCGGGTGAAGCGCAGCGACTACATCGCCCTGGATCGCGGCCGCCTCTCCTACCTCAACCTTATCGAGGGCCTGAACTGCAGCTTCTGCGCCTACGCCAACGGCCTGATCGCCTATGTCCGCGAAGTCTCCAGCAGCACCGAGCAATACTGGTGCCCGATCAAGCACGCCGTCAGGGTTTCGGACCCCCACAGGCGCTACTACGAGTTTCTGGAATACGGCGACGCGGAGGGCTATCGCCAACGGCTGAACGAGTTCCGCGAGCGCCTGAGGGCCGAACCCCCGCCGGCCGGGAGCGGCCTTCGGGGCTGAGCCTCCTACGCCGCCCGCGCGGTCGATCTCCAATAGGCTCGGCAGATCAATTTCGGCCCGGCGGAACCCTAGGCGCCGTTGGGGGTTCCTTTTCCTGCGCCGAAACCCTGAGCAGCCGCCGACCCGGAGGCCTCCCCAGGGGGTGTTGCGGTTTCTGTCCCCGGCGCCCGCTTGCGGCAGGGCTAGGTTAGGGGGCGCGATGAACCGGCGGCATATCCTGATTGGCGGCGGGGGCCTGCTGGCGCTGGGCGCTGGCGCGACAGGATTAGCCGCCAGGCAGATGGGGTCGGCGTCCGACTACGCCGACGCGGCAAAGGCGATGCGCGCGATTCTGCCGCCCAGCCCCCAAGTCAGTGAACTCATCCGCTATGCGACGCTCGCACCCAATGGCCACAACACGCAGCCTTGGCGATTTGAGATTGCGCCGGGCCTGATCACGATCCATCCGGATTTCACCCGCCGAACGCCGGTGGTTGATCCAGACGACCATCATCTGTTCGTCAGCCTGGGCTGCGCAGCGGAAAATCTGGCGCTTGCCGCGGCTGCTCGGGGGCGTCAGGGAGAGCCAGTGTTCGGCGATGCGGGCGCGGGCTCGATCGCCTTCGCCCATCATCCTGCGCCCGGCGAGGCTTCGGCGCTGTTCCACGCCATCCCCGCGCGTCAATCCACCAGAGCAAGATTCGACGGACGCGCCGTCAGCCGGACCGTCCTGCGAACCCTGACCGAGGCGGGGAGGAGTCCGGACGTCGACCTGATCCTGATCACCAACCGGCCGATGATGGACAAGATCCGAGATCTCGTTGTCGCCGGCAACAGCGCGCAGTTGGCCGATCCCGCCTTCGTAAGCGAGCTGAAATCCTGGGTCCGTTTCAATCCGCGCCAGGCCCTACGGACCGGCGACGGTCTCTACAGCGCCGCGACCGGCGCCCCGGCGCTTCCCGATTGGCTCGGCGCGCTCGCGTTCGAGCAGCTGGTCACGGCGAAGTCCGAGAACGACAAATATGCGCGCCATATCCGATCTTCAGCCGGGATCGCGGTCTTCGTCGCCCGCAGGGAAGACCCGGCTCATTGGGCCGCCGTAGGCCGGGCCTGCCAGCGCTTCGCGCTCCAGGCCACCGCGCTAGGGCTCAAGCACGCGTTCATCAATCAGCCGGTCGAAGCGCCAGCGTTGAGGCCCGAGCTGGCGGCCCTGGTGGGCCTGCCCGGTAGGCGCCCCGATGTCGTGATGCGGTTCGGCCACGGCGCCCTGCTCCCCTATTCGCCGCGGCGACCGGTCGCCGAGGTGATCTTCGCGTGACCCTGAACCGCCGACTGGCGACCGCCGCCGCGATCGCGGTCGCCGCCGCCGTATGCGGCTTCTCTTTGAGCATGACCGTGGGCGACGAGAACGCTTCCTATGCCGCGAGCCTGACCCTCGCCTGGGCCTATGTGGTTCTGGCCGGCGGCTTTTCAGCGGCGGCGGCGAGCGACCGCAGCGTGGCCGCGAAAGCCGGCGCCGCCTTTGCGACGCTTTACGCCGGGTTCGCGACCGCAGTCTACTTCGTCCAGCTGACCACCGTTTTGCATAGAACCGCGCCGGCGGACATCCTCCAGGTCCTCTCCTACCAGGAGCTGGGCAGCGTCATGTTCACCCTTGAGCTTCTGGGCTACGCGCTCATGGCGCTGTCGACCCTGTTCATCGGCCTGACGATTTCGACGGCGACCCGCGTGGGGCGGTGGCTGAGATGGATGCCGCTGGCGCATGGCGTCTTCGCGCCGGTCTGCCTCGCACTGCCGATCGTCAACGTCTTCGGCTCGATGCCGAGAGCTTCAGGCGCCGTCATCGGCGTCGCTATTTCGTTCGGCTGGTGCGCCTATTTTCTGCCGGTGGCTTTGCTTGCCTTCGCCTATTTGCGCTCGGCCCGCCCATCCGCCCGTCCGCCCGTCCGCCCCGCGACCTGGGCTTCAGCGTCTGAAGTTAAGGAACGGAATTCCATGCACCTCCCCGCCGCCGTCCACGACCTCGCGGTCCGCCTCGGCGTGACATCCCAGAGCGATCCGCAGACCGTCGCACTCACTCAGAAAGGACGTATGAAACCGAACCTCAGGTCCCGGACTTGGTTGGGGTTCACGGCCTCGCAGACCATCTCGACGCGGGCCTGTGATTTCGACTGGCGGGCGAACGCCGGCCCTTTCGGCCTGATCTCCGGACGCGACGCGCTGCTCGGCGGCGAGGGACAATTTGATATCGTCGCGCTTGGTTTCATTCCGATCGTCCGCGCTCAAAGCACACCCGCGCTCGTTCGCGGCGAACTCATGCGCTACCTCGCCGAAATCGTATGGGTCCCTCACGCGATCATCCACAATACCGACCTACGTTGGGGGGTTATCGATGCCTAGACCCTATC
Organism: Caulobacterales bacterium; assembly: GCA_947474805.1. Taxonomy (GTDB): domain Bacteria; phylum Pseudomonadota; class Alphaproteobacteria; order Caulobacterales; family Caulobacteraceae; genus CANJKM01. The sequence goes on along the minus strand of CANJKM010000198.1, from coordinate 1,893 downwards.
GCTCAGCGCGGGCGCCGGCGAAGCGGCATGCCAGGTCGAGCTCAGTCTCGATAGCGATGGGCGTATCGTCGGCGCCTTCGCTTCCGACCGGCCTCGCAACGCGACAGCGCCGACCCTGCCGACGCCTTGGCGCGGGCGATTTTCCGACTATCGCCAGCATGGCGGCCTCTGGTTGCCGTTTGCCGGCGAAGTGGCCTGGGAGATCAACGGTCAAAGCGCGCCCTATTGGCAATGCGTGATCGAGCGCTGGGAGGCGGCGGATCATTGACCGTCTCCATGGACGGCAGGTCACCGGCTGCGTGTGAGCTTGCGGTATTCCACCAACCGCTCCTTGTCGCGCCTTACCTGTTCGCCGATCGAATCGTCAAGGTCGAGGCTCGCGTAACGAATCCAGGAGCCCGGATCGAGCTTCGTCTGGACCAGGGTCACCGGCGTACGCCAGCGGAAGAACGAGGCCCAGGAGACCAGCAGCCCAAGGGTCAAGGCCAGGGCCTGCAGAATGCGGAACATGACCACGGCTCCGCTGGGCGCGGGCGCGACGGCTAGGCAGCAGATCCACAATCCCAGGACAAGCAGGGTCAGGCCCCCCCCCCGCCCAATCCATCCAGTAGCGCTCGCGACGTACCCGCCACATCTCGGCCTGGATGTATTTCTCCAGATATTCCATCCGCGCGGCGATCCACATCATCAACCGCGTGAGGAAGGCCGAGCGGCGGCCCCACGCCGGTCCATCGCTCTGGAAATGGGTCTCCGCCTGGTCCGGAAGGGCGCGGATGGTGGTGTAGTCGTTCTGCAGGGTCCGTGTGTACTGCACGATCCCGCGGGACAGCGAATAGGAGCGGTTCTCCAGGCCCAGACGGTACTGGGTGAACACGATCGCGCTGACGCCGGCGAAGACGCCCAGGACGGCGAGCATGGCCAAGCCCGCGCCCGCCGTCTGCGCGGCGCCGCCGACCAGAGCCTCTTTAAGGAGCCCAGGTCCCCAGACCGCCAGACTCCAGAGCCCCGCCAGGGCGAGCGCCTGCACGAGACGTTTGCCGAACATATAGGCCCGCAGCCAGCGGAACATCAGCCGGCCATAGGCGGCGACCTCGCGGCGCATCTTGCCGTCGTCGGGGAAGCGCTCCTCGATCTGGCGCATGAACAGGACGTGGAAACGGTCTGGTTTGGTGTGGCGCTCGCCGTAGGGAAAGAGCTCCAGCGGCTGATCGTAATAGAGGTTGATGCGCTCCGAGAGCGCCTCCTCTATCTTCGAGTCCGGAGACAGGAAGTCGGCGCTGCTGAATTCGCTTGTCGTTTCGCCTTCGGGAGGAGAGGCCCCATCCGTCGCGTCGTTAGCGTGCTGGTGCTCAGACATTCCGCGCGCCGCCCCGTACCGGTTGTGATGGTTGCTCATAGCATGGCGGGCGCGGGCGGTCCGCAGATCATATGCGTCGACGGCGTCGGGCGGGCTGGCGCCGTGTAAGGCTCCATTATATGCATGAGGGGCGCCGACCGCAGGGCCGAGGGCCAACAAGAGCAAGATCGGGGAGATGGGTGTGTCTCGACTAAGGATCACCTGCCTGTGCGCGGCCCTCGGGCTGCTCGGGTCCACCGCCGCGGCCCAGCAGCCGCGGCCCGCGCCGCCCTGGCTGGACGCCCCGCCGCCGCCGCTGACTCCCGAGCGCCAGGCCGCTCGCGACAAGCAGGACGCCGCCGACATCGCCGAGTGGAGCAAGAACCCGCCGCCGAGCGACCCGCGCGACTTCTCCGGCGTCTGGTGGACCACCCGCTTCCAGCGCGAGCTGCGCCAGCTCGACGGCTCGCACCCGCCGATGACGCCCAAGGGCCAGGCCGCCGAGGATCGGCGGGTGAAACTACTCAGGGCCGGCACGCCCGAGCCGGACGCCTCGG
>CANJKM010000197.1 GCA_947474805.1 Caulobacterales bacterium | reverse complement strand
CTGGTCACCCCCCTCGCTTCGGGGGTCGAACAGACGTGGAAACGTCTCATCGCCGGCCAGTCCGGCGCGGGGCGAATCGACGCCTTCGATCCGACCGAATACTCCTGCCAGGTCGCCTGCGCGGTTCCCCGCGTCGACGGCCGCGGCGGCGGCGGTCCGGACTATGAGGGCGCCTTCAACGCGGACGACGCCATGTCGCCCAAGGAACAGCGCCGGGTCGACGACTTCATCCTGTTCGGGGTGGCGGCGGCCGACGAGGCGGTGCGGGATTCGGGCTGGGTTCCGGAAACCGACGACGACCGCGAGCGCACCGGGGTCATCATCGGATCAGGGATAGGCGGGCTGAACGCCATCTCCGAGACCGCGCTGGAGCTGGCCGCCAAGGGCCCGCGCAAGATCAGCCCCTTCTTCATCCCCTCGGCCCTGATCAATCTGGTCTCGGGCCACGTCTCGATCCGCTACGGCTTTAAGGGGCCGAACCACTCGGTCGTGACCGCCTGCGCCACCGGGGCTCACGCCATCGGCGATGCGGCCCGGATGATCAAATACGGCGACGCCGACGTCATGGTCGCCGGCGGCGCCGAGGCCGCCATCTGCAAGGTCGGCATCGCCGGCTTCATGGCTTGCCGCGCCGTCTCCACCGAACGCAACGAGGAGCCCACCAAGGCTTCGCGACCGTACGACAAGGCCCGCGACGGTTTCGTGATGGGCGAGGGCGCGGGCGTCCTGGTGCTGGAGGAGTACGAACACGCCAAGGCGCGTGGGGCCAAGATCTACGCCGAGGTGAAGGGCTATGGCCTGTCCGGCGACGCCTATCACATCACCGCCCCGTCCGAGGACGGCGACGGCGGCTTCCGGGCCATGAAGGCGGCGTTGAAGGACGCCGGGATGGAGCCGAACCAGATCGACTACGTCAACGCCCACGGCACCTCGACCATGGCGGACGGGATCGAGCTGGGCGCCGTCGAGCGCCTTGTGGGGGATCACGCCAAGAACCTGACCATGTCCTCGACCAAGTCGGCGATCGGGCATCTGCTCGGCGCGGCGGGAGCGGTCGAAGCCATCTTCTGCGTCCTGGCCATGCGCGACCAGATCGCCCCGCCGACCCTGAACCTAGACGATCCGGCCTATGAGACCGCTATCGATCTTGTGCCCCACAGGGCCAAGCCGATGAAGATCGACACCGTCCTGTCCAACAGCTTCGGCTTTGGCGGCACCAACGCCGCCCTGATCCTGACGAAGGTCGATTGAGCCGCGCCCCTGGGCATCGGCGGGGGTGCCTGGCCGGCCTGTTCAGCGGGCTTTTCACTGTCGCCGCCCTGGCCCTGCTCGCCGTCCTTGTCGCGACCTTCGTTTTCAACGCGCCCGGCCCGCCCGCTAAGTCGGGGGCCGAAACCACCGTCGTGCTCCGTCGCGGCGCCGGCCTCAACGAGATCGCCGCCGCCCTTGAACAGGCCCAGGTCGTGCCCTCCGCGCCGATGTTCGTCGCCGCGGCCCAACTGACCGGCGGCGGCCGTCGGCTGAAGGCGGGCGAATACGCCTTCGCCTCGCGCACTTCGCTGAAACAGGTACTGGCCAAGCTGCGCGCCGGCGAGATCGTCCACCACAGGGTCACCATTCCCGAAGGTCTCACCTCCCAGCAGGCGGTCGACATTCTCAATGCCTCGCCGCTGCTGACCGGCCAGGTCCCGACCCCGACCGAGGGCGCCATCCTGCCCGAGACCTACGACGTCACCCGGGGCCAGGATCGCGCCTCGGTGCTGCAGCGGATGATGGACGACCGCGACGCGCTTCTCGCCCAGCTCTGGGCCAAGCGCCGGGCGGGGCTGCCCTTCAAGACGCCGCAGGAGGCCGTCACCCTGGCCTCGATCGTCGAGAAGGAGACCGCCAAGGCCTCAGAACGTCCGCGCGTCGCCGCCGTCTATCTGAACCGGCTGAGGATCGGCATGCGGCTGCAATCGGACCCCACGGTCATCTACGGCGTCAGCCGGGGCCTGCCGCTCGGCCGGGGCCTTCTGCAGTCGGAGCTTGACGCCCCCAACCCCTACAACACCTATCAGCTGGCCGGTTTGCCGCCGGGGCCGATCGCCAACCCCGGCCGGGCCTCGCTGGCCGCCGTGCTGGACCCGCCCACGACCGACGAACTCTATTTCGTCGCCGACGGCACGGGCGGGCATCTCTTCTCGAGCAGCTATGAGCAGCAGGAGGCGAACGTCGCCCGCTGGCGGGCCATCGAACGCGCCCGCGCGGCCGCGCCCAAGCCCGCTGGAGACCGCTGATGGCCTTTTCCGGAATGACCGGCTTCGCCCGCGTCGAGGGCGCGCTCGGCGTCTGGAGCTGGGCCGTGGAGGCCCGCTCGGTCAACGGCCGGAACCTTGAGACCCGCTTCCGGGGCCCGCCCGGTTTCGAGAGCCTCGACCGCGCCGTGCGCGAGGGCGGTCAGGCCCGCTTCCAGCGCGGCCAGATCAACATCGGACTGCAGGCGAAAAAGGCCGAGACCGCGGCTCCGGTCCGCGTGGACATCGCGGCTCTGGAGCGGCTGATCGCCCTCTCCCAGCCCTATGTCGAGCGAGGGGAAGCCGCGCCGCCGAGCTTTGACGGACTGCTCGCCCTGCGCGGCGTGCTGATCGCCGAGGAGGAAGAAGAGGACGCCGAGTTCCGGGCGTCGCTCGAAGCGGCCATGGCGGCCAGCCTCGATCAGGCTCTGGACGGGCTGAAGGCCGCGCGGCTGGAGGAGGGGACGGCCCTGATCCAGGTTCTCTCCAATCTTGTCGATCGGATCGAAGCCCTGACCACGGTCGCGACGGCCGAAGCGGCGGCCCAGGGCCCGGCCCTGAAGGCCCGCTACAGCGCACGAATCGCCGAGCTGGCGGGAGAGGGCTCGGCCGCGCTCCAGGACCGCATTCTCCAGGAAGCCGCCATGCTGGCGGTGAAGGCCGACGTTCGCGAGGAGCTCGACCGTCTGGGCGCCCACGTGGGTTCGGCCCGAGCTCTGCTGGCCAGCGACGCCGCCGCCGGGCGGCGTCTGGACTTCCTGGCCCAGGAGTTCATGCGCGAAGCCAACACACTCTGCTCGAAATCGGCCGCCTCGGCTTTGACGGCGGCCGGGCTGGAGCTTAAGGCGGTGATCGAACAGTTCCGCGAGCAGATCCAGAATGTTGAATGACCATCGCCCCCGCCGGGGCTTGCTGCTCGCCATCTCCAGTCCGTCGGGCGCCGGCAAGACCTCGCTGTCGCGCCGCCTCTTGGCCGACCACCCGGATCTGGACCTGTCGGTCTCCTACACCACCCGTGGGCCTCGCTCGCGCGAGCTGGAAGGCCGCGAGTACCATTTCGTCGATCGCGCCCACTTCATGGACCTGGTCAACGAGGGCGCCTTCCTTGAATGGGCCGAGGTGCACGACAACTGCTACGGCACCCCGCGCCAGCCGGTGATGGACGCGCTTCAGGCCGGCCGCGACGTGCTGTTCGATATCGACTGGCAGGGCGCCCGCCAGATCGCCGCCCAGGTCTCGCCCAATGACATCGCGCGGGTCTTCATCCTGCCGCCCTCGATCGCCGACCTGCGCCGCCGCCTCTACGCCCGGGGCCAGGACGAGGCCGAGGTGATCGAATACCGCCTGACCCGCGCCAAGGACGAGATCGCGCACTGGAACGAGTACGACCACGTGATCGTCAACGAAGACTTCGACCAGGCCTACGCCGAGCTGGCGCACATCTATCACGCGGCCCGGGCGACCCGGCTGCGCAACCCCTGGCTCAATCCGCTGGTGGCGAGCCTGCTGGAAGAAGAGATCTAGTTCAGCGCCGCCGCTAGCCGCAGGAAGCCGGCGATATCGACGGTTTCGGCCCGCTGCTCGGGATCGAGACCCGCCGCCAGGGCAAGGGCTTCGCCGCCGAGGGCTTTCAGGCTCGATCGCAGCATCTTGCGGCGCTGGCCGAAGGCCGCCGCCGTCACCCGCTCCAGCTTCGAGATCAGCGCCGGCTCCGGCGCGTCCGGGCGGTGCCTCAGCACCACCACGGCCGAATCGACCTTGGGCGGCGGGGTGAAGGCGCGGGCGGGCAGGGTCATGACCAGCTCGGGCAGGGCCAGGGCCTGGGTGAGGACCGCAAGGCGCCCATAGGCGTCGTCGTCCGTGGTGGCGACGATCCGCTGGGCCACCTCCTTTTGGAACATCAGCGCCATGCCGGCCCAGAAGCGCGGGCCGATGAGCCAGCCGGTCAGCAGCGGCGTGCCGACGTTGTAGGGCAGGTTGGAGACGAAATAGGCCGGACGGCCAGGCGTGTGCTCGGTGAGCAGGGCCTGGGCGTCGATGGCCAGGGCGTCGGCCTCGACCAGGGTCAAGCGGCCGGGCGCGGCCTGCGCCAGCTCCTCCAGCAGGGGCAGGAAGCGGGCGTCCTTCTCCACTGCGACGACATGGGCGCCGGCCTCCAGCAGAGCGCGGGTCAGGCCGCCGGGGCCGGGACCGACCTCCAGCACCGCGGCGCCGTCGAGGGGCCCCGCGAGCCTTGCGATCTTCCGGGTGATGTTCAGATCGAGCAGGAAGTGCTGCCCGAAACTCTTTTTAGCCAAAAGGCCTTGCGCGGACAGGCTCTCGCGAAGTGGCGGCAGGTCTTCAAGGCTCACGCGGCGGCTCCGGCGGCGCGGCGCGCGGCCATGTCGCCCGCCAGCCGGATGGCGGCGATCAGGCTGTCGGGCCGGGCCAGGCCCCGGCCGGCGATGGCGAAGCCGGTGCCGTGGTCAGGCGAGGTGCGGACAATAGGCAGACCAAGGGTGACGTTCACCCCGCCCCAGAAGTCGATGGTCTTCACCGGGATCAGGGCCTGGTCGTGATAGAGGCAGATCACCGCGTCGTATTCGCGCCGGGCGTCGGCGTGGAACAAGCTGTCGGCGGGCTGCGGCGGCATGCAGTCGATGCCCTCCGCGCGGAGCTGGGCGGCGGCGGGGCCGATGATCTCGATCTCCTCGCGGCCGATCGAGCCTGATTCTCCCGCGTGCGGGTTGAGGCCCGCCAGGGCCAGCCGCGGGCTCTCGACGCCGAAATCCTGCTTCAGGGCGAAGGCGGTGATCCGTCCGACCTCGACGATCCGCGCCTGGGTCAGCTCAGAGAACACCTGGGCGAGGGGAATGTGGATGGTGACCAGGACCGTGCGCAGATCGGCGGCGGTCAGCATCATCACCGGTCCGCGCGGGCCCGGCGACGGGGCGCCCGCGGTCAGCTCGGCCAGGAACTCGGTATGGCCCGGAAAGCCGAAGCCGGCCTCATAGAGGGGCGCCTTGGCGATGGGGGCGGTGACGAGGCCGGAGACACGGCCGGACAGCGCCAGACCCGCCCCGGTCTCGATCCAGCGGATCACGGCCTCGGCGTAGGCGGGCGAGGGTTTGCCCGCGACGACGGGCGCCTGCAAGGGCAGGTCCAGCACCGGCAGGCTGTGCGGGAAGACCTCCAGCGCCTCATCGGGTCCGCCGACGCGGCGGATGATCCGCTCGCCCTCGGGCGAGGCCGCCGCCAGGGCGTCGTGGTCGCCGACGACCAGGAAGGCCGGCCCGCTGGCCTTCAGCGCGCTCCAAGCCTTGACGGCGATCTCGGGGCCGATCCCGGCGGGATCGCCGAGGCTGAGGGCGAGGGGCCGTCGAAGCGAGGCGGGCGTCACCGATTCTCGATGCTGGCCGAGTTGCGCAGGTTCCGCAGTTCCCGCCGCGCGATCATCGCCAGCTCCTGCTCATAGAGCCGGTTCTCAAGGTCGCTGCGGGTCGGGCCGTCGCCGATGGCGGCGCGCTTGCCGCAGAGGGCGACCAGGTGCAGCCCGGCGCTGGTGCGGACCGGGGCGGAAACTTCACCGACCTTCAGCGGAGCGATGGCGGCCTTGAAGCCCTCGGCCAGATCGTTGACGTCAGCCTCGCCAAGGTCGCCGGCGACCACGCCGTCAACCTTGCCGGCCACGGCTTCCAGATCGCCGCAGCCCTTCACCTGGGTGCGCAGCGAAGCGAGCTTGGCCTGGGCCGCGCTAACGGCTTCGGCCGGGGCGTCCTGGGGCAGGCGCAGAGCGGCCTGCTTCAGGTTGACCAGGGTTTCGCCGGCGCCGGCGCGCTTGTCGCGGAGCAGGAGGATGTAGACGCCGCCGGTCACCGGGATCGGCTGG
>CANJKM010000196.1 GCA_947474805.1 Caulobacterales bacterium | reverse complement strand
GGGAGGCTGAGCAGGGTCGCGTCGCCGCCCATCGCCTTGATCTTGGCGACATAGGCCGAGCAGTCCTTGAAGGCGTCGGTCCAGTTGTTCAGCGGGACGTCGCCGAGGTGGTCGCCGAAGACGACGATGCTCGGAATCTTGGCCAGGATCGCCCATTCGGAGTCCTTCAGGGTCGTGGCCGAACAGCTGCCGGGCTCTAGCGAGATCATCGCCCGCACGCCCTTGGGGTCGCTCAGGGCCGCGCCCTGCGGGAAGAAGCCGCTTTGCGAATGGCCGATCAGCACGGCGCCGCCAAGATCGTTGGAGAGTTCGCCCAGCCGCGCCAGGGTCGGCGTGGGCGTCGCGACGGCGGCGCTGAGGTCGGGGACGACCTGTTTCCACATCTGATCGATGTAGGCCATCGGGAAGCGCTGGTCGGCGAAGGCCTCGCCGGGCTTGGGGCCGATCCGGAAGACCCACCAGGCCATCTGCTCGGTCGCCATATTGACGGTGGGGATGGTCTCGGGCGCGATCCTTCCTTGACGGGCGAGGTTGTAGGGGGTGGCGTCGAAGCCCGAGCGCGCCCGGCCGACCTGGTCGGTCAGATAGGTCGCGCGGCCCTCGCGGACGAAATACTCGTTCCAGCCCATCCGCCCGTCCGGCGTCGTCTCCCAGGTCTTGGCGGAGAGGCAGCAGCCGTGGGTCATCACCACCGGCAGATGCCGCTTGGCGTTCACCGGCGTCTGGAACTGGACGTACATCTGGTCGACCGTCCATTCGCCTTCCTGGAAGGGCGGGTCGGTGTAGCGGGCGCCGCTACCGGGCTTGCCGCCGGTGCGGGCGGCGGTGTGCACCTTGCGCCCGCCGACGAAGAAACTGCCCTGGTCCTGCAGGGTCAGGGGCGAGCGCGGCTTGATGTCCTTCAGCGCCTGGGCCGAGGCAAGCGAGGTCGCGGCGAGCGCCAGCACGCCGCCAAGGATCAGGGCCGGGAGGCGCATGGCTATTTCTCTTCGCGGTCGACCGAGGTTCCGGGGCCAATGCCGACCACCTGGATTAGGGCCCCGTCTTCACGCGTCCCGTCGTAGTGGATCTGGTTGGCGGGGTGGAAGACCCAGCTGCCCGGCTTCACCGGCGTCATGCCGGCCTTGTCGTACTTGGCGCCGGTGTTCACCCAGAAGGTGCCCTGCAGCACGGTGATGTAGCGGTCGTGCGGGTGGCTGTGCGGGCGGCTCGACTGGTTCGGGTGCCACTTGATCAGCTGGACGTAGAGGTCGCCGTCCTTGCGGCTGTCGCCGTAAAGGGCGGCGGTGTCGCCGAGCGTGCCCGGATTCCACTTGATGTCGGCGGGCGGGATGATCCGCAGCGCGGTCGGGTCCAGCGCGCTCGCCGTCCCGGCGGTCGTGGCGAACACCACCAGGGCGGCCGTCCATTTGGCTGCGGATTTCATCGTCATGGCTTTCCTCCAGGGCGCTGTGGCCCTCTCGTCGTTAAGTCAGCTTACGTCTTATTCGAGCGCGAACACATAGAGCGCATTGCCGTGGTCCGGGTAGCGAACGTCGGGCAGCAAAGTACCCGCCACGCTGCGCGGGCTGCCGCCGCCAAGGCCGGTGGTGACGGCGACATACTGCTTGCCGCCCGCCTCGAACGAGACCGGGAAACCCTGCACCGAGGTCGGAAGGCGCGTGCGCCATAGCTCCTTGCCGGTCTTCACGTCCACGGCTCGGAACACCCGGTCCATGTCGCCGATGAAGGCCAGGCCGCCGCCGGTGGTGAGGGCGGCCGTGAGGAAGGGCACACGCTGCTCTATCTTCCACAGCTCCTTCATCGACCGCACGTCATAGGCCGCGAGCTTGCCGATATTGCCGTTGGTCCCGGGCATGGTGGAAAAGCGGCGGATCGCCCCCGCGCCGCCCTCGCCGTTGGGCTGGAACGGCCGGGGCTGCATCTCCTGGCAGCTCTGGGCCAGGGGGATGACCAGGGCCAGGGCTTCGGGGCTGTAGCTCATGGCGTGCCAGTTGTGGCCGCCCTCCGAGGAGGGGCACTGCTGGCTCCATTCCCCTACCTTCTGGTCGATCAGGTCCTGGCGGTAGCTCACCCTGCCGGTGACCGGGTCGATCCGGTCGAAGACGTTGGTGAAGACCACCTCTTTGTGGCCGAGGAATTTTCCGGACACCCGGTCGTTCTTCCACAGGATCCCGTTCTTGCCGACGGAGTAGACCAGCTTTGAACCATCGAGGTCGATCAGCACCCGCTCGAACGCCTCGTCGAGGTCGAAGCTCTCGTCGGGCACGTGCTGAAAGTGCCAGGCCAGGGAGCCGTCGCTGGTGCGCAGGGCCAGGGTCGAGGAGGTGTAGAGGGCGTCACCCTTGCCGGTGCCGCGGCTCGGCCGCATCCAGGGCTTGGGCTGGGCCACGCCCCAATAGGTTAGTTTCAAGTCCGGGTCGTAGCTGCCCGTGATCCAGGTGTCGCCGCCGGCGCGCAGCCGGTCGGGCAGGTCGCCCCAGCTGTCGCCCGGGATGCCCTGCTTCTGGATGGTGTTGAAGGTCCACAGCTTCTCGCCGGTGCGAGGATTGAGCGCGGTGATGGAGCAGCCGCCGTCCTTGTAGCGCTCGCAACCGTTCATCCCTTGCAGCACCTTGCCGTCGGCGATCAGCGGGCCCGACGCATTGGTGTAGCCCTGGGAATTGTCGGCCAGGATGGTGGTCCAGGCGATCTTGCCGTCGACGGCGTTCAGCGCGATCAGTTTGGAGTCGGCCGTGGCCAGATAGACCTTGTCCTCATAGAGGCCGAGCGAGCGGATCACCCCCATGCCGTTGAAGCGCGTCGGGCCGATCCGGTTTTCCCAGATCAGGTCGCCGGTGATGGCGTCGAGCGCCTGGATCACGTTCAGGGTGTTGGCCAGGAAGATCACCCCGTCGTGGACGATCGGCGTGGGCTCGTTGGCGCCGGCGTCGACCATGGCCCACGACCAGACCAGCCTCAGCTTCTTCACATTGGCCGGGGTGATCTGTTTGAGCGGGCTGTTGCTCCAGGCCTGGTAGTTGCGCCGGATCATCAGCCAGTCGCCGGGCGGCGGCGACTTCAGCATGGCGTCGGTGACCGGGCGATAGTTGGCGACCTTGCCCGCCACCGTCAGGCCGCTCGGCCCTCCGACCGGACCGGAGACGCTGCGGGCGCTGGCTCCCAATATGGCCGAGGCGGGCGCTGGTGTCGCTGGGCCCGAGGCGCCGATGGTCGCGGGCGCCGCCGCTGCGGTCAGACCATTGGCGACGCGGACCAGGCCCGCCAGGCCCCTGGCTTCGGCCTCGGCAAGCGTGGACTGACCCGGGGGCATTTCTTTGCGGATGTAGGCCGAAAGCTCGGCCTCGCTCTTGCCGCCCCACACGCCGAGGAATCCGGCGCCTCTCAGGGCCGGGCCGAAACCGCCGCGCAGGTCGATGCCGTGGCAGGAGGCGCAGCGCGCGTCGTAGACGTCGTGGATGGGGCCATCGGGCAGAGGCGGCTGGGCGGCGAGAGCGACGCCGGCGAACGCCGCCGTCGCGATCAAGGTCAGCTTCAGACGCATCTTAACTCCCTCAAGGCTCTTTTGGCCTTGTTCTAGGAGCCGAGCTTAGCGGGCTTATTCGATGGCGAATACATAGAGAGCGTTGCCGTGATCGGGGTAGCGCATGTCGGCCAGCAGCGTGCCCGGCACACTGCGCGGGCTGCCGCCGCCCAGGCCGGTGGTGACGGCGATATACTGCTTGCCGCCGGCCTCGAACGAAACCGGGAAGCCCTGGACCGAGGTCGGCAGCCGGGTGCGCCAGAGCTCCTTGCCGGTCTTCACATCGAGGGCGCGGAACACCCGGTCCATGTCGCCGATGAAGGCCAGGCCCCCGGCGGTGGTCAGGGCGGCGGTCAGGAAGGGGGCGCGCTGCTCGACCTTCCAGATCTCCTTCATCGTCCGCACGTCGAAGGCGGCGAGCTTGCCGATGTTGCCGTTGGTTCCGGGCATGACCGAGAAGCGGCGGATAGCGCCGGCGCCGCCCGCGCTATCGGGTTCCACGGGGCGGGCCTGCATCTCCTGACAGCTCTGGGCCAGCGGAATGACCAGAGCGCCGGCCTCGGGGCTGTAGCTCATGGCGTGCCAGTTGTGGCCGCCCTCCGAAGAGGGGCACTGCTGCACCCATTCCCCGACCTTGTGATCGATCAGCTCCTGCCGGTAGTGGACCTTGCCGGTCTGGGGATCGATGCGGTCGAAGACGTTGCTGAACACCGTCGTGCCGTGGCCGAGATAGCGTCCCGAGACCCGGTCGTTCTTCCACAGGATACCGTTCTTGCCGGCCGAATAGACCAGCTTCTGGCCATCGAGGTTGATCAGTACCCGCTCGAACGCCTCGTCGAGGTCGAAGCTCTCGCCCGGAACGTGCTGGAAGTGCCAGGCCAGCGAGCCGTCGCCCGTGCGCAGGGCCAGGGTCGAGGAGGTGTAGAGGGCGTCGCCGCCCGCGCCGCGGCTGGCGCGCATCCAGGGCTTGGGCTGGGCCACGCCCCAGTAGGTCAGCTTGAGGTCGGGGTCGTAGCTGCCCGTGATCCAGGTGTCGCCGCCGGCCCGCAGCCGGTCGGGCAGGCCGTTCCAGGTGTCGCCGCCGGGCTGGCCGGTCTTGGCGATGGTCTCGAACTTCCAGAGTTTGGCGCCGGTGCGGGCGTCGAGCGCCGAGATGTAGCAGCCGGTGTCCTTGTAGCGCTCGCAGCCGTGCAGGCCCTGCAGCACCTTGCCGTCGGCGATCAGCGGGCCCGAGGTGTTGGTGTAGCCCAGGGCGTTGTCCGCCAAGGTGGTGGTCCAGGCCAGCGAGCCGTCCACCGCGTGCAGCGCCACGACCTTGGCGTCGCTGGAGGCCAGATAGACCTTGTCCTCATAGAGACCGAGGCTGCGGATACCGCCCATCCCGTTGAAGCGCGTCGGGCCGACGTGGTTCTCCCAGATCAGCTCGCCGGTGCGGCCGTCCAGGGCCTGGATGGTGTTGAGGGTGTTGGCCAGGAAGATGACCCCGTCGTGCACGATCGGGGTGGGTTCGTTGGCCGCCGCGTCGGTCATGGCCCAGGACCAGACCAGCCGCAGGTTCTTCACATTGGCCGGGGTGATGGCCTTGAGCGGGCTGTTGCTCCAGGCCTGATAGTTGCGACGGATCATCAACCAGTCGCCGGCCGGCGGCGCGGTGAGCATGGCGTCGGTGACGGGGTGATAATTGGCGACCTTGCCCGTGACCGTCAGTCCGGTCGGACCGGAGGGACCGGACACCGTCTGGCCGCTGGCGCCCAGGATAGGAGCAGGGGCAGCGGCGGGAGCGGTGGGCGCGGCCGCTGCGACGGCGGGACCGAGCGCATTGGCGGCGCGCACGAAACCGGCGAGGTCGTTCGCCTCCTCCTGGCTCAGGGTCGTTTGGCCGGGCGGCATCTCTCTCTTGATGTAGGCCGCCAGTTCAACATCGGTCTTGCCGCCCCAGATGCTCCGGAAATTGGGGCCGCGCAGCTCCGGTCCGAAGCCGCCGCCCATGTCGATGCCGTGGCAGCTGGCGCAGCGCGCGTCGAACAGGGTGTGGGCCGGGCTGTCCGGCAGAGCCGGGGCCTCCGCCGCGATGGCGAGGCTCGCCGAAACAGTCGCCGCTGCGACAAGGCCGATAGCGATACGCATTCAGGACTTCCCCTCGGCCGTGTGTTCCGGCCCTATCCCAAGCAATGCCTTGGAATCCGGCGAAGGCAATCCCTATGATCGCCGGTAAGGGGAAGGGAAACGTCATGTCTGAACGAGCTGAAGAGGCCGTGGCCGGCGGCGGACTGCTGCACCGGCGCGCGCTTTTGGGATTCGCCGCCGCCGCCGGCGCCGCGGGAACGGCGCGAGCCGCCGAGTCGATCGGCGCAGGCTCCCCGCCCGTGATGCTGAAGCCGGGACGCGGGTTCGAAACGTACGGTGTTCCCTCCGATTGGGAGAAGCCGGTCCTGAAGTCGGTGGTCGTCGGCGCCGGTCGGCCCGGCACTGGCGCCTCGCGCACGCCCTTGCACATGCTGGAGGGAACCATCACCCCCGCCGGATTGCACTTCGAGCGCCACCACAACGGCGTGCCCGACATCGACCCGGCCAAGCACGAGCTCTTGATCCACGGCCTGGTCGAGCGGCCGCTGATCTTCACCCGCGAGACCCTGGTCCGCTATCCGATGGAGACGCGGGTCCACTTCGTCGAATGCGCCGGCAACACCGGCGGCAATGCGGGTC
>CANJKM010000195.1 GCA_947474805.1 Caulobacterales bacterium | reverse complement strand
GCCGACCTGCACGGCAAGGAAGCGGCCCTGCTGTTCACCTCGGGCTATGTCTCTAACGACGCCACCCTCTCGACCCTCTACAGGGTCCTGCCGGGCCTGATAATCTTCTCCGACGCCTTCAACCACAATTCGATGATTGTCGGCATCCGCAACGGCGGCGGCGCCAAGCACATCTATCGACACAACGACCTGGAGCATCTCGAACAGCTCCTGGCCGCCGCGCCCAAGGACGCGCCCAAGCTGGTGGCGTTCGAGAGCGTCTATTCGATGGACGGCGATATAGCCGACATCGCCGGCACGGTCGCCCTGGCCAAGAAGTACGGGGCGCTCACTTATATAGACGAGGTCCATGCGGTCGGCATGTACGGCCCGCGCGGCGGCGGCGTCGCCGAGCGCGACGGGGTGATGGGCGAGATCGACATCATCGAGGGCACCCTCGGGAAGGCGTTCGGCGTCATGGGCGGCTATATCGCCGCCTCGGCCGAGATTTGCGACGCCATCCGCTCCTACGCCGCGGGCTTCATCTTCACCACCTCGCTGCCGCCGGCCATTACCGCCGGAGCCGCGGCCAGCATCCGCTGGCTCAAGCAGCACAACGAAATCCGCCTCCTGCACCAGGAGCGGGCCGAGACCCTGAAGCGCCGCTTCCGCGAAGTCGGCATTGCGGTCATGCCTTCGGTCAGCCACATCGTCCCGGTGCTGGTCGGCGATCCGGTCCACACCAAGATGGTTTCGGACATGCTGCTGGGCGACCACGGCATCTACGTTCAGCCGATCAACTACCCGACCGTGCCGCGCGGCACCGAACGCCTGCGCTTCACGCCCACGCCCTTCCATACCGATGGCATGATCGACGATCTGGTGTCTGCAATGGATTCGCTGTGGACCCGCTGCAACGTCAAGCGCCACCGCTCGGCGGCGTAGAGTTGCTTGGGGCGGCGCCGGCCGCCCCTCGGTCCCTTAACGGCCCTTGATGGGTTTTCCCTTGGCCTTTGCCTTTTCGGCGGCCGGTCGGCGCACGCCGCGGCCCAGGCCGATCTGTTTGGCGAATTCCGACCTGCGGGTCGCGTAGGCCGGGGCCACCATCGGATAATCGGGCGGCAGATTCCAACGCCGCCGGTACTCTTCCGGCGTCAGATTGTAGCGCGAGCGCAGATAGCGCTTCAGCATCTTCAGCCTCTTACCGTCTTCGAGACAGACGATGTAGTCGGGCTGGATCGAACGGCCTATAGAGACGGCGGGCTTGGGCCGTTCGGCCTGTATCACGATCGCCGCTTGACCATCCAAATTCGTCAGAGTGTCGTGAACAGTCTTGATCAGACCGGATATCGCGCCAGGCGCCAGAATATTGTTGGCCAGATAGCAGGCGACCACGTCGACGCTGAGCCGCAGGACATCTTTCGGTTCAAGTTTAGTGGCTTCCTCGTTCACATCCATCTAGCGGGCCTTTGCTCACGTTTATGATCTGAACCTTAGCCTCAACGACTAAGCCTACTTTAATACAGTGGTCCGATTCGAACGCAAGGCGCTGTTGGACTTACGCACAACGCTAACGCCAAGGTGGGGTTCCATGCCGCACACGATCTGATTGGCGGTCCTGCAGCGGTTGATATGGCCCCATATGGCGCTTACACAGCCGCGTCGCCCTCTCTTGAATCCCCCTGCTAAAGAGCCGCCCGTGACCGCCCCCGATATTCGCCCTCCGCGTTCCGACTTTTTCAGCGCTTCGCTGGCCGCCTCGGACCCGGAGCTGTTCGCCGCGGTCGACGCCGAGCTGCAGCGCCAGCGCGACCACATCGAGCTGATCGCTTCGGAGAACATCGTCTCCCGCGCGGTGCTGGAGGCCCAGGGCGGCGTCCTGACCAACAAATACGCCGAGGGCTATCCCGGACGGCGCTACTACGGCGGTTGCGAGTTCGTCGACATCGCCGAGACACTGGCCATCGAACGGGCCAAGGCCTTGTTCGGCGCCGGCTTCGCCAACGTGCAGCCCCATTCGGGAGCGCAGGCCAACCAAGCGGTGTTCATGGCGGTGCTTAAGCCCGGCGACACCTTCATGGGCATGGACCTCGCCGCCGGCGGCCACCTGACCCACGGAAGTCCCGTCTCCCAGTCAGGCAAGTGGTTCCGACCCGTGGCCTACACGGTCGACCGGGACGACCAGCGCATAGATTATGGGGCGATGGCCGAGATCGCCGAGCGCGAGAAGCCCAAGCTGATTATCGCCGGCGGCTCCGCCTACAGCCGGGTCATCGACTTCAAGAAGTTCCGCGAGGTGGCCGATAGCGTCGGGGCCTATCTGATGGTGGACATGGCTCACTTTGCGGGTCTCGTGGCCGGGGGCGTCTATCCGAGCCCCATCCCACATGCCCACTTCGTCACCACAACCACCCACAAGACCCTGCGTGGGCCGCGCGGCGGCTTGGTTCTGACCAGCGATGAAGCCCTGGCCAAGAAGGTCAATTCGGCCGTCTTCCCGGGCATCCAGGGCGGCCCGCTGATGCATGTGATCGCCGCCAAGGCGGTGGCCTTCGGCGAGGCGCTGCAGCCGTCCTTCCGCGACTACGCCCGCGCCGTGGTCGAAAACGCCGCTGTCCGCGCGCAGACCCTGCAGGGCGCCGGGCTGGACATCGTCACCGGCGGCACCGACAGCCACCTGATGACCATCGACCTGCGCAAGAGCGGGGTAACCGGCAAGGCGCTCGATGAAAGCCTCGGCCGCTCGCACATCACCGCCAACAAGAACGGCATCCCCTTCGACCCGCTTCCGCCCGCCGTCACCTCGGGCGTTCGCGTCGGCACGCCGGCCGGGACCACCCGCGGCTTCGGCGCGGCCGAGTTCAAGCTTGTGGGCGAACTGGTCGCGCAGGTCGCTCAGGGGCTGGCCAAGGGCGGCGAGGACAATTCCGCCGTCGAGGCGGAGGTTAAGGCGCAAGTGCTGGACCTGACCCGCCGTTTCCCCATCTATTGACCCGAGCGCGTTCCGCAAAAGTGGAAACCGGTTCTACGACCAGAACGCGCTCGACTTTTCGAAACAGGAGCCCGATGACATCGTGCTCCGGCGACCGGAATAGAGGAGGGCGCGCGACGTGAAGTGCCCGTTCTGTGGACATGTGGAAAGCCAGGTGAAGGACTCGCGCCCATCCGAGGACGGCGCCGCGATCCGACGCCGCCGGCTGTGCCCCGAGTGCGGCGGACGCTTCACCACCTTCGAGCGCGTCCAGCTGCGCGAACTGACCATCATCAAGCGGTCGGGCCGGCGCACGCCCTTCGATCGCGAAAAACTGGTCGCCTCCCTGTCCATTTCGCTCCGCAAGCGGCCGGTCGATCCTGAGCGGATCGAACGGATGGTGTCGGGCATCGTCCGCCAACTCGAAAGCCGCGGCGAGACGGAGCTCGATTCCAGCGTCGTCGGCGAACTGGTGATGAAGGCGCTCAAAGCCGTCGATGAAGTGGCCTATGTGCGCTACGCCTCGGTCTATCGCGATTTCCGCGAGACCCAGGACTTTGCGCGTTTCCTGGGCGAAGAAGGGCTGTCCGAAGACATAACGGACGAGCCGGAGATCCCGTGAGCAAGTCCAACATTCCCCTTATGCCCGAACCGGAGCCCAAGGCCGCGCGCCTGGGCGCCAAGGGCCGCCAGGCCAAGGCCGTCGCCCGCCTAGCCGCCGTCCAGGCCCTCTACCAGATGGAGCTCGGCGGCGTCGGCGTCGAGGCTGTCGTGCGCGAGTTTTCCGATCATAGGTTCGGCGGCGGCGTCGAAGGCGAAAGCGCCGAAGCCGCCGGCCCGGATCAGACCCTGGCAGAGGCCGATGAGGCCTTTTTCGGCGAGCTGGTGCGCGGCGTTGTCGCCGACCAGGGCGAGATCGACCGGGCCGTGGTCAAACGGTTGGCCCAGAACTGGAAGCTGGAGCGGCTCGACGCCACCGTGCGGGCCATCCTTCGCGCAGGCGCTTGGGAGCTCAGCAAGCGCGCCGACACCCCCACCGAGGTGGTGATCGACGAATATGTCGAGCTGGCCAAGGCCTTCTTCGGCCAAACCGAGGCGGGCTTCGTCAACGCTGCCCTGGACGCCATCGCCCGCGACGTTCGCTAACGGCTGGGCGCCGTGAGCGAGTTTGACGACATCGCCCGGCTCTTTCGCCCCTTGGCTTTCGGGGCGCCCGAGGCCCTAAACCTGCAAGACGATGCGGCCGTCATCCCCTCGCGTCCCGGCTATGACCTCGTCGTCACCAAGGACGCCATTGTCGGCGGCGTCCATTTCTTGCCTGGCGATACGCCCGCCGACATCGCCCGGAAGCTTCTGCGGGTGAACCTTTCGGATCTCGCCGCCAAGGCCGCCGAGCCCTATGCTGTCTTTCTCGCCGTCGCTTGGCCAGCAGACATCGGTGAAGGCGCGCGCGAGACCTTCGCCGCAGGCCTGGCGGAGGACCTGCAAATGTTCGGCTTGGTCCTGCTGGGCGGCGATACTGTCTCGACGCCAGGGCCGCTGACCGCCAGCCTGACCGCCCTCGGATGGGTCGAGGCTGGCCGGATGGTCCGGCGGGCGACCGCGCGGCCGGGAGATCGCCTCTTCGTCTCCGGAACCATTGGCGGCGGCGGCCTCGGTCTCCAGGCGGCCCAGGGCGGCCTGTCTGAACTCTCTTCGTCCGATCGCCTTCGCCTGATGAAGCGTTATCGTCTCCCGGAGCCGCGCCTGGACCTACGCGCCGCGCTTCTCGCCCACGCAACCGCTTCGGCCGATGTCTCCGACGGCTTCCTGGCCGACGCCGGCCATATCGGCGAGGCGAGCGGCGTCGGCCTTGAGGTTGGCCTGGAGCGGCTTCCGCTCTCCCCCCCAGTTCGCGCCTGGCTTGGCGCTCAGCCCGATCAGGCCGCCGCTCGCGTCTGGCTGGCCTCGGCGGGCGACGATTATGAGGTCGTCTGCGCCGCGAGACCCGAGGCCGCCGCTGCCCTGGCCCAGGCCGGCTTCAGCGAGATTGGAAGGGTGGTGGAAGGCGAGGGCGTGAGCGCGACCTTCCACGGCCAGTCTGTTGATGTCCGTCGCAAGGGCTGGACCCACACCTAAAGCCGAGTAGGCGGCGCGTTCGGGAAGGGGTTGCTTCGACTCTCCCCGACGCCGACTCTTTGCGCATGCGCCGCACCCTGATCGCCTTGTTCCTCCTGCTCGCGACCCCCGCCCTGGCGGCCGAGGGCGAGGCCAAGGCCGACACCGCGAGCCAGTACATCGACATCTCTGTCGTCGCCCTGCCGGTGATCTGGAAGGGCAAGCTGATAAACTACGTCTTCGTCGGCATCCGGCTGAACGTCGCCAAGGGTTTCGACGCAATCGCCCTACGCGAGAAGGAGCCCTACTTCCGCGATGCCCTCGTCCGGGCTGCGCACCGCACGCCCTTCACGGATTCCAAGACCTTCACCAAGCTCGACGAGACCGCGCTCAAACGGTTCATAGCCGCCGAGGCCGTCCGCCTGCTCGGCCCGCGCGCCATCGCCAGCGTCGACATCGTCACCTCTCAGCCGCAACGGGTCTCCGGCCTTCCCAAGCCCAGCTGAAGCCGTCAATCCTGCGGCAGTTGCGCAAGCTGGCGGGCTGGGCCACTGTCGAGCGACTTGGCCGAGGGGAGGGGCCTCCACGGCGTGATCCGCAGCGGTCCGCCGGCTTGCCCCTGGGCGACCACAAAAACAAACATAGGGCGTTTCGAAGATGAATGAGTTGCTGCTGGTGATCGCGGCCGGCTTGCTGGCTGTGATCTATGGCGTGGTCCAGACAGGAGCGCTGCTAAAGCGCTCGCCGGGCAATGCGAAAATGCAAGAGATCGCCGCGGCGATCCAGGAGGGGGCCCAGGCCTATCTGAAGCGTCAGTACACGGCGATCGCCATGGTCGGCGTCGTGGTCCTGGGGCTGCTGTACTGGCTGATCGGCCCGCTGGCTGCCGGCGGCTTCCTGATCGGGGCGGTGCTCTCGGGCGCCGCCGGCTTCGCGGGCATGCTGATCTCGGTCCGCGCCAATGTGCGTACGGCCCAGGCCGCTTCCGAGAGCCTGGCCAAGGGGCTCAACCTCGCTTTCACCTCCGGCGCCATTACCGGCATGCTGGTCGCGGGCTTCGCTCTGATCGGCGTCGCCGGCTACTACTACGTCCTGACCAACGTCATGGGGCTTGAGGGCACCGGCCGCGAAGTGGTCGACGCCCTGGTCTCGCTCGGCTTCGGCGCCTCGCTCATCTCCATCTTCGCCCGTTTGG
>CANJKM010000194.1 GCA_947474805.1 Caulobacterales bacterium | reverse complement strand
GTGGACCGGCACCCCGGCCATGGGGATGTCCTCGCCCTGGTGCTTGCCGCGATAGGTTTGGGCGATGCCGAGCGCGGCGGCGGCCTTCTTGGCGTCGTCGAAGAACAACTCGTAGAAATCGCCCATGCGGAAGAAGACCAGGGCGTCGGGCTGGCGCGCCTTGGCCGCGAAATACTGGGCCATCACCGGGGTGGCCCCGGCGGCTTCGGGATTCGGGGCGTGGGCGTTCATGGGCGGACGCTAGCGGAGAGGGCGGGGGGAAGGAAGGCGGCGGCGGCCGGCTTGCCAATTTCCGAATGTAGACTTGCCAAAAAGGGGGCGTTGCACGGGGCGTCCCAGGGTCTAACTTCAGGACCTTGAAGGCGCGGAGTCGAACCGCGTCCAGACCGGCCGGGCCTATGTCAGACGAAGAAAAGCGCAGCTTCACCGATGAAGAGGCGCTGGCGTTCCACCAGTTCCCCACCCCCGGCAAGATCGCCGTCCACGCCACCAAGCCGATGGCGACCCAGCGCGACCTGTCTCTGGCCTATTCGCCGGGCGTGGCCGTGCCGGTGAAGGCGATCGCCAAGGATCCGGACCTCGCCTACGAATACACCTCCAAGGGCAACCTCGTGGCCGTGATCACCAACGGCACGGCGATCCTGGGGCTGGGCAATCTGGGCGCGCTCGCCGCCAAGCCGGTGATGGAGGGCAAGAGCGTCCTGTTCAAACGCTTCGCCGACGTCGATTCGGTCGACATCGAGATCTCGTCCACCGACCCGGACGAGATCATCACCGTGGTGAAGAACATCGGGGTGACCTTCGGCGGGATCAACCTCGAGGACATCAAGAGCCCCGAGTGCTTCCGGATCGAGACCGAGCTGCAGGAGCTGCTCGACATCCCGGTCTTCCACGACGACCAGCACGGCACCGCCATCATCGTCGCCGCCGGCCTGATCAACGCCTGCGCCATCACCGGCCGCAAGCTGGAGGACGTGAAGTTCGTGCTGAACGGCCCCGGCGCGGCGGGCATCGCCACGCTGGAGCTGGTCAAGGCGATGGGGGTCAAACCCTCCAACTGCATCGCGGTGGACCTGAAGGGCGTGATCTATCGCGGCCGCACCGAGGATATGAACCAGTGGAAGTCGGCCCACGCGGTGGAGACCGACAAGCGCACCCTGGCCGAGGCGCTGGAGGGCGCGGACGTGCTGGTGGGCACCTCGGTCAAGGGCGCGGTGACTCAGGCGATGGTGTCGAAGATGGCGCCCAATCCGCTGATCTTCGCCATGGCCAATCCGGACCCGGAGATCACGCCCGAGGAAGTGCACGCCGTGCGGCCCGACGCCATCGTCGGCACCGGGCGGTCGGACTATCCCAACCAGGTCAACAACGTCCTGGGCTTCCCCTACATCTTTCGCGGCGCGCTCGACGTGCGGGCGCGGCGTGTCAATTACGAGATGAAGATCGCCTGCGCGCGGGCTCTGGCCGAGCTGGCGCGCGAGGACGTGCCCGACGAGGTGGCCGCCGCCTACCACGGCCGGCATCTGAAGTTCGGGCGCGACTACATCATCCCGACCCCGTTCGACCCCCGGCTGATCTCTTACATCCCGCCCTTCGTCGCCCAGGCGGCGATGGACACGGGCGTGGCGCGCAAGCCGATCGCCGACATGGAGGCCTATAAGGCCTCGCTGGCCCAGCGGCTCGATCCCTCGGCGGCCTTCCTGCAGAAGATCGTCGACACGGTGCAGGGCCAGCCCAAGCGGATCGTCTTCGCCGAGGGCGAGGACCTGGCGGTGATCCGCGCCGCCTACGCCTTTCAGAGCCAGGGGCTGGGCCAGGCGATCCTTTGCGGGCGCGAGGAGCTGGTGAAGGCCAATATGGCCCGGGCCGGCATCCCCGAGGAGAACGAGCTCGAGATCGTCAACGCCCGGATCAGCGACCGCAATCCGCAGTACGTCCAGCTGCTCTACCGGCGGCTGGCGCGGAAGGGCTATCTGCTCCGCGACTGCCAGCGGCTGATCAACCAGGACCGCAACTCCTTCGCCGCCGCCATGCTGGCCGCCGGCCACGCCGACGGCATGGTTACGGGCGTGACCCGCAGCTTCGACCAGGCGCTGGCCGATGTGATGCGGGTGATGGACCCCTCGCCCGGCGGGCGGGTGCTGGGCCTGTCGGTGATCATGGCCAAGGGCCGGACCCTGTTCGTGGCCGACACCTCGGTGACCGAACTGCCGGACGGGCACGACCTCTATGAGATCGCGCTGGAGGCGGCGGCGGCGGTGAAGCGGCTCGGCCGCACGCCGCGCGTGGCCTTCCTGTCCCACTCCAGCTTCGGCAACCCGCAGGGCGAGCGGGGCGATCGGGTGCGTCAGGCGGTGGCCGAGCTGGATCGGGTCGGGGTCGATTTCGAATACGAGGGCGAGATGCCGCCCGAACTGGCGCTCGACCCCCAGGCGGCCAAGGCCAACTATCCGTTCATGCGGCTTTCCGAGCCCGCGAACCTCTTGATCATGCCGGCGCTGCACTCGGCCTCGATCGCGACCAAGCTGGTGCGGGAGCTCGGCGAAGCCACGGTGGTCGGGCCGATCCTGGTGGGGCTGTCCCACCCGGTGCAGATCTGTCCGCTCTCGGCCTCGGTCAGTCAGATTCTGACGATGGCGACCTTCGCCGCCTTCGATGTGAGGCCGAAGCTCCGCTAGGCGGAGGCCTCCGCCAGCGCCTGCTGCTTGATGCGCCGTCCGGCCGCGCCGGCGAGAACCAGGCAGACCAGGAAGGCCGGAATGCCGATCAGGGCCGAGCCGATATAGAAGGTCGCGTAGGCGTGCAGCAGGCTTTGGCCGCTCGCCTCCAGCCGCTCGACGATGTCGCCCGAGAAGCCCTTCAGGATCTTGCCGCTCCAGGCCATGGCCGAGGTCATCAGGGCGTACTGGGTGGCGGTGTAGCCGAGGCTGGTCAGGGTCGACATATAGGCGACCAGCGCCACGCCCGAGAAGCCGATCGAAAAGGCGTCGAGCCCCATGATGGTGGCGAAGGCCGAGAGGTCGACGGGGCCGATGCTGAGCCAAGTGTAGTCGCCGCCGTGCAGTCCCAGCAGGGCGAAGGCGGCGATGAAGACGGGCTGCAGCACGCCTCCCACGAGCAGGGCGTTGAGGTAGCCGAGCCGCACCGAGGCCAGACCGCCGATGGCGATGCCGGCGATGGTCATCGGCACGCCGATGCCGCCGCGGACATAGGCGATGGTCGGCTTGGTGATGCCGAGCGCGGTGTAATAGGGGTTGCTCATCGGCCCGCGCATGTAGTCGCACAGGTGGTAGAGGGTGATCATGCCCAGCATCAGCAGGGCCATCTTCAGCCCGTGAGCGGCGAAGAAGATCTTGAACGGCCCGACCACCGCGTCCCAGGCGCCGCGCAGGGAGACGACGGGCACGGCCTCGGCGCGACGCTGCATCACTTCGTCGGCCTCGACCGGCTCGCGGGCGACGAAGGTGGCGATGATCCCGACCGCCACGGCGCCGGCGAACAGGAAATAGGCCATGGCCCAGCCGAGCGCGGTCGCGACCAGCAGGATCAGGGCCTCGGTGGCGAACATGGCGATGCGGAAACCGAGGCTATAGGCGGCCGTGAGCAGGCCGAGCTCGTCCCCGTCGTCGGCGATCTCGATCCGCCAGGCGTCGATCACCGTGTCCTGCATGGCCGCCGAGATGCCGGTCAGAACGGCGAAGAAGCCGAGCCAGGGCAGGTTGGCCGGGCCCGAGGCGGCCATGCCGGCGAGCCCCACGCCGATGCCGATCTGGGTGCAGATCATCCAGCTGCGGCGGCGGCCGAGCTTGGAGAGGAGCGGCGCGCCGGCGCGGTCGACGATGGCGCCCCAGACGAATTTCCAGAGATAGGCCAGGCCCGCCCAGGAGAGATAGCCGATGGCCGAAAGCTTGATCCCGTCCTCGGACAGCCAGAAGCCCAGCGTGTTGCCGATCAGCATGAAGGGCAGGCCGGACGAGAAGCCCAGGGCCAGCATGACCGCGACCTTGGGCTTGCGCAGAGCGCGCAGCACCTCGGCGGCGCTGCGTTTCTTGGCCTTTACGGCGACCGGTCCGGCCATCTGTCTTTCCCCGCGATTTGCCGGAAAGGGTGGCGCTTCGGGCGGGGGCGTCAAGCCACCCATTCGCCGCCTATCCCCGCGAAGGCGGGGATCCAGGCTTTTTGTGAAGCGCGGCGCAGGGGCCTAATCCTGGGTCCCCGCCTCCGCGGGGACACTCGGTCGAGATTTAGGCGGTCGTGTCGACGGTGCCCGCGCCGTTGGCGCCCGAGCCCTTCGGGGTCACCGCCACCATGGCCGGGCGGACGATGCGGCCGAACAGGGTGTAGCCGGTCTGCATGACCATCACGACCGAGCCGGGGGGCACGCCCTCGGACGGCTGCTCCATCACCGCCTGGTGCAGGTTGGGGTCGAACTTCTCGCCCACGGCCGGGTTCACGACCTTCAGGCCGTTGCGCTCGAAGGCGGTCTGCAGGGCCTTTTCGGTGATCTCGACGCCCTGGATGAAGGTGTTCACCGCCGGGTCGGCGACGCCCTTGGGGGCGTGGGTCACGGCGCGTGACAGGTTGTCGGCGGCGTCCAAGAGGTCGCGGGCGAAGCGCTGGATGGCGTAGGCGCGGGCGTCGTTGGCTTCCTTCTCCGCGCGGCGGCGGACGTTGTCGGCCTCGGCGGCGTAGCGCAGCAGCTGGTCCTTCAGCTGCGCGATCTCGGCGGCCGGATCGTAGTCGTCCTCGGGGAGGACGTCCTCGGCGGTTTCCGGCAAGTCTTCTGCGTCGTCGACCATAGTCTTCTTCCTCAAGCGTCGAACATCCGCCCGAGCACGCGGGCGGTGTAGTCCACAAGCGGGATGACCCGCGCATAGTTCAGGCGGGCCGGACCGATGACGCCGATGGCGCCGACGACCCGCTGCTTGCCCGTCATATAGGGCGCCGCGATCACGGCGGAACCCGAAAGCGAAAACAGACGCGTCTCTGCGCCGATGAAAATCTGCACCCCGCCGGCGCCGCGCACCCCGTCGAGCAGGTCGATCAGCTGTTCCTTCTGCTCCAGATCCTCGAACAGGGCGCCGACCCGCTCCAGGTCCTCGCGCGCCTGGGCGTCCTGCAGCAGGTTGGCGCGGCCGCGCACGATCAGGGCCCGATCCGAGCCGCCGCCCCCCCAGGCGGCGAGGCCCTCCTCGACCAGGCGGGCCGCGGCGCTGTCGAGCTCGCGGCGGGCGAGGTCGAGCTCGGCCTTCACCTCGGCCTGGGCCTCCAGGAGGGTCTTGCCGTGCAGCCGGGCGTTCAGGAAGTTGGACGCCTCCATCAAGGCGGACGGCGTCAGACCGGGCGTGGCGGGCATCAGCCGATTCTCGATCTGGCCGTCGTCGAAGACCATGATGGCGAGGGTTTGCGTATCGCCCAGGGCGACGAACTCGACGTGTTTGACGCCCGCGTCCCGCACCGGGGCGACCACCACCCCGGCGCCGCGGGCGAGCCCTGAGAGCATGGCGCTGGCGCGGTCGAGCGCCGCCTGGAAGTCGCCGCCCTTACCTTCGGGTCCGTGCAGATTGGCCTCTATGGCCTTCTGCTCGTCGGCGCTGACGTCGCCCACTTCAAGCAGGCCGTCGACAAAGAGGCGCAAGCCCGCGTGTGTGGGCAGGCGGCCGGCGCTGGTGTGGGGCGCGGCGAGCAATCCGAGCTGGGTCAGCTCGTGCATGGTGTTGCGGATCGAGGCCGGGGACAGCTCGACCCCGCCTTCGGACAGGGTGCGCGACCCGATGGGCTCTCCGGTCTCCAGATAGGTCTCGACCACACGGCGGAAGATGTCGCGCGCGCGCTCGTCCAGGGCGCCCAGACCGGGGCCTGTGGCGGAGAGGGGGATGCGGCTCGGCGGGGTGAAACGGGACATGGCGACCAGTTTAGGATAAGCGGCACACCGCCTTCCGCAACTCGTACGCCGAAAGACACTTCAATGCGCCCCTCCGAACGCACGCCCGACACCTTGCGGACCATCAGCATGGAGACCGGCGTCAGCCGCTACGCCGAGGGTTCCTGCCTGATCTCGTTCGGCCACACCAAGGTGCTGGTCACCGCCAGCATCGAGGAAAGCGTGCCGCCCTTCCTGAAGGGCAAGGGGCAGGGCTGGGTCACGGCCGAGTACGGCATGCTGCCGCGCGCCACCCACACCCGCGGCCGTCGCGAGGCCGCGGCGGGCAAACAGACCGGCCGCACCCAGGAAATCCAGCGGCTGATCGGCCGCTCGCTGCGCGCGGTGGTCGATCTGAAGGCCC
>CANJKM010000193.1 GCA_947474805.1 Caulobacterales bacterium | reverse complement strand
GCCCGAGGTCATCGTGCCTTGCAGTGGAAACATGGTGCCATGGGCGAGCGCGCCAGCTGTTGAAGGCGCGCGCTCGCCCACCTCAACCGTGGCGTCACGGTGCGCACTGAACTAACATTGAACCCGGATCACCCCTCGGGGGCAGGCCAACCTCTACGTCGCTTGCCACGACCGGCCCAACCGTATGATCGTTGTCCTCAGCCCCTCAGGCCAACTGATCGAACAGCTCCCCGTCCCAGAGCAGGGTAATACCAATCAGATCGCGTTCGGACGCGGTTCCGACGCCGGCACCCTCTACGTCACAACGTCCGCCCCCTGGGGCTTCTATCGGATTAAGACTTTAAAGAAGGGATTCGTTTTTTAGATCGAATTCTGGCGCGCCGGTGAGGAAGACCCCTTACCGGCCGGTACTGACAGGTTAAAGGCACAATTCGCCTTTTGCGCGAAAATTCTAGCGTTTTGGCCTAAAGGTGCGAGTCAAGAGATGTTGATTTTGCTCGTCTTCTCGACCCCGATAAACAGTCGATTCCGCCAGAAAATGGCCTTTCCGACTTAACCTGTGAGCACCTTCGCGCGCCCAGTGGTGGGCCGTGGCGCAGGCCTCCATGCCTATCAGGCATGCAGGCAGTGTCTGGAAGAATTTCAGAACCTCGGCCCGCCGCAGCTTGCGTCTGATTGCGACCTGCCCCGCGGCATCGACGCCGTGGGCCTGGAAGACGCTCTTGGCGAGATCCAGACCGATGGTGGTAATCTGCATGGTGGACGGCTCCTGCTGGAGGTTGCTTCGACAACGACCATCCTATGGCGCTCAGACGCCGGACACAGGGGCCGTCCACCCCATCAGTCTGATTGCGACAGACGAGCTTGCCTCGGATCGCGCTGCGGCCAGGAACTTGGGGCTGACGGATCGTCACCGGTCTGGTGGAACGCGCGAGAACAACCGGGCGGAGAAATCCCATCCGCCGATCCGGCGGCCGCCACCAAAGCGACGCGCTCAGGGCGGCGCCAAGTCTGCTAAGATGCCTAGCCTCAGCGCTAATTGCTGCCCTTCAGGATTGTCTGAACCACGCCGTTGGCATCGATCGGGTTGCGATTGTTCTCCTGGCAGACATATTCCATCATCTGCTCGCCCTTCTCTGCGCGTTTGAAGGTCTTTTTGACGGTCCACGGCTTCTCGAAGGCGACGGGATCGTTCACGGTGAGCATGAGCTCCAGCGCCCCAGGCGAGACTTCACGGAACTGCTCGTGAATGGTCATTTGCGCTGAGTGGCGCACGCCGGTTTGATCGAACACGGTGTCGTCCCTTAGACCCACCGTGTCGACGATGAGGGTTTTGCCCTCCCAGCGTCCGACGGAATAGCCATTGTAAGTTGGGTCGAGCATGTCTGCCGTCGGCAGTTTGCGGCCGTCGGTGTAGATGCGGCGGACCTGGCTCATCCATTCGGCGATGATGGTGACCTGCCCGGGCGTCTGCAGGATCTCCATCGGGTAGACCATGTTCATGATCCGCGGCATTCCGCCCGGAACACAGCCCGCTGTCGGGTCCGCGGGCGCCTGGCCCTTCTTCATCAGGTCCAGACCGGCCCTATATTTGGCCATCCAGTCGGGGCGATACGGCGGATTGGGGCTTTGCTCCGGCGGTACGCTGGGGTCGAAATTGAAGCTGCCCTGCCGAAGCCAGATGCCGGTCCAGTTCGGCGAAGCCGCCACGCTCTGCGCGGCCGACGCTTGGCTGGCCGGCAGCCCGAAGGCCAAGGTGATCGCCGCCGCAAGGGCGACGATCACTGTGGGGCGACGATCGATCACGGCGGATTTGCCGATGCGGTTCATCCCGAGTCCTGGCTATCCTAGTAGTTGAAGCGAATGCCGGCGCGGAAGGCGCGCCCGACCATGTCATAGAGGTTCGCCCCGGTTTGGTTGCCCGGCGAGCCCAGCGGCGGATCGAGGTCCAGGGCGTTGTTGATCACGCCGAAGATCTGAAGCTTCCGGTCCGGCCGGTCGATCAGGCGGTACTGAGCCGACAGGTTCAGATAGCCGAAGGCGGGGCGGCTGTTCACGCTGGTGCTGTTCGCGCTCGCCGGGTTGAAGTCTGGATCGCCATACGTACGCAGCGTCACGTCGATCGTGGTCGGGCCGATGACGCGGGACTGCACATTGAAGCCGAACTTGCCGATCTCGTAGTTGGCCGAGATGTTCCACGACCATTCCGGAACCGTCTGCTTGGCGCGATCGATGGCCCCGCCCGCGTCCGTCGTGGTCAGGTCGGCCACGAAACTGCCAAGGGCTCGGAGCGACAGGTCGCCGCCGAACACCGGCTGGGGAACACGGTAAGAAATTTCGAAGTCCCAGCCGCTGGTATCCAGCGAGGCGAAGTTCTGCTGCTTGTTGCGCACCTGGGCAATGTTGCGCCCGTTGACGAAGGTGATGTCGTTGCAGAAGGAGGCCGCCCCCTGGAAGCAGCGGTCGACGATCAATTGCGGTGTCAGCTGGGTGATGACGTCGGCGATGTTGATGTCGAAGTAGTCGGCCGACACCCGAAGTCCCGGAATCCAGCGCGGCTGTAGCACCATACCGGCCGTAAAGGTGTTGGCGCGTTCGGGCGCCAGGTCCACGTTGCCCGACGTCAGGATGTCCTGCTGGAACGTGCCGCCGATGAAGGGGTTGGAAATATTGCCCCGGGTCTGGACGACGCCAGCGAACAACTCGCGCAGGTTGGGCGCGCGGATGTCGCGGGATTTGGTCGCGCGGAACCTGATGTCGGGGATGACTTCCCAGGTGGCGCCCACCTTCCAGGTGGTCACAGGCCCTGAGGTGGAATAGTCCGTGCGGCGAGCCGCGCCGTTAATCTCCAGCGATTTGAACAGAGTCACGTCTCGCAGGATCGGCGCCACCACTTCACCATAGATTTCCTTGGTGTCGTAGGAGCCGTTGACCGGCTTATAATTGTTAAGGTCCCAGCGGCTAGCCAAGCTGCGATCGTCGACCGTGGTCTCGACCTCTTCCTTGCGATACTCGACGCCGGCGGCGACCGAGACCGCACCGGCCGGCAGGTTGAAAACGTCGCCTGAGAGGTTGAACGCCGCGACCTGCTGCTTGGTGGCCACATCGTTGACCATCGTGTCTTGCACGTAGTCGATGGCGGCGGCCGAGGGAGAGCCCTGGCCGAAGATGTTGAACGGCACGCAGCCTGCATCGGCGGCGTTGAGGGCGGCGCCCGGCCGGCAGACGATCGCCCCGCTCGCATTGCGAACGGCGTCGATCGCAGCGGCGTAGTTGGTGTTCAGCGTGCCGTCGTTGAGCTGGACAAAGTTGTTCCGGCCCCACTGATAGTAGGTGTCCCACTTCCAGTCGCCGAACACTGAGCCCTCGAAGCCGACCGCGAGGCGGTCGCCCTTTTGGTCCGTGCGCGTGCGGTAGTTGCTGTAGCCGGGATCCTTGGCGACCCGGCCGACCGTGATGGTCTGCAGGTTGCTCGCGACCATCCGCGCCCGCACCGATTCCGGCAGGAAGGCGTTGTCACGCTGGATGACCAGGGTGGCGTCATCCCGCCGCTCGGCGGTGTAGCCGCGGAACTTGGATTCGGCGTGCGAGTATTCGGCGAAGGCCGTCAGAGCCGGGCTGAATTCCCATTCCGCGCGGCCCAGGCCCGAGAACCGCTCTATCGGGTTGATCAGGTTCGATCCGCCCAGGAGAGTCACGCCCGCATTGGAGTTGTTAGCTCCGCCGCCGGACATCTGGTTGCCGCCGACGAAATCCCCGGTCGTGAATGTCCGGGTGCACTCGCCGCCGCAGAACTCGAGGTTGTCCAGCGGCCCGCCATTGATCACCCCACCGGGCGACATGCGGTCGGAAGCAAAGATGTTGGGCAGCAGCACCCGGCTGGGCAGGCCCGCTGGGCGGGGGTTGTTCAGGGTGAGGAAGGCGTAGTTTTGACGGCCCCAATCGCGCGAGACGCTGGCGTCGGCGATGCCATTGTTATCGACATACTCGAACCCGGCCATCACATGGCCCCTGCCGCCCCCGAAGGACGTCCCGGCGGCGATATTGACGCTGTATTCCTTGAAGTCGTTCTGTGCGGACTGGCCGTAGCCCACCGAGCCTTCGATTCCCTGCAGGCGGTTCTTGAGGATCAGGTTGACCACGCCCGATACGGCGTCCGAACCCCAGGCCGCCGAGGCGCCGCCGGTCACGACTTCGGTGCGCTCAATGAGGGAGGAGGGGATCATATTGATGTCGACCACGCCGCCCGGATTGGCCGGCACATGGCGTCGGCCGTTCACGAGGACCAGAGTTCTGGCCACGGTCGTCGCGCCCTGGCCGTTCAGGCCGCGCAGATCGAGGAAGCTGCCGCCGCTGGACGAGCCGCCGCGGGCCGCCGCCGCCGCTGTCGCGCTCGGGCGGAAGGCCGGAGTCTCGTT
Source organism: Caulobacterales bacterium (assembly GCA_947474805.1). Classification (GTDB taxonomy): domain Bacteria; phylum Pseudomonadota; class Alphaproteobacteria; order Caulobacterales; family Caulobacteraceae; genus CANJKM01. The sequence continues at coordinate 1,870 of CANJKM010000193.1, read as the reverse complement.
GATCACGTCGGTGATGTTGGTCGCGCCGCGTTGCTGGACCAGTTCCTGGCCGATCACCGTCGTGGGCGTCGGCGCCGTGAAGCCTGAACGGGCCACGCGCGAAGCGGTGACGACCACCTCGCCGACATCCGCGGCTTCTTGCGCACAGACTTGGCCGGATATAGCGAGCGCCGCGACCGACGCCGTTAACAGCAATTTTGAATGAATGGCCCGCATATCGAAATCCTCACCCCGTTGTTTGTTAGGAGCCTCGGCATTGCCCATGCTCCGATATAGATTGTGTTCTGCTTTATAAGTCTCAGGTCGTCTTGGATAGAAGGTTAAGTCAGCCTCCCGGAGCGCCGCCTACGGTCTTTCCGGCAATTGTCACGGATACGATGCTTCCACCGGCTGATCCGTCGCGCAGCGGATTGGCCTTTACCACGGCCTGATCGCCCACCTTGATGTCGCTGCGTTTCCAGCCCTGGCGCACCATGGCCGCCGGGTTCAGGCCCTCGAGCGACCAGTCCGTCTCAACGCCGTTGGCGTCTTTCACCGTGACCACGATCCAACTGTGCGGATTGGTCCAGCGAAACTCCTTGATCGTGCCGGACAGGCTCACTTCCTTCTTCGTATCGAACATCGCGAAAGAGTGGTGGGCCAAGGCGGCGCCTGCCGCCGCCGACAGAGCGGTCGTCAGGGCGAAAACTGTGCGGAGTCGTTTCATGTCGTGTCCTTTCGTCTGTCGGATCAGCGCGCCGAACGGGCCGAGGGCAGGTTCGCCATCTCCGCCGCGATGCAGTGGGCCTCGGTGATGTCTGCGTCGTCGCGGATGTTCCACCGCTTGGTGTCCACCCACTCGCCTTCCCAATTCACCGGATCGGTCATGATGAACTTGATCTCGAGCACCTTGCCGTCCTCGATCAGCTTCCAGCGTTCAATGATGTGCAGTTGGTCGCTGTTGGGCACGCCATTCTGGATCCAGCTGTGGGTGCCGTCGAAATTGCGGGTGTCGATGACCAGCTCTTTACCCTCCCAGTGGCCGATAGATTCGCCGTTCCAGGTTGGCTGGGCAATGTCGGGGTCGGTGTGTTTGCGCCCATCGAGGTAGATCCAGCGCACCTGATTGGTGAAACCGCTGACCATTACGATGGCCGTCGGTAGTTGGATCATCTGGTGTAGCCAGACCCGCGTCATGATGCGGGGCATGCCCACCGGATAGCACTGGGCGACGTCCTGGTCGGTCATTGACTGGCGGTTGTTGGCCTGGGCCCTGTTCCGCTCGTCGAACACCTTCTGGCCCGCGGGGGTGAGCTTGGGCATGGGTCGGAATTCCCAGTCCGGCGGCGTGTTGGTCTCCGTCCGCTGCATCTTCCACATGCCAGTGAAATCGACCGGGGCCTTGGGCCGGGCCTTCTTCAGGTTGGCCTGGGCGACGATGCTCATCTGTTGACCAGGAGTCGGCTTGGTTATCTTCACCGCCGGTTCGATCCGGACCTGCGCAGCAGCGCCGGCATTGGCCGTGATAGTCGCCGCGACGGCCGCGCTGGCCAGAAGCCTAGCGCCGATTTCGAATATTTTCCCCATCTCAGCGTACTCCCCGAGCGTCTATTGTTTTTTGACAAAAATTAAAGCGTGAGCGACCTGCCTACTTGGCCACGGCGTTGCCATACTTGTCCACCTTCCTGCGGTTGCTGTCCCTCTTACGCTAACTCGTCTCCAATGACGGCCGGGCGGCCCGCCGCGAACTCGGTTCTGCATTGCGCCCGCAATACGTGGGCCGACTATTGCTTCGGCGGCTCGACGGCCCGCAGAACCCCATCGGCGCCGACGGCGAAGTGGTTGTTTTCCGGCAGGCAGTGGTATTCCTGAAGCTCAGAGTCGGACTTCT
>CANJKM010000192.1 GCA_947474805.1 Caulobacterales bacterium | reverse complement strand
CGCTCGACCGCGGCGGCTTCCGCCGGGGTCTGCTTCGGGTCGCCGATGTAGTCGAGGATCACATAGGTCCCGCCCGGCTTCAGCGAGTCGAACACCTTCTTGTTGATCACATCCGAGCTGATCGGGGCGACCGGAGGCTGGCCCGGAGGGCCGCCCGGGGCCTTCTTGGACTTGTGGTAGGTGTAGGCCGAGAAAGCGATATCGAGCTTTTCGGCCGGGGCAAACTCGGTCAGCGGCTTTTCGGTCAGGTTCATGTGCCGCATGCAGCAGACGTTGCGCGTGGCGAACTTGGCGTTGTTGGTGGCCGCCGAGGTGTAGCTGTAGAGGAATCCGGTGTCGGAGACTGCGCCCGCAATCACGAAGCTCCAGTACCCATCGCCGGCCTCAAGCTCGCCGACGCGGACCGAGCGCTTCAGACCCGCGAACTGCAGCACTTCGCCCGGATGCATGATCGGGTCGATGGCGAGGTGGGTGAAGGGCCGCAGGTGGCCGTTGATGGAGTCGGAGATCAGCCGCGAATAGCTGTCGTTGAACCCGGCGCTCCCCGGATAGACATATCCGTCCTGGGCCACGGCGGCGGCTCCGCCCAAAAGGCTCAGGCCCAGAAGGCTCAGGGCGCCGACCAGCGCGAGGCTCTTCTTCGGGGTTTGCATCGAGTAATCTCCCTGTGGGCTGCTTGAGCGCAGCCGTCGACTTGATAAGCTGCCTACCATATCCGGCTTATCGCCCGCTGCAATGTCCCCTTTGGGGCGGAATTGTTACCGGAGCGGAAGGGACAGAGAATTTCTCCCTTGATCGCCGGGCTGATCTCGCATGACGTGACGCCCAACGGCTGGAGACCAACTCCCGCCTCGTCCTCGTGGGAGAGATAAGTCATGCGTCTGTTCTTCGCCGCCGCCGCGGTCGCCCCCCTGCTGCTGGGCGCCGCCCTCGCTGCGAGCTCGGCCCCGAGCCCCGAGACCCGGGATCCCAACAACAGGTACCAGCCCGCGTTCGAGAACCAGACGCGCGCGCCGCTGGCGACCACGGCGACCAAGATCAAGGTCACCGAAATCGCGACCGGCCTCGCCAAGCCCTGGGCCCTGACCTTCCTGCCCGGCGAGCGCCTGCTGGTCACCGAACGCACCAAGGGTCAGCTGCGCATCGTCGCCAAGGACGGCGCCCTGTCGGTCCCGGTGGCCGGCGTTCCGGCCACGGACACCCGCGGTCAGGGCGGCCTGCTGGACGTCGAGCTTGATCCCGACTTCGCCAAGAACCACACAATCTATCTAAGCTACGCCGACAAGCGCGCCGACGGCACCGGCACGAACCTGGCCAAGGCCGTTCTGGTCGAGGGCCCGGCGCCCCGGTTGGACAACGTCCAGATCATCTTCCGCATGCAGCCGTCGCTGGACTCGACCCTGCACTACGGCGGCCAGATCGCCTTCAACACCGACAAGACCCTCTGGCTGACCTTGGGCGAGCGCTCGATCCTGCCCGGCCGCGCCCAGGCCCAGGACCTGAAGAGCGACCTTGGCAAGGTGATCCGCATCAACCGCGACGGTTCGATCCCGAAGGACAACCCCTTCGTGGGCCGCACCGACGCGCGCCCGGAGATCTGGTCCTACGGCCATCGCAACGTCCAGGGTTCGACCGTCCACCCGACGACCAAGAAGCTGTGGACCCTGGAACACGGCCCGCGCGGCGGCGACGAGGTCAACGTCCCGGCAAAGGGTAAGGACTACGGCTGGCCCACCATCACCTATGGACACGAATATCCCGGCCCCAAGGTCGGCGAAGGCATCCAGCAGAAGGCCGGCATGGAGCAGCCGATCTATTACTGGGATCCGATCATCGGGCCGGGCAGCATGAGCTTCTACACCGGCAACGTCTTCCCGGCCTGGAAGGGCTCCCTGCTGATCGGCAGCATGGGCGACAAGAAGCTGGTTCGCCTAACCCTCAACGGCGAGAAGGTGATCGGCGAGGAGTGGCTTCTGAAGGACCTCGGCCAGCGCATCCGAGACGTGCGCGTGGGCGCCGACGGGGCGGTCTATCTGACCACCGACGAGGACAACGGCAAGATCCTGAAACTGACCGCCGGCTGATTGCCCCAAGGCCCCGCCGTCGCCCGACGGCGGGGCTTTCCAATGATAAGAGCAATGAACTGGGGACGATGTGAGCGGAGACCTGTCCGAGCTTGAGGCGCGAACGACCAAGAAGGTCTTCTGGCGCATCATTCCGCTCTGCTTTGTCCTCTATGTGATCTCCTACATCGACCGGACGAGCATCTCCTACGCCGCCCTGCAAATGACCGAGGACATGGGTCTGACCTCCAAGGTCTTCGGCTTCGCGACCGGCGTTTTCTTCCTCGGCTATTTCCTGTTCGAAGTCCCCAGCAACATCGCCCTGGTGCGGCTGGGGTCGCGCATCTGGCTGACCGTGCTTCTCCTGACCTGGGGCACGGTCAATGTGCTCACCGGCTTCGTGCAGGAGCGGTGGCAGCTGCACACACTGCGCTTCCTGCTCGGCATGACCGAGGCCGGTTTCTTTCCGGGCCTGATCATCTATGTGACCTACTGGTTCCGGGCCAAGGGACAGGCGACCACCATCGCCATCCTGGTCGCGGCCATACCGGTGTCGTCCCTGATCGGGGCGCCGCTATCGACCTTCATCATGGAGCAGATGGACCACGTCGCCGGCATGCGCGGTTGGCGCTGGATGTTCGTGATGGAGGGGCTGCCGGCGGTGCTGGGCGGGTTTGCCTGCTGGTTCCTGCTGACCGATCGCCCGTCGAAGGCCAAATGGCTGAAGCCCGAGGAGCGCGACTGGCTCGAAGGCGAGATCGCCGCCGAGCGGACCGGCCAGACCCAGGTCAAGTCTCTGAACACCCTGAAGGCGATCACCGACCCCGGGGTCCTCTACCTTTCGATCGTCTTTTTCATCTACCAGTGCGGCAGCTTCGGCGTGACCTACTGGATGCCCCAGCTGATCAAGTCGCTGGCCGGTCAACTGAGCACCAGCCAGATCGGCCTCGTGGCCATGATCCCCTACGCCGCCGCCACCGCGGCCATGGTCTTCTGGTCAAAGCGGTCGGACCGCAAAGGCGAGCGCAAGATGCACGCCGCCCTGCCCGTCCTTTTGTCCGCCGTCGCGCTCGGCCTGGCGCCCCTCGTGCCCGGAGCAGTCTGGGGCGTCGGCTTCATCTCGCTGTCGATGGCCGGCCTATACGCCTTCCGCGGCCCCTTCTGGTCGATGCCGAGCCTGTTTTTGACCCGCAGCGCGGCGGCCATCTCGATCGCGGCGATCAATTCGGTCGGCAACCTCGGCGGCTTCGTCGGCCCCTACGCCATCGGCGCGATCAACGACAAGACCGGCGATCCCATGGTCGCCCTGTTCCTGCTTAGCGCGCTGCTGGCCGTCGCCTTCGTCATGATCGCCCTGGCGCGGCTTCCAGGCCGTGTGGCCACCGCGACGTAGCCGATGACCTTCTTCGCCACCTGCGATCTGTATGACGACCATGAGGCCACTGCCCAGGTTCCGCTCCTGCCGCTGCAGGACCTGGGCCGGCGCGTGAAATTCTGGGGTCCGATCGTCACGGTCAAATGCTTCGAGGACAATTCTCGGATCAAGGAGCTTTCAGAGACCCCAGGCGAGGGCCGCGTGCTGGTCGTCGACGGCGGCGGCAGCCCGCGCTGCGCCCTGGTGGGCGACGTGATCGCCGGCGGCTTCGCCGCGAACGGCTGGGCCGGGATCGTGGTGCATGGCTTCGTCCGCGACCGGGCGCAGCTGGCGCAACTGGATCTGGGGCTGAAGGCCTTGGGAACCACGCCCCGCAAGTCGGTGCGGCGGGGCGAAGGCCAGGTCGGCCTCGAACTGCAGTTCGGCGGCGTGACCTGGCGCAACGGAGACGTGCTTTTCGCGGATGAGGACGGCGTGCTCGTCCTCACCCGCGAAGAGGCGGAGACTATTTCCCGAGCTTGATGAAGCTCAGCCCGTTGTTGGCGTTCATCGGGATGACCAGTTGGTTGGCGCCCGGATCGTAGCACATCGAGGCGGGGCTCGGGATGCCGGTGGCGATCAGGGTCGAGGCCTTGCCGGGGCTGATCTTGGAAACACCGCCAAGGCGGACGCTCGAGACGTATTTGGTGCCGTCCTTCAGAATGACGAGGCCATCGTTGCCCGACATCGAGGCGTGCTCGGTCTTGAGCAGCTTGCCCGCCTTGTCGAAGGTCAGGACCGCGTCGTCGGTGATGTTGACCACCACGATGTTGCCGTCGTTGTCGATGGCGACGCCATTCGGGAGGGCCAGGGGTTTGCCGTCGATGAAGACGGAGGTCTTGCCGTCCGGGGTGACCTTGTAGATGCGCTCGGGCACGCCGTTGCCGCCGGTCTGGGAGCCGTAGATGGTCCCGTCGCTGGCGACGGCGATGTCGTTGAACCAGGCCACCTCGTCGGAGCGGACCTCGCCGACCAAGACCCCGGTCTTCAGGTCGAAACTGCGGACCACCGAGACGCGCTTGGCGCCGTCGGCCGTGCCGCCGTCGCTGTCGGCCAGATAGAGTTTGCCGTTGACGACGTCGCTGCCGAAGGGCTCGTTCAGACTGAAACCGTTGTGGACCGGACCGATCCAGAGCGGGGTGTTGACCGAGCCGTCGTGGTTGATCAGCGACACGAAGGCGTCGTTGGGCACCCGGTTCTGCGCCGCGCCACGGTTGGGCGAGATGATCAGGCCGCGCGTCGGATCGTAGCTGCAGCTCTCGACCGAATAGATAGCGCCATAGACCTTCACGTTCTTGGACATGGGCGTGTACTTGCCCTGGGCGTCGGTGACGCCGAGCGGCAGGCCGGCGCTGAAGGGCGGCGGGGCGGCGGCTTGCGCCATGGCCGTGCCGGCCAGCAGGAGGGACGCCAGCGCGGCCCCGACAATAGCTTTCATCTGATTAGTCTCCCGATGCGATCGGCGTGCCCACGCCGCCGATTTCTGAATGACACTAGCTGGTCATGAACCAGATCAGCCCGGCCATCAGGACCAGGCTCACAGCGGTCACCACCAGGCTGGACCTTAGACGGAAACGCAGGCTGAAAAACAGGCCGTATCCGATCAGGGACAGCAGAAGGAAAAGGATGGCCGAGATGTCGATGAAGGCTTTCCAAGGCCCGCCGGCGTCGCGGCCTTTGTGCAGCTCGTTCAGCACGGTCAACGCGGGCGCGCGGCTGAGGCTGACCTCCGTCCGACCGGTCTTCAGGGCGACGGTCACATCGGTCGAGCCCTTGGTCCCTTCCAGCCGCAGCAGCGCCTCGTCTCCCACGACGTCGGTGTTCTTGAGCCGGCCGACGAGAGGCGTCCTGGCTGAGACCGCCTGCACCAGGGCCGGGCCGGGATCAGCCTTCGCCAGGGCGGCGGCCAGGACGGCGGGGTCGAGCGTGACAGTGGAAACGGTCGCGCGCGGGCGCAGCGACCGGGTCCAGTCCGGATGGTTCAGAATCAGGCCTGTGGCCGAGAACAGCATCAGCGACAGGAAGGCGAAGGCCGACAGATAGCCGTGCAGCCAGCGGCAGACGCGGAAGAAGTCGCCTGAACTCATCTTACCGCCGGCCATAACGCACCCTTGAAGGACCCAGCTCCTCGCCCGCCGCGCCCACGCCCTCGACCGGCTGGTCGGCGAGGTCGAGCGCGATGGCCTGATAGCTGTGGGCGCCGTGTTCGCGGATCGCCTCGATGTGGATGGTGTATTTGCCCTGGCCGACGAATTGGCCGGACTGGTCCTTGCCGTCCCAGACCGCCGAATAGCGGCCGGCCGGGCGGGTGGGGCGGGTGACTGCGTCAACGATGCGGGGTGCGCTGCGCCCATAGCGGCGCCACCAGACATAGTTCTGGTCGATGTAGTTGAGGTCATTCCCCTGCAGCAGCAGCTGGCGGACCATACGGCCGGCGGCGTCGGTGATCCAGATGCTGAGATAAGGGCTGTAGACCGGGGACTTGGCGGGCCTAAGCAGCTGGTACTCGATGCTTACCTGGAAGCCCGCCGGCCAACCCACCGAGGCCGGGGCGACGGCGGCGGCGCGGATCAGTTTCGCGGGCGGGGCGTCGGTGGCGAGGCGCCGCCAGCCGGATGAGGTGTAGATTCCCCCGTCATTGCCGACGAGGCGAGCCTCAGCCCCGGGCGTGGCCTCGACCAGGGCCAGCCCTTCGGCGGGCTGCATCGCCGCCAGGGCGGTGGAGAGGGCGTCGGCGTCGAGGGCGCAGGCCGCGACGGCGGTCGCGGAGGCGAGGCTCGCCGGCAGGCCTTCGCGGGTCAGGTGTATGGTGTTG
>CANJKM010000191.1 GCA_947474805.1 Caulobacterales bacterium | reverse complement strand
GACTCCGTTCCTGAAGGTCCCGGGCGTTCATGTCTCGAGCTTCGACTATGAGATGAACAGCAGCCTGGATGTCCTGGCCCGGGCGCGCACGCCCGAGCAGGCGATCGGCGCCTTCGCGACCGCCTATGTCGACTTCCTCGACATGCTGAAGCCCCAGTACACCGACATGTTCGCGAGACTGGCGCGCGGCGAGGGTCCGCTGGCCCTGAACTGCTCGGCCGGCAAGGACCGCACCGGCGTCGGCTCGGCCCTGATCCTGTCGGTGCTGGGCGTGCCGCGCGAGACGGTGGTGGCCGACTACGCCCTGACCGAGGTCTATACGCCGCCGTCGCTCTATATGCAGGCGATGAACCAGGGCGGGCCGGTCAGCGGCCTGACCCAGGAACAGGCCGAGGGCCTGCGCCGGATGCCGCCGGAGCTGCTGAAGGTGATCATGGGCTCCAACCCCGAGGTGATGCGCCAGGCGCTGGCGATGATCGACCGCCAGTACGGCGGGCCGGTCGAGCTGGTGAAGAGCAAGTTCGGCCTGAGCAACGCCGGCGTCGCGCGGATGCGCGGCCTCTATCTGATCTAGGATCGCCGCGGGCGGGCGCGGTTTCCGCGCCCGAGACGGGATAGGGAGGTGCGCTCCTTCGCAAGCCGCACTAGGTTCGCCGGATGCCTCCCCGTCTCCGCCCAACCCGTATCGAACATGTCGTCGACGCCGAGCGTCTGCGCGTCCAGCTGTCGGCCGCCGCGCTCGACGCCATCGGCGACGAGGCCGAGCAGCGACGGCGGGCGCTGGAGGTGCTGCGGGCGGCGCTGTTCCGCGGCCGGATGATCGCCAAGGAGCGGCTGGAGAACGGCGCGGGCGGGATCGAGACCGTGCGCCTCCTGGCCGCCATCACGGACGAGGTGATCCAGGCCCTGTATGACTTCACCACCGTGCACGTCTTCCGCGCCAGGAACCCGACCGAGGGCGAGCGGCTGACGGTGATGGCGGTCGGCGGCTACGGCCGGGGGGCGCTGGCGCCCTTCTCGGACCTCGATCTCCTCTTCCTGCGCCCCTACAAGCAGACGGCGCACGCCGAGAGCGTGATCGAATACATGCTCTATGCGCTGTGGGACCTGGGCTTCAAGGTCGGCCACGCCTCGCGGACGGTCGAGGAATGCATCAAGCTGGCGCGCGAGGATTTCACCATCCGCACGGCGCTGCTCGAGGCGCGGTTCCTCTCGGGCGACCAGGCGCTGGCGGCCGAGCTGAAGCGGCGGTTCCTGAAGGATGTGCAGGAGGGCACGGCGGCCGAGTTCGTCGCCGCCAAGCTGAAGGAGCGCGACGAGCGCCACACCCGAGCGGGCCAGTCGCGCTATCTGGTCGAGCCGAACATCAAGGAGGGCAAGGGCGCGCTGCGCGACCTCAACACCCTGTTCTGGATCGCCCAATACATCCACCCGGCCGAGGGTCCGTCCGAGCTCGTGCATCTGGAGGAGTTCACACCGCGCGAGGTCCGGACCTTCCTGCGCGCCTTTGACTTCTTCTGGGCGGTGCGCTCGCACCTGCACTATGCGACCGGGCGGCCCGAGGAGCGATTGAGCTTCGACCTGCAGCCCGAGATCGCCCGCCGGATGGGTTACGGCGGCCGGGGCGATACGCCGGCGGTCGAGCGGTTCATGCGCCGCTACTTCCTGACCGCCAAGGAGGTCGGGGCCCTGACCCGGACCTTCTGCGCCAAGCTGGAGTCCGAGCAGACCAAGAAGCCCGGCGGCCTGTCGCGGTTCCTGCATAGGGCGCCGGTACGCAAGGCCCTGGCGCCGGGGTTCTATGAGGAGGCCGGGCGGCTGAATGTCGAGCCGGCGATCCTGGCCGAGGACCCGGTGAACCTGATCCGGCTGTTCGGGATCGCCGACCAGCATGGGCTGGATATCCACCCGGACGCCTTCACGGCGGTGACCCGCACCCTGCCGCTGATCTCATCGAAGGTCCGGCGCGACCCGGCGGCGGCCAAGGCCTTCCTGGACATCCTGGCGCGCGGGAAACAGACCTACCGCACCCTGACGCTGATGAACGAGAGCGGGCTTCTGGGCCGCTACATCCCCGAGTTCGGGCGGATCGTCGCCCAGATGCAGTTCAACATGTACCACTCCTATACGGTGGACGAGCACACCCTGCGGGCCGTGGGGGTGATCGCCGACATCGCGGCGGGGCGGCTGAAGGACGACCACCCGCTGGCGGTCTCGGTGATGCCGCTGATCGGGGACCGCGAGGCCCTGTTCCTGGCCATGCTGCTGCACGACACCGGCAAGGGCGGCGAGGGCGGCCAGGAGCTGGCGGGTGCCCGCGCGGCGCGGTCGGCCTGCGAGCGGCTGGGGCTGGAGCCCGAGCGGGTGGCGCTGGTCGCCTGGCTGGTCGAGCACCATCTGGTGATGTCGGACTTCGCCCAGAAGCGCGACGTGGGCGATCCCAAGACGGTCGCCGCCTTCGTGCGGATCGTCGAGAACCCGGAGCGGATGCGGCTCCTGCTGGTGCTGACCGTGGCCGACATCCGGGCCGTGGGGCCGGGGGTCTGGAACGGCTGGAAGGGCCAGCTGATGCGCGAGCTCTACAATGGCTCGGAAGCCATCTTCCGGGGCGGGCGCAACGGGGCCGATCCGGCCGCCCATTTCCGCGCCGACCAGCGCGCCGCCGCCAAGGCCGCGCGCGACCGGCTGTTCGCCTTGCAGGGCGAGGCCGCCGAGGTGCGGACCTGGGCGGGCGAGATGGAGGACGCCTATTTCACCGCCTTCCCGCCCGAGGAGGTCGCGGCCCACTTCGCCCTGACCCGCCGGGCCAAGACCGAGGGCGGGGCGGCCGCCCAGGCCCAGCTGCGCGGCGACCGCAATGTGTCGGAGATCGCCGTGGCGGCGCTGGACCGGCGCGGCCTGTTCGGCGAGCTGGCGGCGACCATCTCGGGCTTCGGGGCCAATGTGGTCGGGGCGCGGGTCTATACCTCGACCGCCGGCCAGGCGCTGGACGTCTTCCAGGTGCAGGACAGCTCCGGCGCGCCCGTGGGCTGTCACAACCCGGCGGTGCTGACCCGGCTGGCCGACGCCCTGGCGGCGACGGCGCGGGGGCAGGCGCCCAAGTACGAGACCCGCAAGGCGCCCGAACTCGGCCGCGCGTCGGCCTTCAACGTGCTGCCCTCGGTGGCGGTGGACAATGAGGCGTCCGACTACGCCACGGTGGTGGAGGTGTCGGGCCGCGACCGGCCGGGCCTCTTGGAGGCCTTGACCCGCACGATCAGCGAAGCGGAGCTGTCGATCCACTCGGCCCATGTCGACGGCTATGGCGAGCGGGCGGTGGACGCCTTCTATGTGGTGGAGGCGGACGGCGGCAAGCTGAAGGACGCCAAGCGGATGACGGCGCTGAAGACGGCGCTGCACGAGGTGCTGACCGAGGCCGAGAAGGCCGCGCCCAAGCAGCGAATGCAGCGGGCGCGGGCGAGCGTGGCGCGGTAGGCGGACTGCAAAACCAGAATCCTCATCGCACGACTTGACCCTCGGGACGGGCTCGAGGGGGCGACCCAAGCCAGGTGGGCGGAAGCTGGAGCGTCGCTTGGATCCCCCGGTCCGCTTCGCGGCCGGAGGATGACGGTTGAGATTACCGCCCCCGCAGCGCCTCTACGCCGGGGAGTTTGCGGCCTTCCATCCATTCCAGGAAGGCGCCGCCGGCGTTGGAGACATAGGTGAATTCGCTGGCGACCCCGGCGTGGTGCAGGGCCGCGACCGTGTCGCCGCCGCCGGCGATGGCGACGAGCTTGCCCGCTTCGGCCAGTTTGGCGGCGTGGCGGGCGCATTCGACGGTGGCCTTGTCGAAGGGCGGGACCTCGAAGACGCCGAGCGGGCCGTTCCAGATCAGGGTGGCGGAGTTGTCGATCGCGCGCTTGAGGCGGGCGATGGTCTCGGGGCCGGCGTCGAGGATCTTCTCGTCCTCGTCCAGAGCGCCCAGGCCCCGGACGCGCGCGGGGACGCCGGCGGCGAGGCGTTCGGCCACCACGATGTCGAGCGGCAGGAAGAGCTTGCAGTTGTTCTTGCCCGCCAGGCCGATGATCTCGCGCGCGGTCTCGGCCAGGTCCTTCTCGCACATGGAGGAGCCGACATCGTGGCCCTGGGCGTAGAGGAAGGTGTTGGCCATGCCGCCGCCGATGGCGAGCTTGTCGAGCTTGGTGACGAGGTTGCGCAGCAGGTCGAGCTTGGTTGAGACCTTGGAGCCGCCGACGATGCCGATCACCGGCCGCTGGGGATGGCCGAGCGCGCTGTCGAGCGCTTCGAGTTCGGCCTGCATGGCCAGGCCCGCGAAGGAGGGCAGACGGCGGGCGATGGCCTCGGTGGAGGCGTGGGCCCGGTGGGCGGTCGAGAAGCTGTCGTCGACATAGACGTCGCCGAGCGAGGCCAGCTTGTCGGCGAAGGCGGGGTCGTTGGCCTCCTCGCCGGCGTGGAAGCGGAGGTTCTCCAGCAGGGCGACGCCGCCCTCCTCCAGCCCCTGGACCACCTTGCGGGCCACGGCGCCGACGCAGTCGGTGGAGAAGGCCACCGGCTGTTCGAGCAGGTTGGAGAGGGGCTCGACCACGGGCCGCAGGCTCATGGTCTCCTCGCGGCGGCCGCGCGGCCGGTCGAAGTGGGCGAGCAGCACGACCTTGGCGCCGGCGAGGCTGAGATAGTGGATGGTCGGGAGGGCGGCGCGGATCCGGCTGTCGTCGGTGATCCGGCCATCCTCCATCGGCACGTTGAAGTCGACCCGCACCAGGACGCGTTTGCCCTTCAGGCCTTCGGCCTCTTCGAGGGTGCGGAAATCGGCCATCAGAGGAACTTGGCCATGGCGAGCGCGGTGTCGGCCATCCGGGTCGAGAAGCCCCACTCGTTGTCGTACCAGGTGAGGATGCGGGCGAGCTGGCCCTCGATCACCTGGGTCTGGGGCAGGGCCACGGTCGAGGAGGCGGCGATGTGGTTGAAGTCCGACGAGACCAGCGGCTCGTCGGTCACGGCCAGGACGCCCTTCAGCGGGCCGCTGGCGGCGGCGGCGGTGAAGGCGGCGTTGATCTCCTCGACGGTGACCGTGCGGGTCGGGACGATCTTCAGATCGACGACCGAGACATTGGCGGTCGGCACCCGGATCGAGGAGCCGTCGAGCTTGCCGGCGAGTTCGGGCAGAACCAGGCCGACGGCCTTGGCGGCGCCGGTGGAGGTGGGGATCATCGACTGGGCCGCGCCGCGGCCGCGGTAGAGGTCCTTGTGCATCTGGTCCAGCGACGGCTGGTCGTTGGTGTAGCTGTGGATCGTGGTCATGTAGCCGCGCTCGATGCCGCAGAGGCGGTGCAGGATCTGGGCGGCGGGAGCCAGGCAGTTGGTGGTGCAGGAGGCGTTCGACACGACGAGGTCGGCGGCGCTGAGCAGGTCGTGGTTGACGCCATAGACGATGGTCTTGTCGGCGTTCTCGCCGGGGGCTGAGATCAGCACCCGCTTGGCGCCGGCCGTGAGGTGGGCGGCGGCCTTGTCGCGGGCGGTGAAGATGCCGGTGCATTCGAAGGCGATGTCGACGCCGAGCTCGGCGTGCGGCAGCTTGGACGGGTCGCGCTCGGCGGTGACCTTGATCTTGCCCAGGCCGACATCGAGGATGTCGCCGTCGACCCGCACCGGAACCGGGAAGCGGCCGTGGGTCGAATCGTAGCGCAGCAGGTGGGCGTTGGTGTCGATCGGACCGAGGTCGTTGATCGCCACAATCTCGATGTCACGGCGTCCGTGCTCGACGATGGAGCGCAGAACCAGGCGACCGATACGGCCAAAACCGTTGATGGCGACACGAATGGCCATTTAATCACCCTCCCTCAGGCGTGCATTGTGCGCGAAAGAGAGTCCGAAGGGCCGCCCCACGCGTGCAGGGGTGGCGTTTTGGGGCGCCGGTCGCGGGTGTCAACCCCATCGGCCCAGAAGACGGCCAAGTTTGGGAGTTAGAAGCAAAGTTGTGATCGGCATCCCACTCCTCGCGCTCGTCCTCGCCGCCACGGATCCGGGGGCCGCCGCCCCCCCGCCGCCCGCCGAGCCGCGTCACATCGACGACCTCTCCAAGCCCCTGACCGGCGCCGTGCCCCAGGGCAGCTATGAGGTCGGGGTGCAAGGCGCCTTTGCCCGGGCCGAGAACCTGCAGGGACCGCTGGACGGGACCTGGGTGCTGAGCGACGGGCCGGCCAGGCTCTACCGCTTCCAGCTCGACGATCCGGGCTATCGCGGCGGGCCGGTGCAGGGCGCCTTCCAGGACTTGAGCGCCATCGGCATCCCAGGCGGATCGGGCTTT
>CANJKM010000190.1 GCA_947474805.1 Caulobacterales bacterium | reverse complement strand
TCGGACATGTGCATGTGCTGCGGATCGGCCAGCAGGGCGAGGGTTTCGGCCTCTTCCTCGGCTTCGGTCCGCTCGTCGACCCGCTGCAGGGTGACGATCAGGTTTTCGCGCAGGCTTTCCGAATCAACGGCTTCCTCGGCGATCTCGCGCAGGGCCACGACGGGGTTCTTGTCGTTGTCGCGGTCGATCAGGAGCGGGGCGCCGGCCGATACGGCGCGGGCGCGGTGCGCCGCCAGCAGCACGAGGCTGAAGCGGTTCGGAACCTTCTCGACGCAATCTTCGACAGTGACGCGGGCCATGGGTACTTCCGGGAGACGTGGCGGGAACAGGTGCAGATAGAGGTTTAGGCCCGAGTTTGCAATGCGGCGAAAGCCTCAGACCGCCGGCGCCGCGTCTTTGCCCGCCCTCGCGGAGGCCGCCAGGGCGGCGGCGGTCTCGCCCGACACCGGATGCCGCCAGTCCGGCGCGATCTCGGCGAGCGGTCCCATGACGAACAGCCGCTCGGCGGCGCGCGGGTGCGGAAGGATCAGCCCCTCCCCCACCCCGCTCACCGCCCGGCCGTGGGCGATCAGGTCAAGGTCCAGCACGCGCGGCGCGTTGGCCTGGCCACGCCGCCGGCCGAAACGGGCCTCGACCTCGTGCAGGGCCTGCAGTGTCTGCGCGGGAGACAGGCTCGTCTCGACAAGCACGACGGCGTTCATGTAGTCAGGCAGGGACGGGTCGGGCCAGGAAGCCGACCGCCACCAGGACGACCGCTTGACGATCGTGAGCCCAGCGTCGGCGAACAACGCCAAAGCCGCCTCTTGGGCCGCCTTGGGCGAGCCATAGTCACCCGCAAGGTTGCCCCCGAGAGCCACCACAACGACCCTGTCCAGAGTTTCGGAAGCGTCCAAATCCATGATCCAGCGACCCTATAAGCCGTTGCACGGCGAGCGCCATGGCCGCTGATCCTCTCGCCGCCGAGCTTTGGGGCGCCGAGCCGCCGCGCGACTGCCCCCTCTGCCCGCGTCTGGTCGAGTACCGGATGGAGAACCGCGCCGCCCATCCCGAGTGGTGGAACGGGCCGGCCCCGTCCTGGGGCGATCCGTCCGGACGGCTTCTGGTCATGGGCTTGGCTCCAGGCCGTCAGGGCGCCAACCGAACGGGGCGCCCCTTCACCGGCGATTACGCCGGGGTGCTGCTCTACGACACGCTCAGCAAGTTCGGATTCGCCAACGGCCGGTTCAAGGCGCGGACCGACGACGGGTTGGAGCTTTACGACTGCCTGGTCTCCAACGCGGTGCGCTGCGCCCCGCCCGGCAACAAGCCCCTGCCGGTCGAGGAGACGACCTGCCGCCAGTTCCTCACCAAGCGGCTACAGGCGGCCTCCGACCTCAAGGCCATCGTCTGCCTGGGCGACGTCTCGCGGAAGAATGTGCTTAAGGCGCTTGGCTATAAGGCCAACGCCGCCCCACCGGGCCACGGAACCGAGTTCCAGGCCGGGCCGATCCGGATCTGGTCGAGCTATCACTGCTCGCGGTTGAACACGAACACCGGGCGGCTGACCCCGGCCATGTTCGAGGACGTGTTCTCGCGGGTGCGGGCTTATCTGGACGCCGCCGGTTGACACCCCCGACCACCGGCAAGGCGGCCCTCGCCTTCATCTTCATCACCGTCCTGCTGGACATGATGGCGCTGGGTATGGTCGCCCCGGTTCTGCCGAGCCTGGTGTCGCGTTTCGTCCAGGATGCGCCGACGACGGCGGCGATCTACGGCCTGTTCAACACCGTCTTCGCCCTGATGCAGTTCTTCTTCTCCCCGATGATCGGGGCGCTTTCGGACCGGTTCGGCCGCCGCCCGCTGATCCTGGCCTCCAACATCGGCCTCGGACTCAACTATCTCCTGATGGCCTGGGCCCCGACCCTGCAGTGGCTGTTCATCGGCCGGGTGATCTCGGGGATCACCGGCGCCAGCTTCGGGACCGCCAGCGCCTATATCGCCGACACAACCTCGCCCGAGGAGCGCGCCCACGCTTTCGGAATGCTCGGCGCCGCCTTTGGCGCCGGCTTCGTGCTCGGCCCCGCGCTCGGCGGCGTCCTGGGCGAATACAGCCACCGCCTGCCCTTCATCGTCGCTGGCGGCTTCAGCCTCGCCAACGCCCTCTACGGCCTGCTGGTCCTGCCGGAGTCCCTGCCAAAGGGCCTGCGCAAGGGCTTCTCCTGGCGGCGCGCCAACCCGATCGGGGCGCTCGACCTGCTGCGCCAGCACCCCGAACTCCTCGGCCTGGCGGGAGTGATGTTCCTCTCCAACCTGGCGCAGGTCTCCCTGCCCTCGACCGTCGTCCTCTACGCCACCCACCGTTACGGTTGGACCGCCCAGACCGTCGGCCTGACCCTGGCCCTGTGCGGCGTCGCCCTGATCCTGGTCCAGGCGGGGCTGGTGGGCCGCTTCGTCAACCGCTTCGGCAACCGCGCCGCCCTGATTATTGGCCTGCTGTTCGGGGCGCTCGGCCTCAGCATCGCCGGCCTGGCGCCAACGGGACACATCTTCTGGCTGGGGATTCCGGTCATCGCCCTGTGGGGCATCTCCGGCGCGGCGGGCCAGGGCTTGATGACCAGCCGAGTCTCGGCCTCCGAACAGGGCCAGCTGCAAGGCGCGATCGCCAGTCTGACGGGGATATCGGAGCTGGTCGGCCCGTCGATCTTCACCCTGACCTTCGCCTATGCGGTCCAGAAGGGCATGCCGATCGAGCGGTCGGGCGCGCCCTTCGTGCTGGCCGGGACGATCCTGCTCGGAGCGGCGGTCTGGGCCTGGGTGGCGACGAGGCCTCGACAGGCTTAGGAAGGCTTGGGCCCAAGCAAGTCCCACCGGTTGCCGTAAAGGTCCTCGAACACCGCGACCGGCCCATAGGACTCCTCGCGCGGCGCCTCCAGGAAACGCACACCCTTGGCCATGAAAGCCGCGTGATCCCGCCAGAAATCGTCCGATCGCAGGAACAGGAACACCCGGCCGCCGGCCTGCTCGCCGATCGCGGCTGCCTGGCGCTCGTCGGCGGCCTTGGCCAGCAGGAGACCCGTCTCGCCGCCCGGTGGGCGGACCACGACCCAGCGCTTGGCAGCGCCCATGGGCGCGTCCTCCACCAGGTCGAAGCCCAGCTTGCCGACGTAGAAGGCTATGGCCTCGTCGTAATCGCGGACCAGCAGGGCCACGAGGCCGAGCGCGCTCACTAGCCCTTCTCGCGCATCAGCCGGCCTTGGTCCCGCTTCCAGTCGCGGTCGGCCTCGGTCTGGCGCTTGTCGTGCAGCTTCTTGCCCTTGCCAACGGCGATCTCGAGTTTGGCTCGGCCCTTGTCGTCCCAATAGAGCCGGGTCGGAACAATGGTGCAGCCCTCGCGCTGCACCGCCTGCAGCAGCCGGGAGATCTGCTTCTTGTGCAGCAAGAGCTTCCGGTGCCGGCGCGGCTCATGGTTGAAGCGGTTGGCTTGGCCGTATTCAGGGATGTAGCTGTTGATCAGCATGATCCCGCCGCCCTCGGGGGAAGCGTAACTCTCGGCGATATTGGCCGCCCGGCCGACGCGCAACGCCTTGACCTCGGTGCCGGTCAAAACCAGCCCCGCCTCGATCCGGTCCTCCAGGAAGTAGTCGAAGCGCGCCCGCCGGTTCTCGGCGATGGTCTTCTGGGTCTTCTCCTCGGCGGCCATCAGAGCACGCCGGCTTCCCGCATCGCAGCCAGCACCAGGGGACGCACGGCGTCAGAACAGGCGACGATCGGCAGTCGGACGTCCTCGCTGCAGACGCCGAGCTGGCTCAGAGCGAACTTGGTCGGCGACGGTGAGGCGTCGGCGAACAGCACCTTATGCAGACGGATCAACCGATCCTGGATCGCGCGCGCATCGGCGAACCGGCCCGCCAGCGCCAGCTCGATCATCTCGCAATAGGGATTGGGTGCGACGTTCGAGGTCACCGAGATGCAGCCATGCCCGCCGTGGGCGATGTAGCCGATGGCCGTGGGGTCGTCGCCGGACAGCATCACGAAGTCGTCCGGGGTCTCGATCCGCATCATCGAGGCGCGCACCAAGTCGCCGGTGGCGTCCTTGATCCCGGCCACGTTCGGCAGCTTGGCCAGCCGCGCCACCGTCTCGTTGGAGATGTCGACCCCCGTGCGCGAGGGCACGTTGTAGATGAACACCGGCAGCTCGACCGCGTCGTTGATCGCCGCGTAGTGACGGTACATCCCCTCCTGGCTGGGACGGTTGTAATAGGGCGTCACCACCAGGGCCGCGTCTGCGCCGACCGCCTTGGCGTGAGCCACCAGATCGACCGCCTCGTCGGTGGCGTTCGCCCCGGCGCCGGCGATCACCGGCGCACGACCGGCGACGATCTCGATACAGAGCTCGACCACGCGCTTATGCTCATCGGTCGAGAGGGTCGAGGTCTCGCCCGTGGTCCCGACCGGCACGACCGCCGACACGCCGCCGGCGATCTGGGTCTCGATCAATTTCCGGAATGCGGCCTCGTCCACCGCCCCGTCGCGAAACGGGGTGACCAGGGCCGGAATTGCGCCGCGGAAATTGGGCTGGGACATGGAGAGAAACGCCTTAGGGAGGAAATTGAGCCTAAGCCGATGCTAACCGGCCTCACTCTTGCTTGGTTGCATGGGTTTATGGGGATCAGAATACCGATCTGCAACGCTTGCCCGCAACCATCGACACACGTCAGCTTGTCGCCGGTGTGGCCAGGAGAGTCTCGATCTTGTCGTTTGTGAAGCTGTCCAACCTGGGGCGTGTCGGCCTCCTCCTGGCGGGAAGCGCGCTCCTGCAGGGCGTCGCTGCGGCCCAGACGGCTCCTCAGGCGACCGCGGCGGCTCCGATTCCGGCCCAGGGCGCGGTGCCGGCCGCCGCGCCCCTGGCGCCCCCGGTCGGCTACACAATCCTCGCCCAGCCCAGCTCCGACATCTCGCTGCTGTCTCAGGCCTTGGCGGCGGCCCGCACCGGCGACACCACCCGCGCCGCCCAGGTCCAGACCTCGATCACCGATCCGGTGGGCCGCAAGCTGGTCACCTGGGCGATGATCGACGCGGCCGGGACCAACCTCAACTTCTTCACCGTCGATTCGGCGCGGCGCGATCTGATGGACTGGCCGCGCCCCGGTCGCCGCCTGGGCGTCACCGAGAAGGCGCTCGAATACGCCAATCTCGCGCCACAGCGCGTTATCGACTGGTTCCAGGGCCAGACTCCGACCACGCCCGAGGGCGCCATGACCCTGGCCGTCGCCTATCAGGCGCTGGGCCGCCCCGCCGACGCGCAGAGCCTGATCCGCCGCACCTGGACCGAAACGGTGTTCGAGGCGGACCCGCAAGCGCGCATGCTGGCCCGGTTCGGCATCCTGCTGACCCAGGACGATCACGCCAAGCGGCTCGACATGCTGCTCTATGGCCCGCAGGGGCCGGCGACCAAGGCGATGATGGATCTGGTCGGCGAGGACCGCCGCGCCCTGGCCGAGGCTCGTATCGCCCTGCGCGCCAACCGCTCCGACGCCCCCGACATCGTCGGCCGGGTGCCGGTCAATCTGCAGAACGACGGCGGCCTAGCGTTTGAAAAGGCCCGCTACTACCGCAAGCGCGGGCTGGACAGCGTGGCCGCTGGCCTCGTCTCCTCCTTCCCGGCTCCGCCGCCGCAGTCGGACGCCGCCTCGGCCATCTGGACCGAGCGCCGCATCCTGATGAACGCGGCCCTGAAGAACCGCGACATGGCCGCCGCCTACGCCGCTGTGAACGATCACAACCTTCCGCTCGGCGTCGACTACACCGAGGCCGAGTTCTTCGCTGGGTGGATCGCCCTGTCCAAGCTGAACAACCCCGCCCTGGCCGACGAGCATTTCGCCCGCATCCTCAAGGCCGGCACCTCGCCGATCACCGTCAGCCGGGCCCTCTACTGGCGCGGCCGCGCCAATGAGGCCAAGGGCGACGCCGCCGCCGCCCAGCGTTTCTGGTCGGAAGGCGCCAAATACTACACCGCCTTCTACGGTCAGCTTTCGGCCGGAAAGGCCGGGGTGCGCGAGATCGTCCTGCCGCCCGACCCCAAGCCCACCGCCGCCGACCGCGCCCGCTTCGAGGGCCGCGACATGGTGCGGGCCGCAAAACTGCTGGGCGACGCGGGCCAGCGCGATCTCTTCCGCGTCTTCATCCTGGCGCTGGACGACATCCTGCCCTCGACCGAGGAGTTGTCGCTGCTGGTCGACATGGCCAGCCGCTACGGCGACCAGGACCTGGCGATGCGTGTGGTGCGGGCGGGCGCCCAGCGCGGCCTCTATCTGCCTGAACGCGGCTATCCGATGCGGCCTCCGCCCCAGGGATTCGGCCTGCCCGAGCCCGCCCTCACCTT
>CANJKM010000189.1 GCA_947474805.1 Caulobacterales bacterium | reverse complement strand
CGGTGCGTCTCGAGGTACGCATCGATGTCGGTCTCGATGAGGTCGGAGATGTGGGCCACTAGAAATAGCCCTCCTGCTTCTTCTTCTCCATCGAGGCGGCCTGGTCGTGGTCGATGACCCGCCCCTGGCGCTCGCTCGAGGTGGTCAGCAGCATCTCCTGGATGATTTCGCTGAGCGTCGCCGCCTCGCTCTCGACCGCGCCGGTCAGGGGGTAGCAGCCCAGGGTGCGGAAGCGGACCGACTTCATCTGCGGGACCTCGCCGGGGTTCAGCGGCATCCGCTCGTCGTCGACCATGATCAGGGCGCCGTCGCGCTCGACCACCGGCCGGGGGGCGGAGAAGTACAACGGCACGATCGGGATGTTCTCAAGCTGGATGTATTGCCAGATGTCGAGCTCGGTCCAGTTGGAGATCGGGAAGACCCGGATGGATTCCCCCTTCTGCTTCTTGGCGTTGTAGAGCCGCCAGAGCTCGGGGCGCTGGTTCTTCGGGTCCCAGCGGTGCTGGGCCGAGCGGAAGGAGAAGATCCGCTCCTTGGCCCGCGACTTCTCCTCGTCGCGCCGGGCGCCGCCAAAGGCCGCGTCGAAACCGTACTGATCGAGGGCCTGCTTCAGCCCCTGGGTCTTCATGATGTCGGTGTGCATGGCCGACCCATGGGTGAAGGGGCCGACGCCCTGGGCGAGCCCCTCCTGGTTGATGTGGACGATCAGGTCCATGCCCAGATTGGCGGCCATTTGATCGCGGAAGGCGATCATCTCCTTGAACTTCCAGGTCGTATCGACGTGCAACAGCGGGAAGGGGGGCTTGGCCGGGTAGAAGGCCTTCATCGCAAGGTGCAGCATCACCGCCGAGTCCTTGCCGATGGAGTAGAGCATGACGGGGTTTTCGCACTCGGCGACCACCTCGCGCATGATGTGGATGCTCTCGGCCTCCAACCTCTGCAGGTGGGTCAGGTTCGCTTTACCTTCCCAATCCTGGCCACCGTCCAGCATGCAAGCTCCAACGCAACAAGCCTCGCCCGGAGGGGCGAGGGGCGAACTTTGGGACCTTATGCCTCTGAGTTAAGCAGGGGGCCTGTTAGATCGTCTGGGCGCCCTATTAGAAAATCTACATGAACGGCGCAATGGCCGGCGCGGCGAGCGGGCCGGTGGCGACAAAGCCGGGGTTGCGGAAGCCCGGCTTGCCATAGGCCAGGGGGGCGCCGTCGACGCCGAACACCCGCCCGCCTGCGGCGAGCAGGATGGCGTGACCGGCGGCGGTGTCCCACTCCGAGGTCGGCGAGGGGCGGGGGTAGAGGTCGGCCTCGCCCTCGGCCAACAGGCAGAATTTCAGCGAAGAGCCGATCGAGCGGCGCCCGGTGATCCCGAGCATCTTCAGATAGGCCTCGGTGGCCGGGACATCGTGCGACTTGGAGGCGACGGCGACCGGGCTGGCGGGCGCGGCGCGAACGGCGAGCGGGGTTCGAGGTCCCTCCGCTTCGCCAGGAGCGGCGTCGCTGGCGAAGGCCGTCCCGTTCGTGGTGTCGCCGGCCCAGAGCCGGCCGTAGCTGGGGGCGTAGATGACGCCGAGGGTCGGGACTCCATCCTCGATCAGGCCGATATTGACGGTGAAATCGCGGCCCCGGGCGACGAAATCGCGGGTGCCGTCCAGCGGGTCGACCAGGAAGAAGCGGGCCCCGACGGTAGGAATGCGGCCGGCCGCGGCCTCTTCCTCGGCCACCACTGGGATGTCGGGCGCCAGGCGGGCCAGGGCCTTGAGGATGATCTCCTCGGCGGCATGGTCGGCGACGGTCACGGGCGAGGCGTCGGACTTGATGATGATCTCGAAGCCGGCGTCGAAGATGGCCCAAATCTCGGCGCCAGCCTCTCGGGCCGTCAGGCAGAGCTCTTCCAGCAGCGCCTTGCGGTCCATCATGCCGGTTCCTCGGGCCTGTTCAGATCGTCGGCCTTGCGCAGAGCCGGGAACATCTTGGCCCAGAGGCCGGTGACGATCAGGGCGCCGACGCCGCCAAACAGGGCCGCGCCGACCGGGCCGAGAATACGGGCCGCGAGCCCGCTCTCGAATTCGCCCAATTCGTTGGAGGCGCCGATGAACAGGCCGGACACGGCCGCGACGCGGCCTCTCATGGCGTCAGGGGTGACCACCTGAACCAGGGTCTGGCGGATGAAGACGGAGACCATGTCGCCCGCGCCGAGCATGGCCAACATGAAGACCGACAGCCATAGATATCGCGACAGGGCGAAGCCGATGGTGGCCAGGGCGAAGACCGCGACGCCGCCAAACATCCATAGGCCGGCCCTGCGCTCCAGCGGCTTCTTGGCCAGGACGAACGCCACGATAGCCGCCCCGAACGCGGGGGCGGCGCGCATTATTCCGAAACCCTCCGGCCCGACGACCAGCACATCGCGGGCGAAGACCGGCAGGAGAGCGGTGGCGCCGCCCAGCAGCACGGCGAACAGGTCCAGGCTGATCGAGCCGAACACGATCTTGTTGGTCCAGACATAGGCCAGCCCCTCGCGGATCAGGGCCAGGCGCGAGCCTGGGTTGTGCTCGGGCCGTCCGTTGGTGCGGATCATCAGCACCAGCAGCGCCGAGGCCATGTAGAGGACGGCGGCGAAGGAGAAGGCCACGACAGGGCTCAGGGCGCACAGGACGCCGGCGATCGAGGGGCCGATGATGTTGGAAAACTGGTAGGAGAGGGAGCCCCAGGCCACGCCGCGCGGCAGGTCCTCGCGCGGCAAAAGCATCGGCATCAGGGCCCAGGCGGCCGGCTGGAAGAAGGTCCGGGCGGCGCCGAAGATGGGGGCGAGGATGAAGATCAGCGTCAGCGACGGGTGCGGGTTCAGCCCATGCAGGGCGAGCGCCCCGACACAGATCGTCTCCACCGCCAGGGCGATCAGGATGATCTTGCGCCGGTCGTAGCGGTCGGCGACCTCGCCGGCGGTGAGGGTCAGCAGGAAGACGGGCAGAAATTGCAGCAGGCCGACCATCCCGACAAGGAAGGCGCCTTCCTCGATGCTTCTGCTCAGACGGGCCACCGAATAGACCTGCCAGCCGATGGTGACGCTCTCGGCGGTGAGGGCGAGGCTGCCCAGCACCCGTCCCCACCAGAGCAGCGAGAAGTCGCGGTGACGGAAGACGGAAGCGGAGGGGAGGGAGGGAGCGGTATCCATGAAGACCCCCAGGATGAAGGGCGGCGGGCCTGCGCGCAATCTAACGGCCCCGGATTTTCTTTGACGCGGGGGCGAGTGCGTCTTATCCGCCACCCCCCTATGACCAGCCCGTCCGACATCGCAGCGCCGACCGCTCCGCCCCCCGTTTCAGGGGTTGGGGCCGGACTGATTCTGCGCGCCGAGACCTCGGCCGACGGATCGGCGGTCGAGACGCTGAACGACCAGGCCTTTGGGCCGGGCCGGTTCGCCAAGGTTTCCTATGCGGTGCGGGAACTGGCCCGCTTTCGCCATGACCTGAGCTTCTGCGCCTTCGAGGGCGAGACCCTGGTCGGATCAGTGCGTCAGTCCGAGATTTCGATTGGTGGAAAAGCGGTGCTGTTTCTAGGGCCGTTCGCGGTCTCGGCCGAAGCGCGCGGCAAAGGAGTCGGCGCGGCTCTCATCGAACAGGCGCTTAAGTCGGGGTCCAAGGCGGGGTTTCCGTTGGTGCTTCTGGTCGGCGATCTGGCGCTCTTTTCCCGCCATGGGTTCGAAAACGTTCCAGCCGGCCAGATCTCCCTGCCGCGCCCTTTCGATCCGCGCCGGCTGCTCTGGCGGCCCTTGCGCAAGGGCGGCGAGGATGGGGTCGCCGGCCCGGTCGAGGCTCCGGGGCGCTGAGCATGGACAAGGGACTGGAGGCTCTGGGCGAAACGCTGGGCCAGGCGCGGTCCCTCCCTCCGGTGCATCTGTGGAACCCCGCGCATTGCGGGCAGATCGACATCGTCATCCGCCGCGACGGCAGCTGGCGGCACGAGGGCGCGCTCATCCAGCGCGAAGCCCTGGTGAGACTCTTCTCCAGCGTGCTGCGCAAGGACCCCGACGGCTTTCATCTGGTCACCCCGGTCGAGAAGCTGAAGATCACGGTCGAGGACGCGCCCTTCCTGGCGGTGTCGGTAAGCCGCGTGGACGATGCGCTGCGCTTCACCACCAACGTCGGCGACGAGGTCGATGCGGGCTCTGAACATCCCTTGCGGGTCGAGACCGATCCCGTGACCGGCGAGCCCGCCCCCTATGTCGAGGTTCGGCGGGGGCTGGAGGCGCGGCTGGCGCGGCCGGTCTTCTACGAACTGGTGGAGATGGCCGAGAGGCGCGGCGAGGTCGTGGGCGTCTCATCCAACGGGGCCTGGTTTTCGCTGGGGCCGGCGTCGTGAGGGTGGGTCCCGACGCGCCGGTGGAGACGCTGGAGCCCTGGGTGCGCTCGCGCCTCTATCCGCTGCGCGAGGACGCCGGCCGCCCGGCCATTGTCGATCTCTTCATCGGCCACGCCAATCCGGAGGGGCCGTTCACGCCCGCCGCCGTGCTGGTTCCCCTGATCGAGCGGGAGGAGGGATTGAGCGTGCTCCTGACCCGGCGGGCGGACACCTTGAGCAAGCATTCGGGCCAGATCGCCCTGCCCGGCGGCAGGATCGACGGCGGCGAGAGCACTTGGAACGCGGCCCTGCGCGAGGCGGAGGAAGAGGTCGGCCTCTCGCGCGAGTTCGTGCGGCTGGTCGGTCTCGGCGACACCTATCTGACCGGTACGGGTTTCTCGATCACACCGGTGGTGGGGTTCGTACGGCCCGGCTTTGTGCTGAGCGCGCACGAGGCCGAGGTGGCCGAGGTGTTCGAGGCGCCCTTCCCCTTCCTGATGGACCCGGCCAATCACGAACGGCGCGAGCGCGACTTTGGCGATGGGAAGAAGCGCGGCTTCTATGCGATGGATTTCGAGGACCGGGTGATCTGGGGCGCCACGGCGGGCATTTTGCGGTCGCTTTACGAGCGGCTGTTCATGGAGGACTAGACCTGAGGACGATCGCGGTCATCGCCCTCAAGGGGGGCTCGGGCAAGACGACGGTGGCGACGCATCTGGCGTTGGCGGCGCATCTGCGCGGGCTTTCTGTGCTGCTGGCGGACACCGATCCACAGCATTCAGCGCAGGACGTGCTCAGCGCGCGGGACGGCCCGGGGCCGGTCTGCATCACGGGCACGCGCGGCAAGCTGCTGACCGCCCTGTTCGAGGCCACCAGCCAGAAGAAGGACCTGTTCGTCATCGACACCCCGGCGGGCGCGGTGGAGGACGTGACCGAGGCCATCGTCCTGGCCGACCTGTCGGTGCTGGTCGTACGGCCGACCTTGCTCGACATCGCCGGGATGGCGCGGACCTTCAGCATCGTGCGACGGCTGGGCAAGCCTTGCGCCGTGCTGGTCAACCAGGCTCCAGTGGCGCGCGAAGGGGTCGAGGCGCCCCTGGTCAAGCGGGCGATGCGGGCGCTGGAGTTCATGAAGGCGCCGGTCGCGCCGGTGATCCTGCGGGCGCGGTCTGTCTATCAGACGGCGCTGGAGCGAGGCCGCTCAGCCGAGGAGACGCCGGATAAGGCGGCGGCCAAGGAGATGGCGCAGCTTTGGGATTTCATCCAGGCGAGCCTGACCGCCAGACCCGAAGTCGAGGCCCGCGCAGGCGTCGCCTGAGCGGGCGTCTCTTGCCTCCTCAGGCCGGACGCCGTCACATCCGGCAACGCTCGAGGAGAAGGCGATGATGACGCGGCGGGAGTTTGGGGCGGGCGCCCTGGGGCTGGGCGCGGCGGCCATGCTGGGGCAGGACGCCTCGGCGGCGGGAGCGATCCTGATCGACAGCCACACCCATACCTTTGTGCGGGGGCTGCCGTTGGCCGCGGACGCGCGCTACGTCCCCGACTACGACGCCTCCGATGCGACCCTGCTGGCGACCGCCGAGCGGAATGGCGTCGGTAGGGTGGTGATTTCCCAGCCGAGCTTTCTCGGCTTCGATAATTCCTACCTGCTGGGCGCGCTGAAGGCCCATCCAGACCGGCTGCGCGGCGTGCCGCGGATCGAGCCGCGCACGCCGACCAAGCAGTGGGACGAGATGGGGCGGCTCGGCGTCGTCGGGCTGCGCTTCCCGATCCGGGGCCTGGCCCTGCCCGACTGGGCCGACTACCGGGAGGTCATGGCCGAGGCCAAGCGGCGCGGCTGGCACCTGCACCTCTATGAGGACAGCGCGCGGCTGAAGGACAGCCTGCCGGTGTTTCTGGAGAGCGGCGCGAACGTGGTGATCCCGCACATGGGGATGTTCGATCCCAAGCTCGGGCCGAAGCGGGACGATGGGTTCAAGCTGCTCTTGGAGTCGGCGAAGACGGGGCGGGTCTATGTGATGCT
>CANJKM010000188.1 GCA_947474805.1 Caulobacterales bacterium | reverse complement strand
TCTGGCTTGCCCATCAGCTCCAGGAACTGGCGGGCGTAGGCCGAGAGGCTCTCGACATAGCGGCGCTGGCCCTCGGCGTAGATGGTGTCGAAGGCGAGCGAACTCTTGCCCGAGCCCGAAAGCCCGGTCAGCACGACCAGCTGGCCGCGCGGAATATCCACGTTGATATTCTTCAGATTGTGCTCGCGCGCGCCGCGCACGCGGATGGAGGCGTTCGGGTCGATCATGCGGAACCTTGAACAACCGCGGGGAGGGCGCGGTTCAGCCGCTAGATATAGGGCTCAAGCGCACTGATTCAGCAAGAACAATTAGGGAACGAGTGCGGCGAAGCGCCCGCTAGCGCTTCCGGCCGATAAGGTAGGGCGCGGCGAAGGCGTCGAACCAGAAGCTCACCATCTTTCTCGAGGCCTCGATCTGGGCGGACCGCATGTCGGCCAGCGCCAGAGTCTGGCTCTTGTTGATCGCGGCCTCGCCGGGCTTCATCCAGATATTCAGATAGGGATTGGACATGATCGCCTCTCGGGGTGTCCAAGCCCAACCGATGGGCGGGGCGGCGGTTCCGTCAGCCGCCGGCGATAGACCGGGGCAGCTCGCGATTCCGCAGCACCGCCGCGACCAGCAGCCCGCCGATGATGCCGATGTGCTCCATCGCTGTGTACATCTCCAGGAGCCCGGCCTGACCGCTCATGGTCCAGAAGGGGTGGGCGATGGGGATGGTCAGTGCGGTGAAGACGATCAGGGCCCAGGCCCCGATCCAGGCAAACGGACCCCACAGTATCGCGGCCGAGCCGCCGAGCTGGCAGACGATCACGGCGATGGCGTAGGCCGGGGCTGGGACCAAATGGAAATGCTCCATCTCGCCCACGGTCGCCGACCAGTTGGAGAGCTTCTGCAGCCCGCTGGACCAGAAGGGGAAGGTAAGCAGGGCCCGCGCGGCCGCGCTGGTGAACTTGTTGCCGAGGAAGGCGTCGACGTGCGGGAGCATGGGGGTCTCTTTTTTGGATCGGGCGCGGCCACTATGAGGGAAGGGACAAGCTGGACAATACCGAGCGATGCAACGCCGCTTCGTCCACGCCCGGCTCACCCCGTCAGCCGGAGGTGAGGTGGGTCCGCGGCTAAGCCCGCCTGTTCAGCGTGATCGAGGTGCCGTCGGCCTGGGCGGCTCGGGCGCCGGGGCCGTAGCCTGGAGGGCCGTTACGGGTCTGAGCGACTTCCGAGGCGATGGCCTGGACCAGGCCCTCGGTGACGAATTTGGCGGCCGCCAGCGCCCGGCCATGGCGCGACAGCACCGCCTCGAAGCTGCGGGTGGCGGTGACAAGCTGCTGGCGGGAATCGAGTCTGGCGGGCGAGATCAGGCCCGGGTCGGAGCGGATGCGAGCGGCCTCGTGCCGGTAGATGTTGGCGAGCCGCTGGGTCTCTTCGCTGGAGACGGCGGCGTCCTGAGGCCGGCGGGCCTCGAAGGCGCGGGTCTCGGCGGCCAGGAGGTCGGTGAGCCGCGCGGTCAGGGTCAGGAGCTGCTGGATCCGGTCGTCAGCGTCGGTCGCGGACAAGGCCATCTTACTGCTCCAGCCCCTGAAGGGTCAGCATTTGGCGGGTCAGGACGGGCGCGAGCCCGATGCCGCCGTGGTTGGTCATCGATTTGGCGAAACTGTCGGTCATCATGGTCTTGAACGCCTCTTCGCCCTGACCGCCGCCGAAATCGCCGGCGGAGACGCCTTGGAACATCTCGCCCAGCATCACCGACAGGAAGGAGGCCTCGAAGTCCTTGGCCACCTTGTGGACCCGTGCGCGCTGGAGGGCCTGGGCCGGGGTGTCGGTCGCGACGGTCGACGGGGGAGGGGCCAGGCTGACGTCCATCACAGCACCTCGATGTCGGCTTGCAGGGCCCCGGCGGCCTTGATGCTTTGCAGGATGGCGATCATGTCGCGCGGGTTGACCCCGAGCGCGTTCAGCCCTGCCACCAGAGTCGAGAGCGAGGCCCCCGCACGGAGCTCGATCAGCTTCTTGCCCTTGTCCTCCTCGACGCTGACCGTCGATTGCGGGACCACGACCGTCTCCCCCTGGCTGAGCGGGGCGGGCTGGCTGACCCGGGGCGTCTCCTGGACGCTGATGGTCAGATTGCCCTGAGCGATGGCGACGGTGGAGATGCGCACGTCAGAGCCCATGACCACGACGCCGGCGACCTCGTTGATCACCACCTTGGCGTGGCTGTCGGGTTCGACCTCCAGCTGCTCCAGCGCGGTGACGAAGGAGACGAGGTCGCC
Organism: Caulobacterales bacterium; assembly: GCA_947474805.1. Taxonomy (GTDB): domain Bacteria; phylum Pseudomonadota; class Alphaproteobacteria; order Caulobacterales; family Caulobacteraceae; genus CANJKM01. Next base: position 4,132 of record CANJKM010000188.1, on the reverse strand, counting down.
GCCGCCGGGGGTGCGCAGGCTGACGATGGTGGGGTTGTCGGCGGTGGCCGACCCCGGGAAGCGGCTGTTGATCGCATCGGCGATACGGCGGGCGGTGGTGAAGTCCGGGTTGCGCAGGGTCAGGCGCATGACGCCCATCTTGGCCAGGGCGAAGCCGAGTTCGCGTTCGACCGAGGCCCCGCCCGCGATGCGGCCGGCGGTCGGGACGCCCCGAGTGACCGAGGTTCCGGAGGCGCCCGAAGCGCTGACGGCGCCGGTCTGCACCGTGCCCTGCGCCACCGCATAGGCCTCGCCGTCGGCGCCGAGCAGGGGGGTGACCAGCAGCGCGCCGCCAAGCAGGCTCTTGGCGTCGCCGAGCGCGGAGACATTGACGTCGATCTGGGCGCCCGCCGCGGCGAAGGCCGGCAGCTTGGCGGTGACCATGACGGCGGCGACATTCTTGGTGTCGAGCTGGGCGTCGCGGACGTTGACACCCAGCCGCTCCAGCATCGAAGACAGGCTCTGCTTGGTGAAGGGGGCGTTGCGCAGGCTGTCGCCCGTGCCGTTCAGGCCGACGACCAGGCCATAGCCGACCAGCATGTTCTCGCGCACGCCCTCGAAGGAGACGATGTCCTTGATCCGCGACCGGGCCACGGCGGGCTCGGCGACGCCGATCAGGGCGGCGAGCAGGCAGGCGATGAAGGCGAAGACGCGCATTCGAAAAATCCCGACACTTGACGCTCGGGCGTTGCGAAGATCGTGCCAGAATTGAATCACTGTTTTTACTGTAACTTCTTCCTATTGGCGGCGATCGGGGGCAAGAATTGCCGGGGCCGTTAACCTCGTTGCAAGGTCGAGGCGCAAATCCTGCCGTCATGGTTAATGTGGTTCGGGTCGCGGCATGAAGGTTGGGGCCACCTCGACGCCCGGCGCCCCCACGGCAGGGGGCCCGCGTCCGGCCGCCGCCGGGGGCTTCGCGCCCCTGGTCTCGGGCGGCGCCGCCACCGCGTCCGCCGCGGTTTCAGCCGCCGGCGCGGTCGCCTCGCTCGACGCCCTGATGGCGCTGCAGCAGGAGGACGGCCCGCTTGAGCGCCGCCGCCGCGCTGTGCGCCGCGCCGGCTCGATGCTGGACCTGCTGGACGAGGTGAAGCTGAACCTTCTGGACGGAGAGCCGACCGCGGCCGCGCTTGAGCGCCTGACCCGGGCGGTGCGGTCGGAGCGGGCCGAGACCGGCGATCCGGGGCTGGAGGGAATCCTCGACGAGATCGAGACCCGCGCCCAGGTCGAACTGGCCAAGCTGGACGTCGCGAGGGCCGCGTGACTCGCGCGGGGTTCAAACCTCGCGGGGCGCGGCTTTCGCCTGCCGCTATCCGTTACGCGAGCACGATTGCGCCCCTTGGGCGTGCTGCTATAAGCACCCCGCAACACGCCTGGGACTAAGTCTGGATTTCCTATGTCCGCTGCTGAGTCTGTCGCCACAATGGCCCCGCCCGAATCCGAGGGCTATCGCCCGCAAGAGGGCGAGGAGTTCATGAATCCCCGCCAGTTGGAGTACTTCCGCCAGAAGCTCCTCAACTGGAAGGAGGACATCCTGAAGGAGTCGCGGGAGACCGTGACCCACCTTCAGACCGAGACCGAGAATCACCCGGATCTGGCCGACCGCGCCTCGTCCGAGACGGACCGGGCGCTTGAGCTGCGGACCCGAGACCGCCAGCGCAAGCTGATCTCCAAGATCGAGGATGCGATTCGTCGGATCGAGGACGGCTCCTATGGCTATTGCGAGGAGACCGGCGAGCCGATCACCTTGGCCCGCCTGGAAGCCCGTCCCATCGCCACCCTGAGCCTGGAAGCCCAGGAGCGCCACGAGCGCCGCGAGCGGGTCCACCGGGACGACTAGCCAACATAGCCGTGATCGCCCTACTTGACCCTCGGGACAGGCCCGAGGGTGGCGGGGCGACCCATGCACGGCCTGCGAATTTGTAATCTCGCTTGGGTCCCCCCGGTCCGCTTCGCGGGCGGAGGATGACGAGCGGTTGAGGTCAGACCCCCAGCATCCAGCCTTCTTCGCTTTCGACGGCCTTGAGGGTCGCTTCGTCGGCCCCCTTCGGCGCCGCGAACAGAGCCGCGAGCTTGCCTGCCTCGTCTAGCTTGGCGAAATGCTCGCACAGGGCGCGGACCTGGGCGCGGTCGGGCGCTTCGCCGGGTTCGGGCTTGGGCTGGACCGAAGGCGGATAGACCTCGGCGAACACCGCCTCCTTACCGTTCACATCCTCAGGCGTCAGGGCCCGCCAGCCGGTCGTGAACGGCCAGACGGCCGCCTTGTCGCCGAGCTCGTCGAACAGGCGGCGCGCGGCGGGAATGCCGGTCAGGGCCTGGCCGCCGGCGGTCCCGGCGCCGAGGAGCTGCCAGACATTCTTGGCGGCGGCCTTGCCGAGGCTTGAAGTGGCGGCCTCGCTCCGGCGCAGCAGGGGCGGCAGGTCGGCGGCGTGCTCGACCGGCTTGGTGGTCGCCAGCCAGCGCTGGGCGTCCTTGGGCGGGGCTCCCCAGAAGGGCCGGGCCTCGTCGGTCATCAGCCTGTTGACCTTGGCGGCTACGGCGAAGCGGTTGTTGGTGTTGTCGGCCTTGTCGACCATGTTCGCGCCGAGGAAGTCCCACATTCCCCGCCAGTCGGCCGACTTCAGCTTGATCCCCGCCGCCGTGCCCTCGGGCAGGCCGAGCGGGAAGCCGAAGCCGATCAGGGCCTTCTCCGAACGGCGGCGGAGGTCCGCCAGGGTCGTGCGCAGCTGGGCCTCGGCGGCCTGGCGGGTGGGCGGGTTGAAGGCCTCGAAGGCCGGGCGGAAGCGGATGTCGCGCTTGATCACGCCGATCCACACCCCGTCCTTGCCGAGCTTCGGCTGAGCGGCGGCGCTCCAGTCGACCATCACATAAGCGTCGAACAGGCGGGACACGGGCAGGGCCTCTCTGAAGCGGAATGGGTTTCTAGCGCCGGTTGGCGCGTCAGGACAGGAAAGTTTCGAGGGCAGGGAGGGTTGCGGCCAGCGTGGCTGACGGTCACTTTCCGCCTCACCCAGGAGAGGCGTCATGCGCGAGATCAAAGGCGGCGTCGCCGGAGCCGGCGTGTTCGGCGGCTATCACGCCAAGAAGTTCGCGGAGCTGGAAGGCGTCAGCCTGACGGCGGTCTATGACCTGGACTTGGCGCGGGCCCAGGCCCTGGCGGCCCCGCTCGACGCCTACGCCACCGACGACCTCGACGCCTTCCTCAAGCTGGTGGACGTTGTGACGGTGACGGCCCCGGCCGTGGCCCACGCCGCGATCGCCGCCAAGGCGCTCGCGGCCGGCAAACACGTCTATGTCGAAAAGCCGCTGGCGGTCGCGGTCGAGGATGGACGCGCCCTGGTGGCCGCCGCCAAGGCCGCCGGCGTCGTTCTGGCCTGCGGGCACCAGGAGCGGGTCGTCTCGGCCGCCATGGGGCTCCTGGAGTTGCCCGAACGCCCGACGCGGATCGAGGCTGTGCGGCGCGGCACGCCCTCGGAGCGCAACCGCGACGTTTCTTGCGCGCCCGACCTGATGATCCACGACCTGGATCTGGCGCTGGCGCTCGGGGGTCGATTCTCCGCGGTCCAGGCCGAGGGCGATTTCGATTCGCTGACCGCCGAGGTGGTGTTCGAGAGCGGCATGACCGGGCGGTTCGAGGCCTCGCGGGCAGCCGACGAGCGCGAGCGGACCATGTGGGTCGTGTTCCCGTCAGGCGAGGTCGAGATCGACTTCCTCGCCCCGTCCTTCCGCAACACCACCCCGTTCAAGCTCGATCCAGGCTTTGCTCAGACGGCGGCTGGGCGCGATCCGCTCGGGACCAATGTCGCGGGCTTCCTGGCGGCCGTGCGCGGCGAAACGGCCCGCCCGCCAGTGACCGGGGATGAAGGCCTGATCGCGCTGGAGCTGTCATTGGCGGTCGAGCGGGCGGCGGGCCTCTAGTCCGCAGCCCAAATGAAAACGCCCGGCGGTGAGGCCGGGCGTTTCAAAGTCGGGGGAGGCGCGAGGCTACTTAATTTTGCCTTCGCGGAATTCGACGTGCTTGCGCACGACCGGATCGTACTTCTTCAGCACCATCTTGTCGGTCTTGGTGCGGGCGTTCTTCTTGGTGACGTAGAAG
>CANJKM010000187.1 GCA_947474805.1 Caulobacterales bacterium | reverse complement strand
GGCCAGGCGCGCCGCGACATCGGCCCCCGCGCCGGCGGGACCCGCAGCGGCGACGGCGGCGGCGAGGCTGGTTTCCAGCTCGGCCAGCTCACCCTCGAACCGCCGGATCACGTCATCCAGGGAAGCGGCGTGGGCCTCGCGCCGAGCGGCCTCGCGTTCGAAGCGTTCCAGGGCGGCGCGCGCCTGGGCGGCGGTCTGCTCGGCGGCGGGCGCGGCCCGGCGCGCCTCGCGCAGGGTTTCCTCAGCCCCGCGCAGGCGTTCGGCGGCGGCGGCCAAGTCGGCGCGCTCGGCCTCGGCCTTGGGACTGAGGCCTTCGATGCCGGCCTCGACTTCGGTGAGGCGGTTACGTTGCTCCAGCCGCACGGCCGCGGGCTTCACCGCCTCGGCCCGCGCCACGAAGCCGTCCCAGCGCCAGAGGTCGCCCTCCTTGGAGACCAGGCGGCCGCCGACCGCGAGCTCGGCCATCAAGCGGTCGCCGTCCGCCCGGTCGACGATCGCCACGTGGGCGAGCCGGGCCGCCAGCGCCGCCGGCGCCTTGATCAATGGGGCGAGCGGCGTGGCTCCCGGCGGCCATGCCGGCGCCACGGCCTCGCGCCCGCTCCAGTAGGCCGGCGCGGCGGGGTCGAGAGCTGCGTCCAGGTCGTCGCCCAATGCGGCGGCCAGCGCCTTCTCGTAGCCGCGCTCGGGCGCCACCGCGTCCAGGGCCGGCGAGAAGCCGCCGCGCTTGGCCTGGGCGACCAGCGCAGCCAACGCTCGGGCCTCCGCGGTCAGACGGCCGAGTTGGTCTTCGGTCTTGCGGGACGCCTCGCGGGCGGCGGCCTCGGCGACGATGGCGGCGGCTCGCGCCTCCTCGGCCGCGTCGAGCGCGGCCCGGACAGCGGCAAGCTGGGTCTCGGCGGCCTCCACGGCGGCGCGGGCCTGATCGGCGCCGGGGGTGGCGACTTCGCCCAGGGCCTCGCGCTCGCGGCGGGCGGTGTCCAGGGCGCGGCGGGATCGGGCGACGCGGCCTTGCGCCTCCTCGATGCGCTCTTCGGCGGCGTCGCGCTGGGCCTGGCTGGCGGCGAGCTCGCCGGCCAGTCGCTCGACCTCGGTGTCGGCGGCGGCGCGGGCGGCCTCGACCGCGCGGGCGGCGGCTTCCAGTTCCGGCCCGCGCTCGGGGGCGGCGGCGATGGCGTCCTCAAGGGCCGAGAGGTCGCCGGCCAGCCGGTCCAGGGCCACGGCGGCGTCCTGGGTGATGTGGTCTTCGCGGGCCTGATCAGCCTCGATCCGCTCCAGGTCCCCGGTCAGGCGCGCGAGCTCGGCCGCGTGGGCCTCCTCCTCGCGCTCAAGGCGGTCCTTGGCGATGGCCAGCTTGTGCATCACCGCCGCGGCGATGGTTTCGGCCTCCCGCAGGGGCTTCAGGGCCGCCTCGGCGGCTGCGGCGCGGGTCGTCCCGGCGGCGGCCGCGCGGGCCCCGGCTTCGACAGCGCGGGCGGCCTCGCCGGCCTCGGCGGCCAGGCGTCCGGCGGCCTGGCTGGCCTCGGCCCAGCGGGCGTAGAGCACGGCGCCCTGCAGGGCGCGGATCTCGGCGGAGAGCTTCTTGTAGCGCTCGGCCTGACGGGCCTCGCGCTTCAGCCGGCCAAGGTTGGCCTCCAGCTCCTGGGCCACGTCCTCCAGACGGGTGAGGTTGGCTTCCGCAGCGCGGAGCCGAAGCTCGGCCTCATGGCGGCGGGTGTGCAGGCCAGCGACGCCGGCCGCCTCCTCAAGGATCAGCCGGCGGTTCTGCGGCTTGGCGGCGATCAGCTCGGAGATCTGGCCCTGACGGACAAGCGCGGGGGAGTTCGAGCCCGTGGAGGCGTCAGCGAAGAGCAGCTGGACGTCCTTCGCCCGGACTTCGCGGCCGTTGATCCGGTAGGTGGACCCCGCGCCCCGGTCGATCCGCCGGACGACCTCGATGGTCGGATGGTCGTTATAGGCCGGCGGCGCCCTGCGGTCGGAATTGTCGATGGTCAGCGCCACCTCGGCATGGTTGCGCGAGGGCCGGTGCGAGGTCCCGGAGAAGATCACCTCGTCCATGCCGCCGGCCCGCATGGCCTTGGCGGAGTTGGCGCCCATCACCCAGCGCAGGGACTCCAGCAGGTTGGACTTGCCGCAGCCGTTCGGGCCCACGATGCCCGAGACCCCCGGCTCGATCCGGAACTCCGTCGGATCGACGAAGGACTTGAATCCGGACAGCTTGAGCCGCTGGAATCGCACCGTCGTCAGCGCCCCCCGGGCTTGCCCGCCGCCGCGATGGCGGCGTCGAATTCAGCCATGGAGATCTCGCCCTCTTTGACCATCTTGCCGTTGACGAAGAAGGTCGGGGTGGCGCGCACGTTCTCGGTGCCGACAGCGTCGCTCACCCGGCGGGTGAGCGCGTCGACCTGCTTGGAGTCGGTGATGCAGGTCTGGAACTTGGCCTCGCTCATGCCATTGGCTTTGGCGATGCTGCGCAGCGCGCCGAGCGGCCCGGCGGGGGAGCCGTACCAGCTCTCCTGGCTGCGGAAGATCTCGTCGACCACCTTGAAGTACTTCGCCGGGCCGGCGCAGCGGGCCATCAGGAAGCCGGCGGTGGCGACCTGGATCGGCGGCGTGGGCAGCTCCCGGAAGATGAAGCGCACCTTGCCGGTGTCCACGTACTTCTTCTTGAAGGCCGGAAAGACGGTGGCGTGGAAGTCGGCGCAGTGCGGGCAGGTGAGCGAGGCGTATTCCACCACCTCGACCGGCGCGTTCGCCTTGCCCAGCACCATGTCGTCGGGTCTCGGCGCGGCCGCGGCGGGCGCGCTAAGCGCCAGGGCCCCGGCGGCGGCGATCAGGGCGCGGCGGCTGAAGGGGCGGCTCACTTGGAGGCCTCGGCCACGGCGCCGTCCAGCTCCGCCAGGGTGGCCTCGCCTTCCTTCACCCGCTTGCCGTTCACCACGAAGGTGGGCGTAGAGTTGATGCCGTCCTGGCGCACGGCCTTGTCGACCCGGGCGGTGAGCTCGGTCAGGGCCTTCTCGTCCTGGACGCAGGCGTTGAACTGGGCCTCGGTCATGCCCGCCGACTGGGCGACCCTGAGCAGGCCGCCGCGCACGTCGCCGGTCGAGAACATCTCCGCCTGGGTGCGGAACAGGGTGTCGATGACGCCGAAGTACTTGTCCGGACCGGCGCAACGGGCGACCAGGAATCCGGCCACCGCCACCTCTTCCGGCGGGGTGAGGAACTCCCTGAAGGTGTAGTGCACCTTGCCGGTGTCGATGTACTTGGCCTTGAACGCTGGGAAGACGTCGTTGTTGAAGGCCGCGCAGTGGCTGCAGGTGACCGAGGCGTACTCGATCATCTTCACCGGGGCGTTGGCGTTCCCCATGGACATGTCGCCGGCGACCGGGCCGCTGGCGCCGCCCTTGCCACATCCGGCGAGGGCCAGGGTCCCCGCCAAGGCGGCGGCCATGAGAAGACGGCGGCTGAGGTTCGACATTCGAAGCGTCCTGCAGTTCTTGACGAAAGATTAAAGCGCGATTCGGCGCGAGCGAGAGCCGGGCCTATCGGCCCCGTCTTAACACCCCCCGTCCGAGGGCGAACAGGGCGTCCTTGAGCTTGCCGTCGGGGGCCTGCGAGAGGCCTTCGGCGAGGGCGGCCTCCTGGGCGGCGTCCAGGGGCGCGGCGCGGCGACGCGACGGCGGGGCGGGCTCGCTCCGGCGGAGCGGGCCCTGCACGATGCGCAGCTTCTGGACGGCGTCGGGGCCTAGGAACAGGTTCACGCGGGCCAGAATGTCCCTGGCTTGGTGCTGTATTATGGCGGCCGCCGGTCCGGCGACGCGGATTTCGAGGGAAGACGGCGTCCCGGCCCGGCCCTTGACCAGTTTCACCGGCTCGGTGCGGCGGGCGATCTCGGGGCCCACCACCTCGCGCCAGCGGGCGGACAGCGCGCCCGTCCCCTGGCCGAACTTGCCGTCCAGCTCGCGGAGATAGGCCGCCAGCGCCCGGCCGGCCGGGGGCGGAGCGCGGCGGGCGGGCCGGGTGCGCTTGGCCGCCAGGATGCGCAGGGCTTCGTCGCGGGTGGGGAGGCGGCGGGACATTGCGTCCATCTAACGCCATCGGCGCGATCACGTTAAGGGGATCAGGTGGCCCAACTCCGCGACAAGCTGCTCGCCTGGTACGACGCGAACGCCCGCGCCCTGCCCTGGCGCGCGCCGCCGGGATCGTCCGCGCGGACGGACCCCTACCGGGTGTGGCTGTCCGAGGTGATGTTGCAGCAGACCACCGTGCCGCACGCGACGCCCTACTTCCTGGCCTTCATCGCGCGCTGGCCAAGGGTCGAGGACCTGGCGGCGGCGGCGGACGCCGAGGTGATGGCCGCGTGGGCGGGGCTTGGCTACTACGCCCGGGCCCGCAACCTGTTGGCCTGCGCCCGGGCGGTGGCGGAAAGGCACGGCGGGGAGTTTCCGGGCACGGTGGAGGGTCTGTCCGCCCTGCCGGGCCTCGGGCCCTACACGGCGGCGGCGGTGGCGGCGATCGCCTTCGACCAGCCGGCGAATGTGGTCGACGGCAACGTCGAGCGGGTCATGGCGCGGCTCTACGCAGTGGAGACGCCGTTGCCGGCGGCCAAGCCGGAGTTGAAGCGGCTGGCGGCGGATACGGTAACATCATACCGGACAGGGGATTGGGCGCAGGCGTTGATGGACCTGGGCGCCACGGTCTGCCGGCCGAAGGCGCCGCTTTGCGAGCGGTGCCCGATCTCGGCCCATTGCGCGGCCTATGCGACGGGAAGGCCGGAAAGCTACCCCCGCCGGTCGCCCAAGGCCGAGCGGCCGCGGCGTCATGGGGTCGCCTACCTGCTCACGCGCGGCGATGCGGTGGCCCTGGTGCGGCGTCCGCCGAAGGGCCTGCTGGGCGGGATGCTGGCCTTGCCGACGGGGGAGTGGCGATCCGAACCTTGGGGCGAGGCGGAGGCGAAACGCGCCGCGCCTGTCCGCGCCGACTGGCGGGGGGCCGGCGAGATCGAGCATGTCTTCACCCATTTCTCGCTGAAGCTGACCGTGCTGCGCGCAGAGGCGGAGGCCGAGGACGTGATCTGGTCACCCCGGCGGGATCTGGCGGCGCTGCCCAGCGTGTTCCTGAAAGCCGCCCGGATGGGCCTGTCGGGCGCCTAGGGCTTCGGGTCCCGGCGCACGAAGCCGTCCCGGTTCGGCATCCGCACCTTGGGCAGGGTCTGGGCGTCCATCACCGCGTCCTTGGCCACGATCCCATCCACCGACAGCAGGTAGGCCACCAGGGAATAGACCTCCTCGTCGGCGAGCGACTGCGGCGCCTGGATCGGCATGGCCCGGCGGATATAGTCGAAGAGGGTGGTGGCGTGCGGCCAGAAGCTGGCCACCGTCTTCACGCGGTTGGCCTCGGCCAGGGTGCCGATGCCGCCGGTGAGCCGGTCGAGGGGCCCGCCAGCGCCGTCCGGGCCGTGACAGCTCATGCATTTCTGGGCGTAGACCTGGGCCCCGCGCGCCACGGTCCCGGAGCCCGGCGGCAGGTTCGCCCCGTCGGACGAGATGCTGAGATCGGCGGCGGCGATGGCCGCAGGCGATGCGGGCCTGCCGAGGCCCGGGCCGGGCTGGGCGGCGCCCGCGACGGTGGACAGCAGGGCGAACCCCGCCGCGAAGAGGAACGGCCTATCCATAGACATGGCTCACCGTCCCGTCGGCCGCCACGCCCCAGCTATGGATAGCGTTGAAATGGTAGGACTGGCCCGGGGCGTAACGGGCGAGCCATTCGGCCCTGCCCAGCTGGCGGTTTCGCCGCTCATCGACGGCGCGGCTCATCAGCACCGCTGGCCCGCCGTCCCACCGCCAGGGTGCGCGGAAGCGGGTAAGCGCCATGGGCAGCGCCGGTCCGCTGAGCGCCGCCTCGGCCCAGCTGCGCCCGCCGTCGGCCGAGACCTCGACGCGGGAAATGCGGCCGTGTCCCGACCAGGCGAGGCCGCTGATCTCATAGAGGCCGGGACCGCGCATCGGCACGCCGAACGAAGGGCGGGTGATCAACGATTTCACGCCCATCGGAAAGGTGAACAGCTCGGCCCGCCCGCCCGGGATCAGGTCCGAGTACTTCGAGGTCTCATCCTTGGTGAAGGTCGGATCGGTGGTGAGCTTGAGCCGCCGCAGCCACTTGACGCAGATGCTGCCCTCGTAGCCGGGGAGCAGCAGGCGCATGGGGAAGCCCTGCTCCGGCCGGATCGGCTCGCCGTTCTGGAAGAGGGCGATGACCGCATCGTCGAGGCACTTGGCCAGCGGCACGCTGCGGCTCATGCCGGACGCGTCGGCGCCCTCGGCGAGCACCCAGCGCGCGCCCGGCGCCACGCCCGCCTCGTCTAGCAGGGTCGCAAGGCGGATCCCGGTCCACTCGGAGC
>CANJKM010000186.1 GCA_947474805.1 Caulobacterales bacterium | reverse complement strand
TTTAGCGAAAACCACGTACGACCGAACTGAGACCTTCCGTTTCTCGACCGCAACCCAGTTCTAGGCTCCGGCCTCGACGGACCCCCGAAAGACACATGACCAAGACCCTTTCCGCACTCGCCCTGATCCTGGCCACGACCGCTGGCGCGGCTCAGGCCGCTCCGGCCCCGGCCGCTGCTCCCCGTCCCGCCGCCGGCGCCGCCGCGGCCGCCGCGCCGAGCCCGCCTCCGGGCCCGGCCATTCCCGGCGTCTGCGTCGTTTCTTATGAGCGCGCTGTGGCCGAGAGCACCGCCGGCGCGGCGTTCCAAAACCGCATGCAGCAGCTGACCGCTCAGGTCGAAGCCGAGCTGACGCCGGAGCGCACCACCATCCAGAACGACGGCCGCACCCTGGAAGGCCAGCGCGCCACCCTGGCGCCGGACCAGTTCCAGCAGCGCGCCGTGGCTCTGAACACCCGCATCGAGGCCTACTCCGAGAAGGAGCAGCTGCGCGGCCAGGAGCTTGAAGCCACCCGTCAGAAGGCCCTGCAGAGCATCGTCGCCCAGATCAACCCGGTGGTGATCCAGAACTACACCTCGCGCAACTGCTCGATCGTGATGGAAGCGAACTCGCTGATCGCCGTGAACCCGGCCATGGACCTGACCGCCGCCGTGATCACCGGCCTCAACACCCGCCTGCCGACCGTCACCTTCGACCGCGAGCGGATCACCCCGCAGCAGGCCGCCGCCGCCGCCGCCGCTGGCGGCCGCTAAAACCAGGACAGCCGTCCATGGGGCCGGACCCTAGGTTCTACGAGACCCTGGGTCCGGTCGCCTTGGCCGACCTCGCCCAAGCGGCGGGGGCTGAGCTCGCCGACCCCGCTCTTGGCGCGCGCATGATCTCGGCCGTCGCGCCCCTAGGCCGGGCCGATGCCGAGGCCGTCAGTTTTCTTGCCGACCGCCGCTATCTGCACGAACTCGCCACCACGCGGGCGGGCGCCTGCATCCTGTCCGCGGCTCACGCCGAGAAGATCGCGCCGGGCGGCGCCGCCCTGATCACCGCCGAACCCCAGATCGCCTACGCCCGCGCCGCCGCGAGGCTGCACCGCGTCCGCAGCCATCCCGTAGGCTCGCCCGCCGTCCACCCCGACGCCCTGATCGAGGATGGTGTTGTGTTGGCGCCCGGCGTGGTGGTCGGACCCGGGGCTCAGATCGGCGCCGGAACGACGATCGGCGCCAACGCCGTGATCGGCCCCGGCGTCGCCATCGGCCGCAACGGCCGCATCGGACCGTGCGCCGTGATCGGTTTCGCGCTGGTCGGAGACCGCGTGACCATCCTGGCCGGGGCGGTGATCGGCGAGCCGGGCTTTGGAGTCGGTCACGGCAAGGGCGGCATGGTCGACATGCCCCAGCTTGGCCGCGTGGTTTTGCAGGACGGCGTGACCGTCGGGGCCAATGCCTGCATCGATCGAGGCGCCTTCGACGATACGGTGATCGGTGAGAACACCAAGATCGACAACCTTGTGCAAATCGCCCACAACGTCCGCATGGGCAGGGACTGTGTTTTGGCCGCGCTGACCGGGATTTCCGGCAGTGCGGTGGTAGGCGATCGGGTTATGTTCGGCGGTCAAGCCGGCGTGGCCGACCACATCACGATCGGCGACGACGCCCGCATCGCGGCGGCGGCCGGCGCCATGAAGAATGTGCCCGGCGGCGAAACCTGGTGCGGCTCGCCTGCCCGGCCGATCCGCCGATTCATGCGCGAGACGGCCTGGTTGGCCCGGCGCGCGGCCCGCGCCGGTGGTGCCGCCGAGGGGGAGACGAAATGAGCGAAGCCCTCGACACCTCAAACGAGGTCGGCCCGTCCATCGATATGATGGAAATCCTGCGGCTGATCCCGCACCGCTATCCCTTGCTGCTGGTCGATCGGGCGGAAGACTATCGTCCGCATCGCTCCATCATCGGGGTCAAGTGCGTGACCATGAACGAGCCCTTCTTCCTGGGCCACTTCCCCGGCAATCCGGTCATGCCGGGCGTGCTGATCGTCGAGGCCATGGGCCAGACGGGCGCGGTGCTGATGTCCAAGTCCCTCAACGCCAACGTCGAGGGCAAGACCATCTTCTTCATGTCGGTTGACAACTGCCGCTTCCGCGCCCCGGTCCGCCCGGGCGATGTGATCCGCATGCCGGTCGAGGTCACGCGCCACCGCGGCGACGTGTTCAAGTTCAGCGGCAAGGCCTACGTCAACGACAAGCTGGCGGCGGAGGCCGAATTCGCCGCCATGGTCGTCAAGACCAGCTGATGCCGGATATCCACCCGACCGCCCTGGTCGCCCCGGGCGCGCGGCTGGCCGACAGCGTTTCGGTCGGTCCCTACTGCATCGTCGGCGAGGGCTCGGTGCTGGGGGAGGGCGTTAGGCTTGTCTCCCATGTCGTCATCGACGGCCTGACCGAGATCGGTCAGGACACGGTCGTACATCCCTTCGCCGTCCTCGGGGGGGAGCCCCAGCACCTCGGCCACAAGGGCGAGCCGACCCGGCTCGTGATCGGCGCGCGCAATCAGATCCGCGAGCATGTCACCTTCCACACCGGCACGGTCGCGGGCGGCGGCGTCACCCGCGTCGGCTCGGACGGCCTGTTCATGGTCGCCAGCCACGTGGCCCACGACTGCATCGTCGGCGACCATGTGGTGATGGCCAACAACGCCACCCTGGCGGGTCACGTCCAGATCGGCGACCACGTCTTCATGGGCGGCCTTTGCGCCGTGCATCAATGGACCCGCGTCGGTCGCCAGTCCTTCATCGGCGGCCTCTGCCCTGTGACCAAGGACGTCATCCCCTTCGGGTCGGTCTGGGGCAATCCGGCGAGCCTCGAGGGCCTCAACCTCGTGGGGCTGAAACGCCGGGGCCTGGCCCGCGAAACCATCAACGATCTGCGCTCGGCCTATCGGCTGCTGTTCGCCGACGAGGGCACTCTCCAGGAACGGCTCGAGGACGTGGGCCGGTTGTTCGCCGCCTCGCCCGAGGTGTCCGAGATCGTGGACTTCATCCGCGCCGACGCCAGCCGCCCCCTATGTCTTCCGGGCGAGTGACAGCGCGGCCCAAGCTTGGCCTGATCGCCGGAGGGGGCGAGCTTCCCGTCCGTCTCGCTCGCCGCGCCCTGCATGAGGCGCGCCCACTTTTTGTGATTCGCTTAAATGGCTTCGCGTCGGAAGCTCTCACCGAATTTGAGGGTGAAGAGGCGGGTCTGGCCGAGCTCGGCCGCTGCATCGCCCTGCTCAGGAAGGCCGGCTGTGAGGCGGTCTGTTTCGCGGGGCAGGTCGACCGTCCCGACTTCTCCCAGCTCAAGCCGGACCTGCGTGGCCTGAAGGCGCTGCCCGGCGCCATCGCCGCCGCGCGCAAGGGCGACGACGCCCTGCTGCGCTTCCTGGTCGGGGAGTTCGAGAAGGAAGGCTTCGCCATCGAGGGTGCCCAGGCGGTGGACGGCGATCTGCTCCTGCCCGACGGGCCGCTGGGCGCGGTCACGCCCGACGAGGCCCACGCCGCCGACATCGCCAAGGCGCTGGCGATCGCGCGGATCATGGGCGCGCACGACATCGGCCAGGGGGCGGTCGTCGCTGCGGGTCTGGTGCTGGCGGTCGAGGCCCAGGAGGGCACCGACGCCCTGCTCATGCGCTGCGCCGCCCTGCCGGCAGCCATCCGGGGCGACGCGAGCGCCCGTCTCGGCGTCCTCGCCAAGGCCCCCAAGCCGGTCCAGGAGCGGCGGGTCGATCTGCCGACCCTCGGCGTCTCCACCATCGAGAAGGCCGCTGCGGCGGGTCTGGCTGGCGTTGTGGGCGAAGCGGGCGCGGTCCTGGTCCTGGACCGGGCGGGCGTGATCGCCGCCGCCGATCGGCTCGGCCTGTTCGTGGTCGGCGTTCCGGCCCCATGACCGGCCCCAAGGTGCTGCTGGTCGCGGCCGAGGCCTCTGGCGACGCGCTGGGAGCGGGGCTGGCGCGGGCGATCCGCGCCCGACGTCCCGACGCGACCTTCGTCGGGGTCGGCGGGGCCCAGATGGCGCGCGAGGGGATCGTCAGTCCCTTCGACATCACCGAACTGTCGGTGCTGGGCCTGTTGGAAGGCGTCGCCGCCTATCCGCGCGTGCGCCGGCGTGTGAAGGAGGCGGTGGCCTTTGCGGCCCGCGAGAAACCCGACATCGCCGTCCTGATCGACAGCTGGGGCTTCACCCTCCGTGTCGCCCACGGCCTGCGCAAGCTCGACCCGAAGCTGCCCCTGGTGAAGTATGTCGGGCCGCAGGTCTGGGCCTCGCGGCCGGGCCGGGCCAAGACCCTGGCCAGGTCGGTCGACCTGCTCCTCTCCATCCACGGCTTCGACGCGCCCCTGTTCGAGGCGGAGGGCCTAAAGACGATCCCCGTCGGCAATCCGGCCCTGGCGCGCGACTTCAGCGCCGCCGACCCGGCCCGCCTGCGCGAGCGGCTGGGTGCGGGCGCGGACGACCCCATCCTCCTGATCCTGCCGGGCAGCCGGCCGAGCGAGATCAAACGCCTGGCGGAGCCGCTCGGCGTGGCGGCCGCCGTGCTCAGGGCCGATCGGCCCAAACTCCATCTGGTCATCCCCGTGGCCGCGCCGGTGGCGGGTCTGGTGCGCGAGGCGACGGCGGGCTGGGCCGCGCCGCCCATGCTCATCGAGGACGACGCCGGCAAGGCCGACGCCTTCGTGGGCGCCACCGCGGCCCTGGCCTGTTCGGGCACGGTCTCGACCGAGCTCGCCTTGGCCGGCTGCCCGATGGTGATCTGCTACCGGCTGGGCTCTCTCACCTACGCCATTCTCAAGCGCCTGATCCGCACCCGCTACGTCACCCTGTTCAACGTCGCGGCCAAGCGCGAGATCGCGCGTGAACTGATCCAGGACGCCTGCACCGGCGATGCCCTGGCCCAGGCTGTCGCGCCCTTGCTGGATGACCCCGCCCGTCGGGAAGCTCAAACGGCGGAACAGACGGCGGCGCTGGATCTGATGGGCCGATGGCAGGGCGATCCCTCCGGCCGGGCGGCGGACGCCGTGCTGGCGCTATTAGCTCAACAATAATCCGAACTTCCCGGCGAAGGCCGGGATCCAGCTGCAGCGAATTCTGCAGACAAGGCGGTGAACCTGGACCCCGGCCTTCGCCGGGGAAATCGGAAGTTAAAAGGGCTTCCTGGCCGCCAGGATGATCGACAGGCCTACGGGCATCGGGAACAGGCTGCGTTCCGCCGCGAACGCCCGCGTCAGCAGCCCGTTGAGCCAGGGCGGCGGCATGGCGTCGTCCGAGCTGTCGATCTTCAGGAGCTTCTTGGCGAACCGCTGAACCACCGCCAGCGGCAAGAGCAGGGTGTTGAAGTGGCCGGCCCGCTCGACCTTCAGTCCCGCCTGTTCGAACAGGGCGCGATAGGCGGGCAGGGCGTATCGGCGTTTGTGGTGGTGGGCCTCGTCGTGCGGGCTCCACATCCACTGATAGGCCGGCACGGTGGTCAGGATCGCCCCGCCGGGCTTGAGCAGCTTGGCCAGGGCCGCGACCGAGGCGGCGTCTTCATCGACATGCTCGATCACATCGAAGGCGCAGACGAGATCAAAGCTGCCCGGCGGGTAGGGCAGGCCGTCGGGGAGCAGGCCGCCCTCGACCTTCATTTTGTAGCGCTCGGCGACATAGGCGCGGCTCTCGTCGTCCGGCTCCAGCGCCGACACATCGCCGAGCGGCGTCAGCAGCTGCAGGTTGCCGCCCGCGCCGCAGCCGACCTCCAGAATGCGAGCGGGCGCCGGAAGGGAAAGCCCCTCTAGCGCCCTTGTCAGGACGGCGCGCCGTCCCGCGAACCACCAATGGTCCTGTTCGAGCGCGCGGATGCGATCATAGACCGCGCGCTCCAACGGGTTAGCCCCGCTTGTCGACGGGCACGTAGTCGCGCGCGGTCGGGCCGGTGTAGATCTGGCGCGGACGGCCGATCTTCTGCGCCGGGTCCTCGATCATTTCCTTCCACTGCGAGATCCAGCCGACCGTGCGCGCCAGGGCGAACAGGACGGTGAACATCTCGGCCGGGAAGCCCATCGCCGACAGGGTGATGCCCGAATAGAAATCGACGTTCGGATACAGCTTGCGGTCGATGAAATAGGGGTCGGAGAGGGCGATCCGCTCCAGCTCCATGGCCACCTGCAGCAGGGGCTCATCGTGCTTGCCCACGGCGTCCAGCACTTCGTGGCAGGTCTTCTGCATCACGGTCGCGCGGGGGTCGTAGTTCTTATAGACCCGGTGGCCGAAGCCCATCAGCCGGTATTTGCGGTCCTTCACGCCCTGGACGTACTCGGGGATGCGATCGACGGTGCCGATCTCCTTGAGCATGTTGAGCGCCTCTTCATTGGCGCCCCCGTGCGCGGGGCCCCACAGGCAGGCGATGCCGGCGGCGATACAGGCGAAGGGGTTGGCGCCCGACGA
>CANJKM010000185.1 GCA_947474805.1 Caulobacterales bacterium | reverse complement strand
GCACGCCCGCGCCGTGCTGGAGACCTGGCGGCGCGACTACAACGAAGAGCGCCCGCACTCCAAGCTCGGCTGGATGACGCCAAGGGACTACGCCAGCGCCATCTGCGGACAGGCCGGCGACCGCGCTGCGCAGCCTGGAGGCTCCGCGCGGACGCCTCTTGCCACCCACGAAGACCAAGGCTCAGATCAACACAGGACTCTCGTTATGGCTGGATGAGAAACGGGGGTCACGTCATCACAGAGCCCCTTGGGTTTTGCTGGAGATGGTATCACCAGAGGGGATCAAGCTGGCGGGCATAGGCGCGAGGGCAGGTATGAAAACGACGGATCGGGCCGCCACCATCAAGGATGTCGCCAGGGCGGTGGGCCTGTCGGTCGCCACCGTGTCGCGTGCGATCACCAATCCGAAGCTGCTCAACGCCGAGACTCTGATGCGGGTTCGCGCGGCGATCGACAATCTCGGCTACCGTCCGAACGTTACGGCCCAGAACCTCAAGTTGAGCAAGACCGGTTTGGTGATGGTCGTGGTCCCCAGCCTGAGCCCCTTCTTCCTGGAGTTCTTCCGCGGCGCCGAGCAGGCCGCTCGTGAGACGGGCTACAGCGTCCTCGTCGGCCACACCGACCGGGATCCCGCCCGCGAGGCGAGGTTCCTGAGCCAGGTGAATAGCCGGCGCGCTGATGGCATAGTGCTGGTGACTAGCGCCGACCAGAAGGCTCTGCTCGCTGAGGGGCGGTGTCTTCCGCCGTTGGTCCTGGCCCTCGACGTCACTACGGGTGGGCAGTTCGCGTCCGTTCGGGTTGATCATGTTGCGGCGGCGGCCCAGGCCACCACCTATCTGCTCGGCCTTGGCCATCGGCGCATCGCCCATATCGCGGGGGCGCGTGCTTCGGCGATGACGGTGCATCGCCTGGAGGGTTACCGTATGGCGCTCAGCGAGTACGGCCTCTCCGTGGATCCCGCCCTGCTCCAGCAGGGCGCCTTCACCGTCGAGTCTGGCGAGCACGCCATGGAGCAATTGCTGGCGCTGGATTCTCCGCCGACTGCCGTGTTCGCAGCTAATGACGAGATGGCGATAGGGGCCATTCGCGCGATCCGCCGGGCGGGGCTGTCGGTCCCGCAGGACGTGTCGCTGATCGGCTTCGACGATCAGCGCGTGGCGAGAATCTATGACCCACCGCTCACCACCATGCGCATCCCGACTTATGAGATCGGTTACCGCTCCATGCTCGAGCTTGCAGGCTTGCTCGGCGGCAAGCCGCAAGAGGCTGACATCGTGCTTCCATGCCAGCTGGTGGTGCGCCAGTCGGCGGCGGCGGTGGCTGCGGCCGCGCCAGCCTAGAGGGTTCTGGAGAAACGAAGCGGCAGCCTTGCTTGACATCGCTACGCGTGATCTGCAAACGTTTGCAAAACTCACCATCTGGAGCGCAGGCAAGTGTCCATACGCGTTGAAATTCGCAGTCCGTCCAGATCACATGCCCTCAAGCCGTTTCTGCTCTGCGCTGCGGCGGCCATCGTGCTGACGGCTTGCTCCCAAGCGAAGGAGGCTCAGGCGCCCACTGCCGCGGCCGAGGCGACTGTTCCCGTCGCCGCCGAGGGAACCTCGATCGTCCGGCTGGACCCCGCGCTCGATGCGATCATCGCGCGCGACGCCGTATTGGAGAAGATCGGCGGCGGCTTTGGATTCACTGAGGGGCCCGTCTGGTACAAGGGTGAAATCCGCTTCTCAGACCTGACGGGAAACAAGCTCTACGCCATCGGCGCGGACGGCCAAAAGCGCCTCGTCATGGACAAGTCCGGGGGCAAGGATGTAATCCCGGCTGGCTCCTACCAGGGCTCGAACGGCGCGGCCGTCGATAAGGACGGCTCGGTCCTGATGACCCAGCACGGCGCTCGCCGCATCGTCCGCGTCAAGGAGGACGGGACCATTGAGCCCTTCCTCGAGCGCAACGGCGGCGGTGACCGCTTCAACAGCCCGAATGACCTCACCTTCCACCCGGACGGGTCGCTGTGGTTCAGCGATCCGCCTTATGGCCTGCTCCAGCAGGACAAGGACCCCGAGAAGGAAGCCGCTTACAACGCCGTCTACCGCTACAAGGACGGCAAGGTCACTGCGGTCATCACCGACCTGCCCCGGCCCAACGGCGTCGATTTCTCACCAGATGGCAAGAAACTCTACGTGTCGAACTCCGAGCCCGAAATGTTCGTCAACGTCTATGATGTAAACGCCGACGGTAAGGTCTCCAATGGTCGGCGCTTGATCAGCTATCCCGGCCCGGTGCCGATGGCCGGTGTGCCTGACGGACTGAAGGTCGATTCCGCCGGCAATGTCTGGACTTCGGGGCCCGACGGCATCCGCATAATTAGCCCGGAAGGGAAGGTGCTCGGCCAGCTCAAGTCGCCTGATCCGGCGCAGGCCAATCTCGCCTGGGGTGGTCCTAATTGGAAGACCGCCTACATCATGGCCGCGAGCAGCGTGTACCGGCTGAACCTGGTGATCCCCGGCAAGACGCCGCTGTACAGCAAGTGAGCCGATAAATGACCGACAAGACCATGAGCCGCCGGACAGCGCTTAAGACTGCCGTTCTGGTCGCGGCTGCGGCCGGGGCCTCGGCGGCGTCTTGTGCGCAGCCGACGGAGCCACAGGGCGAAGCCGCATCGAGTGGAAAGACCGCGACCGCGACGGGGCATATGCCGACGCCTGGGATCGTCCTCTACTGCGACCTGAAGGTGGATGCCGCCAAAGAGAAGGCGATGCTTGACCACTTCCACAACGTCTTCGCCCCAGCGGGCGCGAAGTTTGAGGGCTTCATTGATGTGAAGATGCTGAAGCTGCGGACGATCATTCAGGGCGATCCGCTTCCCTCGGGCATCAACTACCGATTTCAGCTCACCTATGTGAACGAGGAACTGCGGCAGATCTGGGTGAACTCCCAGGTGCACACTGAGGTGTGGAAGGGCATCGATGACGCCTTGCTCGAGAAAAATTTCCAGGTGGCGCTCTTCGACGTCCGCTAAGGGCGGCGTTCCGTTCCGTCCTACGAGGCCATGGTCTCGCCAGCTTACGGGCCGTTCCACCCTACCGGTGGAGCGGCTGCCGGGGCGAAGGGCAGGGGGCGGGCGTCGCAGCGCGCCCGCGCGTGCTCCTTCGGCGCATTCCCAGCATAGCCTGATGTCCCTCCTATCTAAGGCAAACGCAGGCCTGGCCGGCGAGGCCCGGCCTGTCTGAGTTCCTGCTCGCGGTTGGGCGCCATCGTGGGGCGGTGCGTTCAGGGGAGCTTGACAACCCCATCACCCAATGAGAACGATTGCATAACCCAATGAGAACGGTTGCATCTCCCAATGTGCGGTCGCAGAAGAGCGCTGCGTGATCAATCAGCGCCACTGTTGCCGTGCTGACGGGAATGGAAACGAAATATAAAAAGAGGGAACGGTAACATGTCGAATAGAATTGATTTGGCCGTGGGCCTTCTTGCTGGCGTAAGCACGCTGGCATTGACTTCGCTCGCGAGCGCTCAAACCACAGCGCCGGCTGCGGGGACGGTCGAAGAGGTCGTCGTCACCGGCTCTCGCATCATCACCAACGGCAACAATATGCCGACACCCGTGACCGTGGTGACGACACAGCAGCTGCTGCAGACGGTTCCGCGGACCGTCGTCGAAGGCCTGCAACAGCTGCCGGTCTTCTCCGGGACCCGCAACCAGACCACCCAGCCCGGCAACGGCGGCGGCAACGGCGTGGGCCGTAACCTGAACCTGCGCAACGTGGGCGCCACCCGCACCCTGGTCCTGTTCGACGGCATGCGTGTGCCCCCGACTACCCAAGGCGGAGAAGTGAACGCCGACTTCGTCCCCTCGATGCTGTTGCAGCGCATCGACGTGGTGACCGGCGGCGCCTCGGCTGTGTACGGCTCGGACGCCGTCGCCGGCGTGGTGAACTTCGTCACCGACCGCAACTACAACGGCTTCAAGTTTGACGCCCACTACGGCATCTCCAAATTTGGCGACGCCAAAGAAGTGAAGATCGGCGTCGCCGGTGGCACCGACCTGTTCGGCGGCCGCGGCCACATCGAAGGTTCTTACGAATACTTCAACTCGCCCGGCGTCTTCACCAAGCTAGACCGCAAATGGGCCCAAAAGGTCTACTCCGTGCAGGGCGCCGGCACTGCGGCCGCCCCGGTCCGCCTCGTTGAGAACACACGCCTGACCCGCTCGAGCACGCTCGGCCTGATCTCGGGGGTCGGCAACACCAACGCCGGCAACCCGCTGCGCGACATGGTGTTCCGTCAGAACGGCGTCCTCGACAAATTCCAGCACGGCACGGCGATCCCCGGCACGACCGCGGTCGAGAGCGGCGGCGACGGCGCCTATTTCTACAACGCCTCGCTGCAGAACCTCTTCCAGTCGGACCTGGGCTTCGCCCGCTTCGACTACGACATCACCGACAGCGTGCACTTCTATATGCAGGGCACGGGTATGCTGTCGCATGTCCAGAATAACCACGAGACGGTTGAGACGACGGCCGTCACCCTGAGCGCGACCAACGCCTTCCTCGCGCCCCAGTATCAGCAGGCGATGTTGGCCGCCAACCGGAACACCTTTTCGTTCCAGAAGTTCATCACCCAGGTCGACGCCAAGTCGCCCGAATCCTACATTCGCGCCTACATGTCGACCGTCGGCTTCGACGGCGATATCGCGGGCTACAAGTGGAACGTCGGCTACCTGAAGAGCGCCAACCAGCAGCACACGCGGCTTAATCGCAACATCAACAACGGCCGGTTTATCGCCGCGGCGGACGCGGTCCGCGCTCCGGACGGCCGGATCGTCTGTAACGTCACACTGACCAACCCGAGCCTCTACCCCGGGTGCGTGCCGATCAACCTGTTCGGTCCAACTTCGGAGAGCGCCGAGGCGCTGAACTACGTCCTCGGGACGACCAAGTTCGAGACGACCACCAAGATGGACACCTTTAGCGGGTCCATAACCGGTTCGCCGTTCGCGACCTGGGCCGGCGACGTGGGCGTGGCCGTCAGCGCCGAGTGGCGCAAGCTGACCTACCAGCTGCTAAGCTCGGTCGGCGACAACGCCAAGCTCGACTGCACTGGCCTGCGCTTCAACTGCACCACGGGAACGACTAACCGCTGGCTCAACGACGTGCGCGCCGACCGCACCGAGGTCAGTCAGTCGGTGAAGGAAGCGGCGGGCGAAGTGAACGTGCCCCTGCTGCGCGATCGGGCGTTCGCCGAGAGCTTCATCGTCAACGGCGCGGTCCGCGTCACCGACTACTCGAATTCGGGTACGGTCGTGACGTGGAAGGGCGGGGCCGACTGGGACATCAATAGCCAAATCACTTTCCGCGGCACCCGCTCGCGCGACATACGGGCGCCCAACCTGACCGAACTGTTCGGCACCCGCTCGGTCACCCCGGCCGGTCCGTCGATCGACGTGCACATCGGCGACACGCCTGCTGGGATCGTGTCGCTCATCACCGACTCGAATCCGGACCTGAAGCCTGAAGTCGCGACCACCTGGACGGCTGGCGTCGTGCTCCGTCCGGCGTTTATCCCGCGCTTCAGCCTGGCCATCGACTGGTACAAGATCAACATCAAGGACGCGATCGCCGGGATCTCCGGTCGCGACCTGGTTATCCAGCGCATCTGCGAGGAATCGGGCGGCGCTTCGCCGACCTGTGCTCAGGCGATCCGGCCGCTGCCATTCAGTAACCGGACCACGGCCAACTACGCGACCGGCTGGATCACGAAGCCGCAGAACCTCGCGTTGTTCAACACCAACGGCATCGATTTTGAGGCCAACTACGCGTTCGACGCGCTGGGCGGCGCCTTCACTACCCGCGTGCTCGGCACCTACCAGCCGACCTCGAAGCAGGAAAACTTCCCGGGCGCTATCGTGCTTAACAGCGCGGGCTCCGCCGGCCAGCCGACATGGCGCGTGTCCGCCTTCGTGCGCTACAGCCGCGGTCCTTGGACGGTCGACGTGCAAGAGCGCTGGTGGTCCTCGACCAAGTGGAACCCCGATCCGACCATCGTCTACAACGTGAAGGGCGATCTGCCAGCCGTGGCCTACACCCATGCCACGCTTGGCTACACCATGGGTCCGGCGAGCTTCTTCTTCTCGGTCCAGAACCTGTTCAACAAGCAGCCGACTCCGTATGGCGCCTTCGGCGGCGCCTCTACGGTGCCGGGCCTGTTCGGCGGCTTCTACAACGGCGAAGACACGATTGGCCGCTACTATACGTTTGGCGTGCGTATCCGCCGCTAGGTCGGAGACCCGGCCGGAGAAGCCAACCGGGGGACCAGCGCGGCGGCTTCTCCAACGTCGGAGTCCGTACTGTGCTCAGGGCCGCTCCCCCGGCCCGGTTCCCCTATCGCGGAACCAGAAGGGGAGGCGCGTTCCGCGCCTCCCCCTTTCTTTCTACGCACGCAACCTACCAAGCTG
>CANJKM010000184.1 GCA_947474805.1 Caulobacterales bacterium | reverse complement strand
ATGGACGAGCCCGAGCTGAAGATCATCGACGTCTTCATCTGCAAGCTTCGCAAGAAGCTGGCCGCCGCCACCCAGGGCAAGCATTACATCGAGACCGTCTGGGGCCGCGGCTATGTCCTTCGCGACCCGCACGAGTCCGCCGCCACCGTCACCGCGGCCTGATTTCAAGCGGCGCGCCGCCGCAATGGCGCGCCCTCGCCTTTCTGGCGAGCACGGCTGATAATCGGATGATTCTGGGACCATCCCGTCCCGCCGGAAGACCCGATGCGTAAGGCCGTCCTGGCGCTGCTCTCCGGCGCCTACCTCCTGCTAGCGACGTCCGCCGCCGCCCTCGTCTGGCGCGCCGGAGCCGGCTGGCCCGTGGGCGCGGCGGTGCTGGTGGGAAGCCTCGGCCTCGCCTTCGCCCTGCACAGCCTGATCGGACGCGCGGCAGAGACCAAGGCCCTGCGCCGCGAGATCGGCCAGGTGCGCGACGCCCACCGCCTGCTCGCCGACCAGCTCGAACGCACCGAGATCACCCTGTCGGAGCTGCACAACTCGATTCACGCCGAGACCGAAGCCGCCACCGAGGCCCTGACCTCCGAGGTCCGGATGCTGGAGGACCTGGTCGCGCGCATGAGCGACAGCCTGGAGGCCCGCGTCGCCCATCCCTTCCCGAGCCACTCGGGCCGAGCCGAACCGGCCAATCTGGCGCTGGTCGCCGCCGTGCGCGAAGCCCTGGCCGAAAACCGGGTCGACCTCTATCTGCAGCCGGTCGTCTCACTGCCCCAGCGCCGCACCGTCTTCTACGAGAGCTTCTCGCGGCTGCGCGACGCGACGGGCCGGGTGCTGATGCCAGCCGAATATCTGGCGGTGGCCGAGCCGGCGGGGCTGGTGTCGGCCATCGACAACCTCCTGCTGTTCCGCTGCGTCCAGATCGTCCGGCGTCTGGCCAAGAACGACCGCAAGGTCGGAATCTTCTGCAACATCTCGCTGGCGAGCCTGGGGGACGAAGCCTTCTTCCCGGCCTTCCTGGAATTCCTGGCCGAGAACCGCGACCTGTCTGGCGCCCTGATCTTCGAACTGGGCCAGGACGCCTTCCGCGAGCGTGGCGGGGTCGAGGCGCGCAACATGGCCAAGCTGGCCGATCTCGGCTTCCGCTTCTCGATCGACAAGGTCACCGACCTCGATTTCGACTTCCAGGATCTGGCCCGCGCCGACGTCAAGTTCGCCAAGGTCTCGGCCAATGTGCTGCTCGACCAGCTGTTGGAGGTCGAGGGCCGCATGACCTCGAAATCGCTCAAGGATTTGCAGGCCGGCGACTTCGCCGCCGTGACCCGCCGGTTCGGGGTCGAACTGATCGCCGAAAAGGTCGAGTCCGAGCGGCAGGTGATCGATGTGCTTGAACTCGACATCGCCTATGGCCAGGGCCACCTGTTCGGCGAGCCCCGCGCCATCCGCGACGCCGTCCTGGCGGAGACCCAGCCCCCCGCCGAATTCATGCAGGGCGCGCTGAAGCGCCGGACCGGGACGCGCGGCTAGCTTCGAGGTCCGCTGATCTTGCGGGCGACGGTGAAGCCGAGGATGGCGAACACCGCGCAGGCGGCCAGGAACAGGAAGAACAGGAATTTGGCGATCCCGGCGGCCGCGCCGGCGATGCCGTAGAAGCCCAGACCGCCGGCGATCAGCGCGACGACGGCGAAAATCAGCGCCCATTTGAGCATGTCGTTCTCCCCAAGGCCGCCGACCGCGGCGAAGCTTGGGACCACAACGCGAGCTTGGCCCATTCTGTTCCCGGGTTTGGTTGACCTCGCGGGCCTTGGCCTTTAGCCCCGGCCTATGACCGCTCCCCTGCCCCTTTCCGGCCTCGGCCAGCTCGCCGCCGATTACGACGCCCTGCTCTGCGATGTCTGGGGCGTGATCCACAACGGCCGCGAGGCCTTCCCGGCGGCCTGCGAGGCCCTGGCCCTCTACAAGGCCGAGCGCGGCCCGGTGGTGCTGATCTCCAACTCCCCCCGCCCCGGCCCGGCTGTGGCGACCCAGATGCGGCAGCTGGGCGTGCCCGACGCGGCCTGGTCGGCGATCGTCACCTCGGGCGACGTGACCCGCCACGAGCTGGCTGCCCGCGCGCCCGGCCCGGCCTGGGCGATCGGGCCGATGCGCGACGCGCCCCTCTATGAGGGCACCGGCATCCATTTCGCCGAGGTGCCGGAAGAAGCGGCCTTCGTCTCCTGCACCGGCCCGTTCGACGACGAGATCGAGACGCCCGAAGATTTCCGCGACCGGTTCGAAATCTGCGTGGCGCGCGGCCTGCTGATGGTCTGCGCCAACCCCGACAAGGTGGTGCAGCGCGGCGACAAGACCATCTATTGCGGCGGCGCCCTGGCCGATCTCTATGCGGCGATGGGCGGGCAGGTGGTGATGGCCGGCAAGCCCTATGCGCCCATCTATGACGCCGCCTATGAGGCGGTCGCCCAGCTGCTGCTGAGCACGCCCGACAAGGCGCGCCTGCTGGCCATCGGAGACGGGCTGGCGACCGATGTGAAGGGCGCCAACGCCCAGGGGCTCGACTGCCTGTTCCTGGCCTCGGGCATCCACGCCGCCGAGGTCACCGGCGCGGACGGCAGGCTCGATCCGGGCAAGACGGCGGCCCTGCTGGGCAAGGCGGGGCTGACCGCGCGCTACGCGGAGATCGCGCTCAGCTGGTGAGGGCGATGGCGGAGAGCAGGCGGCCGTAGTCGCCCTCCTCGCGCTTCACCGCCCGGCGGTTGGAGAAGAAGGCCGCCTCCTCGGTGCAGGTGTCGCGGCCGATCCATTCGGCGCCCTCGATCCCGGCGCGGGCGAGCCGGTCCAGCACATAGGCGGGCAGGTCGAACAGGCGTTTGTCGGCGGTGACGCCCAGCCGGAAGAAGCGGGTCGAGCCTGGGTCCTCGGCACCGAACCGGTCGAGGAAATCCATCCCGACCTCATAGCTGCGCGGGCCGATGCAGGGCCCGACCACGGCGACGATCCGGTCCGCCCGGGCGCCCAGCGCGAGCATGGCCGCAACCCCCGCCTCGGCGGCGCCGCCGAGCGCGCCCTTCCAGCCGGCGTGGACGGCGGCGACCACGCGCGCCTGGGGATCGGCCATCAGGATCGGGGCGCAGTCGGCCGAGAGGGCGCCGCAGATAAGGCCGGGCGCCGCGGTCGCCACACCGTCCGCCTCGGGGGCCGGCCCGTCGAAGGGCACGGTCACGACGATGGGGGAGTGGATCTGGAAACAGGTGAGCAGGGCTTCGGGGCCAAGTCCGAAGACGGCGGCGGCGCGGCGGCGGTTCTCGCCGACATGGTCGGGGTCGTCCCGGGAGCCGAGGCCGAGGTTCAGGCTGTCGTAGATGCCGGTGGAGACCCCGCCGTTGCGGGTGAAGAAGGCGTGGCGGACGCCGGCCAGCTCCAGCTTCGGGTGGGTGAGGAAGGGCGCGGCGGTCATTCGAATCCCGGTACGGCGAGGCTCTGGGTATGGATGACCACGGCCTTGAACAGGCTTCCCATCTGGTCCGCTTCGACCAGCCGGGCAAGCTGGCGGCCGATCACTTCGGCCTTATCGGGGCGTGCGGCGGCGAGGGCGGCGGCGCGTTCGGCGATACCGAGGCGGCGCAGGAACTCGCCCTGTTCGAGGATGGGCGTTGCCCCCGCGCCCACCTTGCGGGCCGCCAGGGCGAAGGTCGGAAAGTCGGCGTGGACGGTCAGGTCGGCCTCTCCGGGACGCTCCAGCGGCGAGACCTTCTGGTGCGCGACGAGGGCCTGCAGGGTGTCGCCATAGCCGGGCTCTGAGCGGCCGTAGTCGATGAACAGACCCGCGCCGCCGTCGGCCGCGATCCGCCGTCCCACCTCGGCGCCGAGCATGGCGGTCGGCTCGGACCATTCCAGCAGCGATCCCGGCGCGGCGTCGCTCGGCATGAAGCCGTTTGGCGGGGGCGAGAGGCCGAACGCCAGCCCCCCCTCGGCCAAGCCCACACGGCGCTCGGCCCAGCCGGTTTCGGTGCGGACGAACTGGCGGGCGGGCAGGCAGTCGAGCAGTTCGTTGGCGATCAGGACCAGCGGGGCGCCGTCCGGGACACCGGCCAGGGCGTCGG
Source organism: Caulobacterales bacterium (assembly GCA_947474805.1). Classification (GTDB taxonomy): domain Bacteria; phylum Pseudomonadota; class Alphaproteobacteria; order Caulobacterales; family Caulobacteraceae; genus CANJKM01. Next base: position 2,406 of record CANJKM010000184.1, on the reverse strand, counting down.
TCCATTGCAGCTCGCCCAGCCGGGCGCGCTGGGCCTCGCGCAGGGGCGGGCTGGTCTCGACGAGCCAAAGGTCGGCGGCGTCGAGGAAGCCCGGGACCGCGCGGACGGCGCGCAGCACGTCGCTCATCAGCGTGCCGTCGCCGGGTCCCATCTCGACGAGGCGGAAGGGGCTGGGGCTTCCCATCCGCATCCAGGTCTCGGCCGCCCACAGGCCGATCAACTCGCCGAACATCTGGGAGACCAAGGGCGCGGTGATGAAGTCGCCCTCGGCGCCCAGGCGCGGGCGCGAAGCGTAGTAGCCGAACTCCGGGTGATGCAGGCAGGCGGCCATATAGTCGGCCACCGTCATCGGACCATCGGCCGCTATGAGGGCCTCAAGCCGCCTTTGCAGAGTCATCGACGGGCGGGATGAGGAAAAGTGTGAAGCGGCTTTCCGCCCGCATACCGCTCTCAGCCTTTGATTCCGGAGCCCGCTTCAGCGGGCTCGGGAGACGCGGGCGGGGCGAGCGCGGCGGGCCGGCGCGAAGAGAGAATCAGGGCGATCCCGGCCAGGACCATCGGGACCGACAGCATCATTCCCATGGTCAGGCCGAGCGGGAAGTCGGGCATGTCGCGGTCGGGCTCGCGCACATTTTCCAGCAGGACGCGCGACAGGCCGTAGAAGAGTAGGAACAGGCCGGTCAGGGCCCCTTGGCGCGGCAGGAGCTTGGCCTTGTGGGTGCCCCACAGCAGAATCAGAAACAGGATCAGGCCTTCCAGCGCCGCCTCATAGAGCTGGCTCGGATGGCGCGGCTCGAAGCCCGCGCGCGGGAAGATGATCCCCCAGGGCAGGGTGGTCGGGCGGCCCCAGAGCTCGCCGTTGATGAAGTTGGCGATACGGCCGAAGAACAGGCCGAACGGCACGCAGGGCGCCACCAGGTCGCCGAGCCGCAGGACGTTCAGCTTGTGGATGCCGGCGAAGGTCGAGACCGCGACCATCACCCCGATCATCCCGCCGTGGAAGCTCATGCCCCCGTTCCAGGTCTTCAGGATCTCCAGCGGGTCGGTCCAGATGAGCTCGGGCTTGTAGAAGAGGATGTAGCCGAGCCGGCCGCCCAGGATGATGCCCAGGGTGACATAGAGGATGAGGTCGTCGATCTGGCTGTCGCCGGCCGTGGGTTGGGTTCCGCGCCAGAGGCTGGTCTTGCGCGCCAGATGCACCGCCCAGCGCCAGCCGAGCAGGATGCCGCCGACATAGGCCAGGGCGTACCAGCGGATCGCCAGCGGCCCGATGTGAATCAGAACCGGATCGAATTCGGGAAAGGGCAAGGCGACGTCGCTCCTCGGCGGCTTGGTCTGGGTTTAGCGAGGAATTGGCGCGGCGGCTACGGCGTGCGTGCTTCGAGACGCGCTCTCGCGAGCGCTCCTCAGCATGACCAATGAAAATGCAAGAAGGCTCGTCATGCTGAGGAGGCCGCCAGGCCGTCTCGAAGCACGCAGTACGCTTATTTCACCAGTTCATACGCCGCCTGGACGTCGATCCGCACCTTCAGCTCGCCGCCCTGGACCGGGGTCGATTCGGCGCCGTCGGCCATCATGGCGCGGACCATGAATTTGGGTTGGGGCGGCTGGGGCGTGTAGCCGCCGCTCTCCGACAGGCTGATCAGCCGGGCGATCTTATAGCCGGCGGCCTGGGCGTAGAGGTTGGCCTTGGCGGTCAGGGCCGCGACGGCGGCGCGGCGCGAGGCGTCCTCGACCGGGCCTGGCGCCGAGAGGCCGAAGGCGACGCCGTTGATCTCATTGGCGCCGGCGGCGACCACGGCGTCGACCGCCTGGCCGAGCCGGGTCAGGTCGCGCACGGTGACCGTGACCTGGTTGGAGGCCTGGTAGCCGTCGGGCCTGGGCGGCTTGTTCTGCTCATAGACGTACTGGGGCGACAGATTCAGGCCCGAGGTCTGGATGTCGCGCTCGGCGACGCCGCGGGCCTTGAGGGTGGCGACCACGGCGCTCATCCGCTCGGCGTTCTGGCGCATGGCCTCGGCGGCGGTGGGGGCCTTGACCTGAACGCCGGTGGTGATGCTGGCGATGTCGGGCCGGGCGGCGGTTTCGCCGAAGGCAGAGAGGTTGAGGGTGGTGGCGCGGAAGCTGGCGTCCTGGGCGTGGGCGGCGGTGGAAAGGGCCATCGGCGCGGCCGCGAGGGCCAGCGCAAAGGCGAGGGGGCGTAGTGTCATGGTCAGGTCTCCTGGTTGACCCCACTCAAGCTTGTAAAAGCGGCGGCTGGAAGGCGGGCGCGACGCATGATAGCCGGGTTTGGCTTCCGCTCTCGGTGCGGGCCCGTAGCTCAATGGTTAGAGCCGACCGCTCATAACGGTCTGGTTGCAGGTTCGAGTCCTGCCGGGCCTACCGCGACTTCCAATTTCCTTTTTT
>CANJKM010000183.1 GCA_947474805.1 Caulobacterales bacterium | reverse complement strand
GTGCTGCGCGACGGCGCCTCGGCCCAGTACGGCTCGGACGCCATCGCCGGGGTGGTCAACATCATCCTGCGCGGCAATGAGCCCGGCGGTTACGTCCAGGCCACCTATGGCGAGTTCTACAAGGGCGACGGCGTCGGGCGCGATCTGGCGGGCTGGTACACCGTGCCGCTGGGCGACCGGGGCTATCTGAACCTGACTACCCACCTGCGCAACGGCGGCACCACCGACCGGGACAACCGCGACATCCGCACCTACTATTTCGCCGGCGACCCGCGCGAGGCCACGGCCAATAAGGACTTCGGCTTCTACGGCAATCCGATCACCCGCTCGATCGTCTCGAGCTTCAACGGCGAGTTCAACTTCACCGAGGCCTTGTCCGCTTACGCCTTCGGCACCGCCGCCTACCGCAAGTCGATCAACAAGTATTTCATCCGACCGGCGGCGGATAACAACGTGCGGGCCATCTATCCCAACGGCACCATGACCGATGTCGGTTACGTCTTCCGCAACTACGACTTCACCGGCGGTCTGAAGTACAAGTCCGACAGACTGGGCTCGTTCGATTTCAGCGTCGAATACGGCACTGGCCGCCAGTCGAACTCGATGTACAACAGCCAGAACGCGACCTACGGCGTCAACACGCCGAAGAACTTCTTCCTGGGTATGCACAACCAGGAGCAGCTCAACATCCAGCTCGACTATCTGAAGGACATCGCCGTCGGCTATTCCGCCGCGCCCATCACCCTGTCGGCCGGCGCCGGCCATCGCCGCGAGGAATATACCCTCGGCGCGGGCGACGTCTTCTCCTACAGCGACGGCGGGGTCTCGATCCTCGACGGTCCCAACGTCGGCCGTAAGCCCTCGCCGGGCGCCGCCGACTTCCAGGGCCTGACGCCGTCGGACGCCGGCAGCTACGACCGCAATGTCCAGTTCGCCTATCTGAACCTCGACCAGCAGGTCACCGAACAGCTCCAGCTCGGCGCCGCGGTGCGGGTCGAGGACTATTCCGACTTCGGCTCAACCTGGACCGGCAAGCTGTCCGGCCGCTTCGACTTCACCCCGCAGATCGCCGTCCGGGGCGCCGTCTCCAACGGCTTCCACGCCCCGACCATGGGCCAGATCGGCTCCTCGGCGACCAGCCTGCTTTGGATCCAGCCGACCACCGGTCCGCAGTTCCTGGGCATCTCGGCCTTCTATCCGGCCTCCAACCGGGTCGCCCGTTCGCTCGGCGCCACCGACCTCAAGCCGGAGAAGTCGATCAACTACTCGCTCGGCGTTGTCCTGCGTCCGCTGACCAACCTCTCGTTCGAGATCGACGCCTATGAGATCGGGATCGACAATGTGATCCTGCCCTCCGACAGCCTGACCGGCGCGGCGCTCACCTCACGCCTGGCTCCCCTGGGCGTCACCAACGTCAGCGCGGTCCGGTTCTTCGTGAACCAGGCCGACGTGACCGCCCGCGGCATCGACATCGTCGGCCGCTATCGCTGGGCCTGGGAGGGCGTCGGCGCCTTCGACGCCGCCATCGGCTTCAACACCAATACGGTCAAGATCGATCAGATCCTGCCCAACCCGCCCCAGCTGGCGGGCTCGGGCCTGGTGCTGGTCGGCCGCGTGTCGCAGGGCTACCTGACCCGCTGGGCCCCCAAGGACAAGTTCAACGCGAACCTCAGCTATTCGGCGGGCCGCTTCGGCGCCAACGTCAACGCCGTCCGCTACGGCCGCTACAAGAACACGGCCGGCCTGCCCGCCAACGATCAGGTGTTCAGCCCCCAGTGGGTCGTCAACGCCTCGCTGTCCTACAGCTTCTGGAAACAGACCCGGATCACCGTCGGGGCCAACAACATCTTCGACAGCTACCCCGACGCGCCGCTGGTGCAGAACCGTTTCAATGGCTTCAACAACTACGACCTGCAGGCACCCGAAGGGAACAACGGTGGCTACTACTATATCTCGGTGAGCAAGCGCTTCTAGAGACGAGCTGAGTGTAGGGGAGGGCGTTCCGGCCGGGACGCCCTCCCGACTTTGTACGGACGGCCGCAGAGGCAGCCATGAAATTTCGCCTGCCGCACACCATGATCCTGCTTTTGGGAGCCACGGTGGTTGCGCTGATCCTCACCTGGATTCTTCCGCCCGGCGCCTATCAGACCATTCCAGGACCAAGCGGGACGCCGGTCATTGTGCCGGGCACCTACGCGCCTCTGGCCGAGCGGGGTTATCTGCCGCCCTGGGCGATCCTGACCGCCATCCCCCGCGCGATGGGCGAGGTCCAGGGCATCATCTTCTTCATCCTGCTGGTCGGCGGCGCCTTTGGCCTGATCCGCCACACCGAGGCGATCGAGGCGGGGATCGGCCGCGCGCTCGGAGCCTTCCAGGGCCGGCGCGGCGCCCTGGTTCTGGTGGCGACGGCCATCTTCGCCATCCTGTCCTCCTCCTTCGGCTCGGCCTCCGAGTACATCGCTTTCGTCGGGGTGCTGGTGGCGCTATGCGCCGCCATCGGTCTGGACGCCATGACCGCGGCAGCGGTGCTGCTGGTCGGTTACGGCGTCGGCTATGGTGCCTCGACCACCAATCCCTTCACGGTCCTGATCGCCCAGGAGATCGCGGGCTTACCCCTGGGCTCAGGCCTGTGGTTCCGATGCGCCATCCTGCTGATCGCCTACTTGATCGGCGTGGACCACATCTGGCGTTATGTTCGCCGCACTGATCGGGAGCCCGAACGGGCCCTGGTTCCCAGTTCCGACCCGGCAGGCGAGCCGGTCGCCGCCTTTCCGACGATGACCCGCACCCGCGCCTGGGTGCTCCTGGCCTTGGGCCTCACCATCCTGGGGCTGATGGCGGGCGTGGGCCTCGGCCACTGGCATCTGCCGCAGCTGAGCGCTCTGTTCCTGGGCTTCGGCCTCGCGGTCGCCCTCATCGCGCGCATTCCGGCCGATGAGGCCAGCCGGGTCTTCCTGGCCGGCGCCGCCCGGATGACCGGCACCGCCCTGCTGGTGGGTCTGGCGCGGGCGATCGGCTTAATCCTGGAGGACGGCAAGGTCCTGCCGACCCTGGTGCATCTTCTCGCCACGCCGCTCGCCGAGCTTCCGCCCCACGCCGCCGCGGTGGCGATGATGCTCACGCAGAGCCTGCTGCACGTCGCTATCCCCTCGGGCAGCGGCCAGGCCCTTGCCACCATGCCGATCATGGCCCCGATCGCCGATATCGCCGGCCTCAGCCGCCAGGTTTCGGTGCTGGCCTTCCTGTTCGGCGACGGCTTCACCAACATCATCAACCCGACCAACGCCTTCCTGATGGCGATCCTGGGCCTGGCCGGGGTGTCCTACGGCGCCTGGCTGCGTTTCGTCTGGCCGCTGATGGTCAAGCTGATGCTGCTCTCGGCGGTCGCCATGGTCGTCGCTGTGCAGATCGGCGTCTAGCCCTGCGCCCCTTCGCGCCCCAATCGTTCGAGTCGCTCGACTCGATGGAGGGCGTCGCCCTCCTGAGCCCCGCGGAGGCCGGGCTTCCGGTTCGTCGCCGGGTCAGTCTGGGCGTGCGCAGAATCGCGCCGGGCCTAGTGGTCGCGGGCGTGGTGGCGATGGCCGCCTCTTGGCTGGCCGACCACTACGGCGCGCCCGTCATGCTGTTCGCCCTCCTGCTGGGGATGGCGGTCAATTTCCTCGGGCAGGACGCCCAATGCCGCCCCGGCATCGACTTCTGCGCCCGCACCGTCCTCAGACTCGGCGTCGCCCTGCTGGGCGCCCGCATCACCCTCGAACAGGTGCTGGGGTTGGGAGGCGGAGTGCTCTTGATCGCCGCCGGCGGCGTCGTCTTCACCCTCCTCGCCGGTTGGCTGCTGGCCCGGCTTTTCCGGCTGACGGCGGATTTTGGCGTGCTGACCGGCGGTGCGGTCGCCATCTGCGGCGCTTCGGCCGCCCTGGCCCTGTCCTCCATCCTGCCGCCGTCAGAGACCCGCGAGCGCGATACGGTGTTGACCGTGGTCGGCGTCACCGCCCTCTCCACCGTGGCCATGATCGCCTATCCTCTGGCGGCGGCGGCGCTGGGCCTGTCCCACCACCAGACGGGCGTGCTTCTGGGCGCCACCATCCACGACGTCGCCCAGGTGGTCGGCGCCGGCTATGGCGTCTCCAAGGAGGCAGGGGACGCAGCCACCATCGTCAAACTGTTCCGCGTCGCCTTGCTGCTACCCGTGGTGCTGGTGGTGGCGCTGCTCTTCCCGGTCCCCGGCGGCGCGGCCGGCGGCGGGCGGCGGCCGCCAGCCATGCCCCTGTTCCTCGTCGGCTTCGCCGCCCTGGTGGCGCTGAACTCGCTCAACCTCGTCGGCGGCGGCGTGATGGCCGGCGCGGGCGATGCGTCGCGCTGGTGCCTGACCGCCGCCATCGCCGCCGTGGGGGTGAAGACCTCGCTGGGTGATCTAGTGCGGATCGGCTGGAAGCCGGTCGCCCTGATCGTCCTGGAAACGGCTGTCGTCTTCGCCTGGTCCTTAGGCTGGATCACGGCCTTGCCTTGATCAGCGCCCGGCGATCTCGATAACGAACAAGCTCGTGGGTTCGGACGGCTCGACCAGCACCCGCGCCGCCGCTTGGCTTTCGAAGCAAGCGGCGTCCTGCGCCTGGAGACCTTGACCTTGTCCCTTGAAGGTCAGCGCCGCAGCCCCCGACTGGAGGACAATCATCGTCCGTTTCGACACCGCGATCGTCGCCGCCGCCTCGATGCGCAACCGCGTCATCGTGGTCTGATATCGTCCTCGCCGGCTCATGACATTGAGGTCCGTCACCGGTCCCTCCAGCACCTCGGCGTGGACGGGGACGTCGCCGGGAAAGGCGATTGCGCCGGCGTTCGGGCAAAGCTTTATCGCCGCGCCGCCATCGATCTTGAGCGCCAGAACGCCCTCAAGGATCCCCAATCGGCGGTCCATGTCCGGAAAGTGGGAGAAGGGGCCCGACGCGTCCACCTTGGCGATGCTGACGCGCCAGTCGAAGTCGGCCAGGCCCGCGCCCGGCGGATGCGCCGCGATCTCGCGGGTGACGCCCTGGCCGTTCTTCCAGGGCGTTGCTATCTGATCCGCGACCCGGATCACCCTCATCCCAGGATTGCCGGCAAATCCAGGCCCTGCTCGCGCGCGCAGTCGAGGGCGATATCATAGCCGGCGTCGGCGTGTCGCATGACCCCGGTGGCCGGGTCGTTCCATAGGACACGCTCCAGGCGCCGCGCGGCCGCTTCGCTGCCGTCCGCGACCACCACCATCCCGCTGTGTTGCGAATAGCCCATCCCCACGCCGCCTCCGTGGTGCAACGAGACCCAGGTCGCGCCGGATGCGGTGTTCAAAAGGGCGTTGAGCAGGGGCCAGTCGGAGACGGCGTCGCTGCCGTCCCTCATCGCCTCGGTCTCACGATTGGGGCTGGCCACCGAGCCCGAGTCCAGGTGGTCGCGTCCGATCACCACGGGCGCCGTCAGCTCGCCCGACGCCACCATCGCGTTGAACGCCAGCCCCAGCCTGTGGCGGTCGCCCAGCCCCACCCAGCAGATGCGCGCAGGCAGGCCCTGGAACCGGATCTTCTCCCGCGCCATGTCGAGCCAGCGGTGCAGATGTTTGTCGTCGGGCAGGAGCGCCTTCACCTTGGCGTCGGTCTTGTAGATGTCCTCCGGATCGCCAGACAGCGCGGCCCAGCGGAACGGCCCCACCCCTCTGCAGAAGAGCGGGCGGATATAGGCCGGCACAAAACCGGGGAAATCAAAGGCGTTGGCCACCCCTTCGTCCTTGGCGACCTGGCGGATGTTGTTGCCGTAATCGACCGTCGGGACGCCTGCGGCCTGGAAGTCCAGCATCGAGCGGACATGCGCCGCCATCGAGGCCTTGGCGGCGGCCGCGACGACCTCGGGCTCCCGCTCACGCCGCGCGATCCATTCGGCGACCGTCCAGCCGGCGGGCAAGTAGCCGTTGACCGGATCGTGGGCGGAGGTCTGGTCGGTCAGGAGGTCCGGGCGGATCCCGCGACGGAACATCTCGGGCAGCAGCTCGGCGGCGTTGCCCAGCAGCCCGATTGAGACCGGCTTGCCCTCGGCCTTGGCCGCTTCGAGCATGGCCAAGGCCTCGTCGATGGTGGCGGCGCTCTTGTCGAGATAGCCGGTGCGAAGCCGCATCTCGATCCGGCTCGGCTGGCATTCGATCGCCATGCAGGAGGCGCCGGCCATCACCGCCGCCAGCGGCTGCGCCCCGCCCATCCCGCCCAGGCCCGCCGTCAGGAGCCAGCGGCCGGCAAGGTCGCCGGCGTAATGCTGGCGGCCCATCTCGACGAAGGTCTCGTAGGTGCCCTGAACGATCCCTTGGGTGCCGATGTAGATCCACGAGCCCGCCGTCATCTGGCCGTACATGGCCAGGCCCTTGCGATCGAGCTCGCTGAAATGCTCCCAGGTCGCCCACTTCGGCACGAGGTTGCTGTTGGCGATCAGCACGCGCGGGGCGTCCGCATGGGTGCGGAACACGCCGACCGGCTTGCCCGACTGCACCAGCAGGGT
>CANJKM010000182.1 GCA_947474805.1 Caulobacterales bacterium | reverse complement strand
GATCATGGTGGTGCTGACCGACGGCGACAACGTCAACTCAGACACCGACACGCCCAACCACTCGACCTATTCGGGCCTCGGCTACATCTGGCAGAAACGTCTCGAGGGCGCCGACGAGAACAGCGACAACGGCGAGCGCACCGACGCCATGGACGCGCGTCTGGCCCTGCTGTGCACCAACGCCAAGGCGGCGGGCGTCGTCATCTATACGGTGCGGATTGATCTTGATGGCGCCGCCCCGCCGGCGTTGATGAACTGCGCGACCAACAGCACGATGTTCTACGACGTGCCTGACGTGGCCAATCTCAGCGGCGCCTTCGACGCGATCGCGGGATCGATCGGCAAGCTGCGTATCTCCAACTAGTAGCGTTCCTCCCCAGACTTCTGGCCCGACTTGCGCCCGGCTTCGGCCGGGCGCACATCTCGGCCCATGAACGCGCCGACCTCGCCCCCGCTTTCCCACGCCGCCGCCCCTGAAGGCCTGCCGCTGCCGCGCGTCTATGGCGCCGTCAATTGGGTCGGTCTGCAGACCCTCTATCTGAAAGAGGTGCGGCGCTTCTGGAAGGTCGGGATGCAGACCGTGGCCGCGCCCGTGGTCACCACCCTGCTCTATATGATGATCTTCGTGGTCGCGATGAACGGCTCGACGCCGCTCTTGGAGGGCGTCAGCTACGCCCGCTTCGTGACCCCCGGCCTTGTCATGATGACGGTGCTGAACAACGCCTTCGCCAACTCCTCCTCCAGCCTGATCCAGATCAAGCTGATGGGCACCGCGCCCGACATCCTCACCCCGCCCCTGTCGCCGCTGGAGATGCTCGCCGGCTTTGGGCTTGGCGCCGCCACCCGCGGGATCCTGGTTGGGGTTGTGACGGCGGCGGCGGTCTGGCCGTTCGCGCCCTTCCCGGTAGCGGCGCCCTGGGCGGTCGCCTATTACGGCCTCTGCGCGGCGCTGATGATGGGCTTCGTCGGGATCGCGGCGGGGCTGTGGTCGCAGAAGTTCGACCATCTGGCGGCGGTGACCAATTTCATCGTCATGCCGATGACCTTTCTGTCGGGCACCTTCTATCTGATCGAGCGGCTTCCCGAGCCCTTCCGCTCGGCGACCAAATTCAACCCCTTCTTCTATCTGATCGACGGCTTCCGTTACGGCTTCATCGGCCAGTCGGAGGGCTCGCTGGCGGTCGGCGTCGCCGCCACCGGCCTGATCACCGTCGCGCTCGGAGCTTGGTGCTGGAGCCTGTTCCGCTCGGGCTGGCGACTGCAAAGCTGATCGGCGGCGAAGCGCGAATTCATTGACTTAAAAGGGGCGCGGTCGCAAAAGCCCCGCTTCCTTGAGTTCCCTCCCGTTTCGGGTTGGGAACTTGTCGCATTTTTGGGAGCTTGTTGGCCCCATGACCGAGCCAGCCGCCGCCGCGAAAGGTCCTGTGAAGGACGAGCACATCATGGGCGTCTACAAGCGCGCGCCGCTGGCGTTCGAGCGCGGCGAGGGCGTGCACCTCTATACCGGGGACGGGGAGGAGTATTTGGACTGCATGGCCGGGATCGCGGTCAATGCGCTCGGCCACTCCCACCCGGCGCTGGTCAAGGCGCTGAAGGAGCAGGGCGAGAAACTCTGGCACGTTTCCAACATCTTCCGCATTCCGGGCCAGGAAGTGCTGGCCAAGAAGTTGTGCGACCACAGCTTCGCCGATGTCGCCTTCTTCACCAATTCCGGCACCGAAGCGATCGAGCTCGCGATCAAGACGGCGCGCAAATACCACTACGATAAAGGCCAGCCCGAGCGGATCGACATCATCGGTTTCGAGGGTTCCTTCCACGGCCGCTCGCTGGCGGCGGTCCAGGCTTCCGGCAACAAGGCCTACACCGACGGCTTCGGCCCTGTGGTCGGCTATGTGAACCTGCCCTACGACGACTTGGAGGCGGTCAAGGCCGCGGTCGGCCCGACCACCGCGGCCATTATGATCGAACCGGTGCAGGGCGAGGGCGGCGCGCGTTCGGCCGCCGACTGCTATCTGCGGGCCCTGCGCCAGATCTGCGACCAGACCGGGACGCTGCTGATCTACGACGAGGTCCAGTGCGGCCTGGGCCGGACCGGCAAGCTGTTCGCATATGAGTGGGCGGGCGCGGAGCCCGATATCATGACCCTGGCCAAGGCCCTGGGCGGCGGCTTCCCGGTTGGCGTTCTGCTGGCCACCCGCGAGGCGGCCTCGGGCATGACCGTGGGCACGCACGGCTCCACCTACGGCGGCAACCCGCTGGCGATGGCGGTCGGGAACGCGGCGGTCGACGAGCTGCTCAAACCCGAACTGAAACAGCACGTCAACGACGTGGCCGGTTATTTCGTCCAGCAGCTGCAGGGCCTCAAGGCCCGCTATCCCGATGTGATCGACGACGTCCGCGGCAAGGGCCTCCTGATCGGGGTCAAGCTGAAGACGCCGAACCGCGCCTTCATGCAGCACGCCCGCGACGCCCATCTGCTGATCGCGGGCGGCGGCGACAACTGCATCCGCTTCCTGCCGCCGCTGATCATCACCGAGTCCGAGGCGCGTGAAGCCTTGGCCCGGTTCGAAACGGCGTGTCAGGCGGCCCAGAAGGACGCCGGCAAGTGACCCGGCACTTCCTTGACCTGTGGCAGCTCGACGCCGCCGGCCTCCGGGCGGTTCTGGATGAGGCCCACCGGCGCAAGGCGGCCCGCAAGGGTCTGCCGAAAGGCGCGGCCGACGCCGACGCGCCCCTGGCCGGGCGCACCCTGGCGATGATCTTCCAGAAGAACTCGACCCGGACCCGGTTTTCGTTCGACGCGGCCATGCGCCAACTCGGCGGGTCGGTGATCATCTCGACCGCCGCGGACATGCAGCTCGGCCGGGGCGAGAGCATCGAAGACACCGCCAAGGTGCTCTCACGGATGGTCGACGCGGTGATGATCCGCGCCAACAGCCACGCCGATGTCGAGGCCTTCGCCGCCGCCTCGACCGCGCCGGTGATCAACGGCCTGACCGACAGGAGCCATCCCTGCCAGATCCTCGCCGACCTGCAGACCTTCGAGGAGCATCGGGGCGACGTCGCCGGCAAGACCATCGCCTGGATCGGCGACGGCAATAATGTCTGCGCGAGCTTCATCCACGCCGCGCCGCGCCTGGACTTCAAGCTGAGGATCGCCTGTCCCGAGGGCTACGATCCGGCCCCGGCCGATCTGCAGCGCATCGCCGACAGCCAGGGACAGATCACGCTCGGCCGCGACAAACGCGCGGCTGCGGCCGGCGCCGATTGCGTGGTGACCGACACGTGGGTCTCGATGGGCGACACCGACAAGGACGCGCGCATGGCGGCGCTCGGCCCCTTCCAGGTCGACGACGCCCTGATGGATCTGACCAACCCCGACGCCGTCTTCCTGCACTGCCTGCCCGCTCACCGGGACGAGGAGGTGACGGCCTCGGTGATCGATGGGCCGCGCTCGCTGATCTGGGACGAGGCGGAGAACCGCATCCACGCCCAGAAGGCGGTCCTGCTCTGGGCCTTCGGCCTGATCGGCTGAGATCGGCGCGGGCCTATTGGCTCGGGGCGGCGTTCGGTCCATAAGCCGGGACGTCTGATCCCCGGGGGCGAAATGTCACAATTCAAGGCTCTGGGCGCCGTCGCGGCGCTGGCTCTGGGCTTGTCCGCCGCGTCGTCCGTCCAGGCCGGAGAGGTGTTCGGCGGGGTCTATGCCCACGACGTCACCTTCATTGGCAGCGTCATCGGGGTCGGGGCCGCCGGCCGCGAGGGCGGGGCCGACTTCATGCTCGGGCTGCGCTCGGACCGTCTGGGAGCTCTGCACGCCCTCGGATCGCCCCAGGCCCACATCATGGTCTCGGCCAACAGCCAGGACACCTCGCATTTCGCCGCCGCCGGCCTCAGCTGGCCCATTCCGATCGCGGGCAAGCTCTATTTCCGGCCGGGCATCGGCCTCGCCTACACCACCGGCAAGGTCAACCTGCCGCCGACCAATGTCCCGGGCCTGACTCCCGCCGAGTTCCAGCGCCGGCTGAACCTCTACAACACCAGGATCGACTTCGGCTCCAAGGTGCTGTTTGAGCCTGAGATCGCCTTCGGGCTGCGTCTCAGCGAGAAGGTCTCGGTCGAGGCGTCCTGGGTCCACCTTTCCAACGGCCGCATCCTTGGCCACAGCAAGAAGAACCAGGGCTTGGACGACGCCGGCGTGCGTATGGCCTGGGCGTTCTGAGGTCAGAGTCGATGGGTAATGTCGCGGTTATCGGCGCTCAGTGGGGCGACGAAGGCAAGGGTAAGATCGTCGACTGGCTGTCCAACCGGGCCGAGGTCGTGGTTCGGTTCCAGGGCGGTCACAACGCCGGCCACACGCTGGTTGTGGGCGACAAGGTCTACAAGCTCAGCCTCCTCCCCTCGGGCGTGGTCCAGGGCAAGCTGTCGATTATCGGCAATGGCGTGGTGGTCGACCCTTGGGCCTTCCTCGACGAGATCGCGCGGGTCCAGGCCCAGGGCGTCGAGATCGGTCCCGATCTGCTCGTTCTGGCCGACAACGCCTGCCTGATCCTGCCGCTGCACCGCGACCTTGATCAGGCGCGCGAGAAGCAGGCCGGGACCAACAAGATCGGCACCACGGGGCGGGGCATCGGCCCGGCCTATGAGGACAAGGTCGGTCGCCGGGCCATCCGCGTCGGCGACCTGTCGGACCGCGCCGCGGTCGAGGCCAAGATGGGCCGGCTGCTGGCCCACCATAACGCCCTGCGCCGCGGCCTCGACCTGCCCGAAGCCGACCCCAAGGCCCTGGTCGACGAACTCATGGCCGTGGCCCCGCGGATTCTGCCCTACGCCCAGCCGGCTTGGCTGCGGCTGCAAGCCATCGCGCGCTCGGGCAAGAAGATATTGTTCGAGGGCGCGCAGGGCGCGCTGCTCGACGTCGATCATGGCACCTATCCCTATGTCACCTCCTCCAACACGGTGGCGGGGCAGGCGGCCGCCGGCTCGGGCCTTGGCCCGGGCTCGGTCGGCTATGTGCTGGGGATCATGAAGGCCTACACCACCCGCGTCGGCGAAGGTCCCTTCCCAACCGAGCTGTTCGACGAGGTCGGCAAGCGCATCGGCGAGGTCGGCCACGAGTTCGGCACCGTCACCGGCCGGGCTCGCCGTTGCGGCTGGTTCGACGCCGTGCTCGCGCGTCAGTCGGTGGCGGTCAACGGCATCGACGGCGTGGCCCTGACCAAGCTCGATGTCCTGGACGGCTTCGACGAGTTGAAGATCTGCACCGGCTATACGCTGGACGGCGCGAGCCTCGACTATCTGCCCACCGGCCAGGCGGCCCAGGCGGCGGTCAAGCCCATCTATGAGACCCTGCCCGGCTGGTCGGACTCGACCCGGGGCGCCCGCAGCTGGAAGGACCTGCCGGCGGCGGCGGTGGTCTATGTCCGGCGGCTGGAGGAGCTGATCGGCGCGCCGGTGGCCCTCTTGTCCACCAGCCCGGAACGCGAGGACGTCATCCTCATGCGCGATCCGTTCATGGGATAGGGGACCTCAGCCGCATGGCCGATCCCCAACCCACACAGCCCAAGACCCACGCGGAAGCCCACCGCGAGCGGCGGGATATTGTCTCCAACGCCGTCATGCCCGAAGCGCGGCTGATCCGCTTCGTCGCCGGACCCGAGGGGCAAGTGGTCCCCGATCTCGCCGCGACCCTGCCTGGGCGCGGCATGTGGGTCGAGGCGACCCGCGAGGCGGTCGACGCCGCCGCCAAGCGCGGGGCCTTCGCTCGCGCGGCCAAGGCCAAGCTGACGGCGGACCCGAAACTTTCGGACCAGGTCGAGGCCTTGATCGCCAAACGCTGCCTGGAGCGGCTCGGGCTCGCCCGCCGGGCCGGGGCGCTGACCACGGGTTTCGAGTCGGTCGAGAAGGCCATCCGCTCGGGCAAGGCCGCCTGGCTGATCGAGGCCTGCGACGGCGCGGCCGACGGGCGCGGCAAGCTGCTGAACTTGGCCCGCCACCAGACCCCGCCGCCCCGCCTTTGCGGCGCTTTCAGCGTGGACGAATTGAGTTTGGCCACGGGTATGGGGAATGTGATACACTCTGCCTTCCTTGCGGGGCGATGGGCCGAGCGCTGGACCGAAGAGGCCCGGCGGCTTTCCGGCTTTCGCCAGCTCCTTCCCTTGAGTTGGGGCCTTCCACCGAGTTGGGGCGAGGAAGCCTGACGATGGCGGGGATGCCAAATCCCCGTCCCTTTAGTTGCGTCTTTTGTGTTTGGCGGGTGGACTTGTGGCCTTCAAAGGCCCATCTGCACCGGCCAGTTTGGTAACGACGGATCCGGATGAGCGACGACAACGACAACGGCCAGCCCTCGGGCCAACCTCCCGGCGGACGCGCGCCTCTGAGCCTCAAGCCGCGAACCGGCTCCGTGAGCCAGGGCGTGGTGCGCCAGAGCTTCAGCCATGGCCGCTCCAAGACCGTGGTGGTCGAAACCAAGCGCCGACGCGCGCCGGGCGCCGAGCCCGAGCGTCCGGTCGCGCCTGTCGCCGCCGCGCCGCGTCCCGCCGCCCCGGCCGCGCCCGCCGCGCCGCGGCCCGCGCCCTCGGCGCCGGGTCTG
>CANJKM010000181.1 GCA_947474805.1 Caulobacterales bacterium | reverse complement strand
CCCGCATCGACGCTGGCGTCCGCGACCGTTCGCTCAGCGCCCGCGAGGCCGCAAGTCTGCGCGCCGAGTTCCAGCAGATCGCCCGGATGGAAACCAACTATCGCCGCAACGGCCTGACACAGAACGAACGCGCCGACCTCGACCACCGCTTCGATGTCTTGAGCAGCCGCATCCGCGGCGATCGTCAGGACAACGAAAGCGACTGGGTCAATATCAACCAGCGCCAGGCTCAGCTCGACGCGCGCATCGACGTCGGCGTGCGCGAACGTTCGCTCAGCGCCCGCGAGGCAGTGAACCTGCGAGCCGAATTCCAGCGGATCGCACGGATGGAAGCCGACTATCGCCGCAACGGCCTTACCCAGAGCGAAAGGGCCGACCTCGACCGCCGCTTCGATGTCTTGAGCAACCGCATCCGCGGAGATCGTCAGGACAACAACAACCGGCCGAGCGCACGCGCCTTCTGATCGCAAACCCGATCGCTAGGTCGCAAAGCCCCCAGGGCGAACGCGAAGGGCTGGCGACAGTCCTTCGCGGCTCTCAGGGGCTGGACTGTACGTAATCGTACAGTGGCGTTCGAATTTGAGAATCATATCGAACGCTATTAGCTACTCCGCCCCATAAGCTCGGCCAATCAATTGATTTTGAAAAACAAACACCAACAGCAACGCCGATTTCACGTCGACGCTTTTCAAAGATCGGGCCCGCCTCCGTACCATTACTGATCGGAACGATTCACGATCAGGATTGATCGGAAACAACGAAAGCCGCCCCCCGAGGTCTAGCTGTCCATGAAAGGTCATCTTTCTTGGGAGCGTAGCCTGTGGCGGACGATTTCGTTGGCAACTTAGGTACGACAGCGGTCATCTTGGACGGCTCGTTTGTAGAAGGAAATATCGAAGTCGCTGGCGACCAAGACTATTTCAAGGTCACCCTGATCGCCGGCACGACCTACCGCTTCGATCTGGAAGGCGTCGACACCAGCCGGGGCACCCTGGCCAACCCGTGGTTGGATCTGTACAACACCAGCGGCATCAGCTTGGCCAGTGACAACGACACTGGCACGGGCCTCAACTCCCAGATCACCTACACGGCGGGCGCCAGCTGAATCTATTATCTTTCGGCCTCGGCATACTCCTCGACCACGGGCACGGGCACCTACCGCCTCTCCGTGACGGGCTCGGGCGCCGACGACTACATCGCCAGCGCGGCGACTTCGGGCGTCGTCTCGGTCGGCGGCTTCTCGACCGGCAATATCGAGTCCTACGAAGACGTCGACTGGTTCAAGGTCACCCTGACCGCCGGCACGACCTACCGCTTCGATCTGGAAGGCGTCGACACCAGCCGGGGTACTCTGGCCAACCCGTGGTTGGAGCTGTTCAACACCAGCGGCACCGCCGTCATCATCAGGGACGACGACACCGGCACGGGCCTCAACTCCCAGATCAGCTACACTGCGAGCGCCAGCGGAACCTATTATCTTGCGGCCTCATCGTACTCGATCACGGGCACGGGAACCTATCGCCTGTCCGCGACCGTCGGCGGCGGCGGCGGCGGCGGGGACGACTACATCGTTAGCGCCGCCACCTCGGGCGTCGTGTCTGTCGGCGGCTTCTCGACAGGCAATATCGAAACCGCCGGCGACGTCGACTGGTTCAAGGTCACCCTGACCGCCGGCACGACCTACCGCATAGATCTGGAAGGCGCCGACTCCAGCCGCGGCACCCTGGCAGATCCTCAGCTTGAGCTGTTCAACACCACAGGCACCCTGGTGATCGCCAGCGACGATGACACTGGGACCGGCCTCAACTCCCAGATCACCTACACCCCGACCGCCACCGGGACCTATTATCTGGGCGCTCTGTCGCACACCTCCACCGGCACCGGCACCTACCGCGTCTCGGTCGCGGCGGCCGGACCGACCGACGACTACGGCTCGACCACTTCGACGGCCGGCGCGATCAACACCGGCCAGACCCTCAACGGCAGCATCGAAACCGGCGGCGACGTCGATTGGTTCAGCATCGCCCTGACCGGCGGCCAGAGCTACCAGTTCGACCTGCGAGGCGTGGACAGCGGGCGCGGCACCCTGACCGATCCCAAGCTCTACCTGCTCAATAGCTCGGGAGCGGCGATCACCTTCAGCGACGACGACGGCGTCGGGCTCGACGCGATGATCCAGTATTCGCCGGCGGTCCAGTCCAGCGGCATCTACTATCTCGCCGTTCAGGGCTACTCCAACACTATGACCGGGACCTACCAGCTGACGACCTCGCTGATGGGCGGAACGACGATCAACCCGGTCCTGCAAACCTCCTCTCAGAACATCCTGCGGGGCTCCGCGACCGGGGCCGAGGCGACCTTCCTTTCCGGCCTGTCCAACCAGGTCGCCGCCGGAACCTTGACCACCGCCCAGGCGAACGCCCAGATCGTCGCCCACGCGATCAACACCACCTCGGTGGCGACCCTGGCCTATGAGTTCTTCACCGGCCGGATTCCGTCACTCGGCGGCATCGACTACCTGGTCTCGCCGACCGGCCCCAACCCGAACAATCTCAACTCGGCTTACTATCAGAGCTTCAACGTCGAGAACCGCTACATCAATTTCGCGGTCAACCTCGGCAAGCTGGGCGAGGGCGCCGCGACCTTCAACGCCACCTACGGCGGCCTCAACCTCTTCGACGCGACCCGCTCGGCTTACCGCACCATCTTCGGCGCCACCCCGACCGACGCCAAGATCCACGCCCTGCTGGACCCAACCTTCGTCTTGGGCGGCGTCTCGATGACCCGCGCCGACTATTTCGCCTACTACGGCCAGGACGGTCAGAACGGCATCGGCTCCAAGGCCGCCATGGTCGGCTGGCTGATGGCCGAGGCGCAGAAGGCGGACGTGGGCATGTACGCCCGCTCGAACGACGCCTTCCTGCTCGATCTGGCCGACGGAGCGACCTTCGGCGTCGACATCGTCGGGGTCTACGGTTCGCCCGCCTTCATCTTTAACGGCTGACCGGTTCGTCGCCACGCACCACCGTCTGCTCAGGGCGGCTGGTGCGTGGACGCGCGGCTGTTAGAAACGGGGCATGAGCGCCCCCCCTACGCCTCCCGCCGCCAAGCGCGTCGCCCGCCGCATCGAACAGCTGGGCCGCACGCGGACCGACGACTACGCCTGGCTGAAGGCCGACAACTGGCAAGCGGTCATGCGCGACCCGAGCCTGCTGGACGCCGAGCTGCGGGCGCACCTTGAGGCCGAGAACGCCTACACGGCCGCCATGCTGAAGGCGACCGAGCCGCTGCAGGCGCAGATGTTCGCCGAGATGAAGGGGCGGATCAAAGAGGACGACTCCAGCGTCCCGGCGTCCGACGGACCCTTCGACTACTATTCCCGCTTCGCTGTCGGCGGCCAGCACCCGGTCTATGCCCGCAAACCGCGCGGCGCCGAGGGGCCCGAGACGGTCCTGCTCGACGTCGACGCCCTGGCCAAGGACAAACCCTTCTTCGAGGTGGGCGCCGCCCACCATTCGGACGACCACGCCCTCTTCGCCTGGGCCGAGGACGACCAGGGCTCCGAATACTATCGCATCCGCATCAAGGACCTGGCGACCGGCGACACCCTGCCCTCGACCGTCGACAGCACCACGGGCGACTTCGTCTTCTCGCCCTGCTCGCGCTATCTGTTGTGGACCTGGCGCGACGAGAACGGCCGCCCCTCCAAGATCTTCCGCCGCCCCGCACGCGGCGGTGAGGATGCGCTCGTGTTCGAGGAGCCCGACGACGGCTTCTTCCTGCATCTGGGCGTCACCGCCAGCCGCCAGTTCATCGTCATCGGCTCGGGCGACCACGAGACCTCCGAGAGCCGGCTGATCCCGGCCTCCGACCCGACCGCCGAGCCCCGTATCGTCGAGCCCCGCACCCCCGGCCTCCGCTATTCGGTCGAGCACTGGGACGGCAGGCTCGTCCTTCTCACCAACGCCGACGAGGCCATCGACTACAAGATCGTCGCCGCCGACCCCGCCGCGCCCGGCCGAGCCCATTGGCATGATCTCGTCCCGCATAGGCCGGGGCGCTTCATCTTCGGCCTCGCCGCCTTCCGCGAGCATCTGGTCCGGCTGGAACGGATCGACGCCCTCGATCAGATCATCATCCGCAAGACCTCGGGCGAGGAGCACTCCATCGCCTTCGACGAGGAGGCCTACGCCCTCTCGCTGGAGACCGGCTATGAGTTCGACACGGCCCAGACCCGCTTCGTCTATCAGTCGCCGACCACGCCGCGCCGTTGGTTCGACTACGACATGGAGACCCGCGAACGCACCCTGCGGAAGACCCAGGAGGTCCCCTCCGGCCACGACCCCGACGCCTATGTCGCCCGCCGCATCCAGGCGACCGCCCCCGATGGCGAACGAGTTCCGGTCACGATTCTGATGAAGAAGGGAACCCCGCTCGACGGCTCGGCGCCCCTCCTCCTCTACGGCTACGGCTCCTACGGCCACGCGCTGGAGCCCGGCTTCTCCATCCGCACCCTCAGCCTGGTCGATCGCGGCTGGGTCTATGCGGTGGCGCATGTGCGCGGCGGCTCGGAAAAAGGCTGGGGCTGGTTCCTGGGCGGCCGCAAGGAGCACAAGCCCAACAGCTTCACCGACTTCATCGCGAGCGCGCAGGCACTGATCGAAGCCGGCTATGGCTCGGCCGGCCGCATCGTCGCCGAGGGCCGCTCGGCCGGCGGCATGCTGATGGGCGCCGTTACGAACCTGCGCCCCGACCTCTTCGCGGGGATCATCGCCGGCGTGCCTTTCGTCGATGTGCTGAACACCATGAGCGACGCCAGCCTGCCGCTGACCCCGCCCGAATGGCCCGAGTGGGGCGATCCGACCACCGACCCCGAAGCCTATGACCGGATCGAAGCCTACAGCCCCTACGACCGGATCGAGGCTAAACCCTATCCGGCGGTCTTGGCCACCGGGGGCCTGTCCGACCCCCGCGTCACCTATTGGGAGCCGGCCAAATGGGCGGCCAAGCTGCGCGCTCACACCACCGGCGAGGCGCCCATCCTGCTGAAGATCAATCTCGAGGCGGGACACGGCGGGGCCGCCGGACGGTTCGACTTCCTCAAGGAGATCGCCCTCGACTACGCCTTCGCGGTCTGGGCGGTGGAGAAGGGCTGGCGGGCATGATTGTCAGGCCAGCCACGGCGGCCGACACGCCGGCCATCCAGGCCATCTACGCCCACCACGTCGAGCACGGCTTTGGCACCTTCGAGGAGGTCGCGCCGGGCCTCGACGAAATGACCGCCCGGCGCGAGGCGGTCGAGGCGCTCGGCCTGCCCTATCTCGCCGCCCAGGACGACGCCGGCCGCGTGATCGGTTTCGCCTACGCCGGCCTCTTCCGCACCCGCAGCGCCTACCGTTTCACTTGCGAGGACTCCGTCTATGTGGCGCCAGACGTCCAGGGCCAGGGCGTCGGCAAGGCCCTCCTCGCCGCCGTCATCGAAGGCGCACGCTCAGCCGGCTACAAGCAACTCGTCGCGGTGATCGGCGACAGCCTGAACGGGGGCTCGATCGGCCTTCACACTGCGCTCGGGTTCAAGCCGATGGGCTCGCTCACCAACGTCGGCTTCAAGCGCGGCCGCTGGCTCGACGTGGTGATGATGCAGCTGGAGCTCGCGCCGTGAGGCCCGCCCTCCTGGCTCTCCTGCCGGCCCTGTTCGCACCGTCCGTCGCGGCCGCCCCCGTCTGCAACCTGCCGGGCGACATCCGCCCCGCGCCCGCCGTGTCCGCCCCCAATCCGGCGGTACGCCGCGTTCCCACCGCCTACTATATGCTGGCCCTCAGCTGGTCGCCCGAGTGGTGCCGCACCCACCCAGGCTCACGCGCCGACGCCCTCCAGTGCGGCGGCAACCGCTTCCGCTTCGTCCTCCACGGCCTTTGGCCCAACGGCTCACGCCGGACCCATCCGGGCTACTGCGCGCCAGCCCCCGCCATCCCGTTCGAAGTCCTGCGCAAACACCTCTGCATGACCCCCTCCCCGTCGTTGATGCAGCACGAGTGGGCGGCGCACGGAACCTGCGGCTGGCGCGACAGCGGCGCCTATTTTGACCAGGCCGCCGCCCTCTGGAATAGCCTGCGCCTGCCCTCGCTGGAGGACGACCGGACCCGGCCGCGCACCGCCGGCGAGCTGAGGGCCGCCTTCGCCCGCGCCAATCCCGGCCTGCCCCGCTCGGCCGTCTTCGTCGATCTCGACAACCGCCGCCGCCTGACCGAGGCGCGCATCTGCTACGACCTGCGCTTCCGGCCCGCGGCCTGCCCGGCCGGACGGGGCGCGCCCGACGAACTGGCGATCCGCATCACGCCGCCCGCCTGACGCTGAACGCGAAAAGACCCCGCCGGCCACGAGGGCCG
The DNA here is from genome assembly GCA_947474805.1 of Caulobacterales bacterium. Taxonomy (GTDB): domain Bacteria; phylum Pseudomonadota; class Alphaproteobacteria; order Caulobacterales; family Caulobacteraceae; genus CANJKM01. Next base: position 204 of record CANJKM010000181.1, on the reverse strand, counting down.
ACGGGGCGAAAGCTTTCGGGGAAGGCGGAGCTCAGTCGAAATTGGGCAGAACCGGCCGCGCCGGCGGATCGGCGCCGTGGCTACGGATCAGGGTCTCCAGACGGGCGATGTGGCGGAACAGGACCTCGGCGTAGGCGCGCAGCTTCTGCAGCTGACCGCGCAACCGATGCCCCTCCTCCCTCAGCTGATTGACCGCCGCCAGAT
>CANJKM010000180.1 GCA_947474805.1 Caulobacterales bacterium | reverse complement strand
TTGAGAACGACACCACCCTGTTCGCCCAACTCGGGGTCATCAAGGGCCAGTGGGACGCCCGCGAGGGCAATGGGACGACCCTGGCGGCGAACCTTTCGAACCTCATGGCGGGCGGGATCTATGTCGAGTTCTCCACCGCCGCCCGCCCCGGAGGCGAAATTCGGGGGCAGATCGCCCCTTTCGAGACCAACAGGGACCGTATCGACCTGACCCAGGCGGGCGTCTCCGATTTCGCAAGCCTGATGGCGGCCACCACCGAGGTCAATGGATCCGCCAGGATCACGGTGTCCCGTGGCGGCCAAGCCCACAGCCTGACTTTGGACAATGTTCCCAAGGCCAGCCTGACCGCGGCCGACTTCATCTTCGCCGCAGCCGCTCCTTCCTCGTCGCTTGCCGCCGCGTTTTCCGCCATCCACTTCGGGAGGGCGCCCACGGCTTCCGAGCAGGCGTTGCTGGAGGATGTGTCCGCACGGATGACGGCGGGCGCCCTGACCCGAGCCCAGGCGGACAAGGCGTTGGTGGACACCGCGGACGCCGACACGGCCGTCGCCGTCCAAGCCTACCAATACTTCACCGGCAAGACCCCGAGCGCCGCGGGCCTGGCCTTCCTGACCAACTCGGCCTCGAACCCATCGGACCTCAACGACGCCTACTACGCCCAATTCAACCTCGAGAACCGATACATCAACTTCGCGGCGAACCTCGGGGTGCTGGGCGAGGGCGCGCAAACCTTCGCCGCCGCCTACGGTCCCCTCAGCTTCGGCCAGGCCGTTCAACGGGCCTACGGCCAGATCATCGGCTTCAACTACGCGCAGACGGCCGGATTGAACGCCTCGGCGGCCGTCGCCGACATCGCGAACCGGCAAGCCTATTTCCAGGCCGTGGCGGAGGCCGGCCTGCCGGCCGCGAACCGCGACCTCGGAACCAAGGCGGCCATGATCGGCTATCTGATGGCCGAGGGGATCAAGGCCGACATCGGCGCCTATGCGACAGGCTCCAACGCCTTCATGACCGACCTGCTCGACGGCTCGGCCCAGACCAATGTCGACCTGATCGGGGTCTACGTCTCTCTGCCCCCGAGCGCCGCTTGACCCACAGTCCAGACCGATCCGAAAACTCCCGCCGATCGGCCATGACAATCCCCGCGGTGCGCGCTAAACCCCACGCCGTGAACCTGTCCGCCTCCGCTTCAGTCGCCCTGCGGCGCCAGGTCTGTATGACGCTGGCGGTGCTGGCGATCGTCATGAAGGTCCTGATCCCGCCGGGCTTCATGGCCGGCGCGCCGACCAACGACCTGCCCTTCCAGATCTATCTCTGCACCGCCCAGGGCGGAGTCGCCGTCGACTCGGGCGAATCCCTGTCCCACCCCGGAGACCCGGATCAGGCCCCAGCCAAATCCGCCCACGACAGCCCCTGCGCCTTCGCCGGCCATGCGCTCGGCGCCCCGCCCCCTAGCGTCGCCGAGGCGCCCCTCGTGGCTTTCGTCGCTCACACGCCCATCGTCCCCGCGCCCGCCGCCGACCTGATCCCCGGTCGCGGCCTGACCGGTCCGCCCCTCCCCGCCCGAGGTCCTCCCGCTCTGCTGATCTAGCGGCCGGCGCCGAGCGCCGGTCCGCGCTTTTCGCCCATCAGCACAGCAAAGGCGCGTCCGCGCCCAAGGACCATTCTCATGAAGACCCTTCTCCTGGCCTCGAGCGCCCTGCTCGGCCTCGCTCTCCCGAGCCTCGCCCTGGCCCAAACCACCCCGCTGGACTCCGTCATCGTCACCGGCCGCCGCGATCCCGAGGACCCGCCGGTCGTCGCCGGTGCCCGCCAGCGCCTCTCCGAAACGCCGGGCGCTGTCTCGGTGATTTCACAGGAATCCTACGCCCGCCGCTCGGCCTTGGCGCTCGACGACATGCTGCGCGACGCCCCCGGCGTCTACGCCCAGCGCAAATGGGGCGGCGACGTCCGCATCTCGATCCGCGGGTCGGGCATCGGCAACGCCAACCACAATCGCGGCCTGCTTCTGGCCCAGGACGGCGTGTCTCTGAACGAGGCGGACGGCTACGGCGACAGCCAGATCGCCGATCCGCTGCTCACCCGCTACACCGAGGTCTATCGCGGCGGAAACGCCCTGCGCTTTGGCGGCGCCCTCCTCGGCGGGGCGATCAACATGGTGGCGCCGAACGGCCTCAACTCGCCTTTCAGCATCCAGGGCCGCCTCGAAGCCGGCTCGTTCGGCCTGCACCGCGAGAACCTGCAGCTCGCCCATCGCGCCGGCGACTGGGACCTGTTCGCCGCCGTCACCAACCAACGCCAGCAAGGCTGGCGCTCGCAGAGCCAACAGAACATCCAGTTCACCTCCTTCAGCCTCGGCCGGACCTTCGGCGAGGAGCGCGAGGTGCGGCTGATCGTCAACGGCTCCAATATCAACCAGGAAATCCCTGGCGCCCTGACCCCGGCCCAGTTCGCCGCCAACCCGCGCCAGCCCTTCCCGGGCAACTATGCCAACGACCAGGGCCGCAACCAGCGCGGCGTCCGCGCCTCGCTGCAGACCCGGTGGCGGCTCTCAAGCGAGGTCGTGCTGCAGGGCGCGGTCTACGCGGTCTGGAAAGACCTCGACCACCCGATCTTCCAGGTCATCGACCAGGAGAGCCGCAACTTCGGCGGCTTCGGCCGGCTCGAGTGGAACGGCAAGCTCGGCGGCCTGCGCGCCGACGGCTTCATGGGCGCCTGGGTCCGCGCCGGCGATATGGACTCCAAGTTCTGGCTGAACCTTCGCGGCGCGCGCGGCGCGCTCCAATCCAACACCCTCCAGAACGCGACCGCGACCGACGTCTTCGCCGAGGGCAGGCTGTTTGTGACCGAGCGGCTGGCGCTGGTCGGCGGCGCGAGCTGGGGCCGCGCCGGGCGCGACTACACCAGCTACGCTGTGCCGGGCGTCGCCTCGACCTTCAACCTCGTTCGCGAGAAGAACTACGACTGGCTGGCGCCGCGCGTGGGCCTGCTCTGGGAAGGCATGGACGGGGTCCAACTGTTCGCCAACCTCACCAAGTCAGTCGAGCCGCCGAACCTTGGCGCGATGTCGCCGACCAACACGGGCTTCGCCCCCGTCGCCGCCCAGAAGGCCTGGACGGCCGAGGCGGGCGCGCGCGGCGTCAAGGGGCCCTTCACCTTCGACATCACCCTCTACCGGGCCTGGCTGAGCGACGAGATGCTCCAATACACGGTGGCGCCCAACATCCCGGCGTCGGTCTTCAACGCCGACAAGACGGTGCACCAGGGGCTGGAGGCAGCGCTCGACTGGCGGATCGTGCCGGGCCTGCGACTGCGCCAGACCTACACCTGGTCGGACTTCCGCTTTAACGGCGACGTTCAGTACGGCGACAACCGCCTGCCCATCGTGCCCCAGCACTTCTACCGGGCCGAGCTGCGCTACGATCACGCCTCGGGCGTGTTCATCGCGCCCTCGATCGAGTGGTCGGCGTCCGACATCTGGGTCGACTACGTCAACCTCACCCGCGCCAAGTCCTATGCGGTGCTGAACCTCAACGCCGGCTGGACCGTGAACAACCGGGTCTCGGTGTTCGTCGACGCCAGGAACCTCGCCAACAAGCGCTACGTCTCGAACGTGCAGGCGGCGATCCGCGCCAACGCCAACACCCAGGCCCTCTGGCCCGGCGACGGCCGCGGCGTGACGGCCGGCGTCACGGTGGGGTTCTAGCCATGAACCAGAGATTCAAGATCGCCCTGCTGTTCCTCGCGGCCCTAATCCCCGGTTCGCGATCCATGGCCGCTCCCAGGGTGCTGGTCGCCGACGCCTGGTGCAGGGCCGCTCCCGTCGGCGCCCTGGCCGGCGGCTGCTACCTCACCCTGACCGCCCTCGCCGGCGATCGGCTCCTGGGAGTCTCCACGCCCGCCGCAAATCACGGCGAGGTCCACACCATGTCGATGACCGATGGCGTCATGCGGATGCGCCAGCTCGTCGACGGCCTTGCCCTGCCGGCCGGTGTCGCCGTGGCGCTGAAGCCGGGCGGCGAGCACCTGATGATCATCAGCCCAAAACAGACGCTGAAGGCCGGAGGCGTCGTCCCGATGACCCTCCGCTTCGCCAAGGCGCCCCCGGTGACCATTCAGGCGCCGATCCGGGTCGGGCCGCCGGCTGCTGCCGCCAGCATGGCGAAACACTGATGCGCGCGCTCCTGATCGCCCTCGCCTTGGCCGGGGCCGCGCTCGGCGCCTGTGACAAGGGTCCGCCCGGAACGACGACGTCCGGCGCCAAGATCGGCGGCCCGTTCCAACTGATCGACACCAACCGCCAGCCGGTCACGCAGGCGAGCCTCCTCGGCAAGCCGACCGCCATCTTCTTCGGCTACACCTACTGTCCGGAGGTCTGCCCCACCACGCTCGCCGAGCTGACCTCCGCGCTGGAGGCCCTGGGCAAGGACGCCGACCGGCTCAATGTCGTCTTCGTCACCGTCGACCCCGAACGCGACACGCCCCAGCAGATGAAGATCTATCTCTCGAGCTTCGACCCGCATATCCGGGGCTTCACCGGCTCGCCCGGAGCGATCGAGGCGGCGGTGAAGGCCTACCGAGTCTTTCGGCAAAAGGTCCCGGGCGCGGGCGGCAGCTACACCTACGACCACACCTCGGTGGTCTATCTGTTCGATCGCAAGGGCGGGTTTGTCGAACCCCTCGGCTACGGCTTTCCGCACGAGACGGTGGTGGCGCGGCTAAAGGCCCTGGTCGCCGAAGGCTGAAGCCAAAGAAAAGGGCTGACGGCGCCTGATGCGCCGCCAGCCCCGGTTCTGTTCAAGCGAGGCTAGTAGGTGAAGCGGACCCCGCCCCGGAACACGGTGCCCGTGTTGTCGTAGTTGAAACCGACGTTGCCTATCGGATTGATCGGGTACAGCGTGCCCTTGTTGAAGACGTTGTTGACCGCGCCGTAGAGCGACAGCTTGCGTCCCTCGCTGTCGAAAAGCGCGTAATTGGCCGACAGGTTCACCGTGGTGTAGCTAGGCAGCTTGTTGTTCAGACGACCGGTGGAGGTGCCGGTGACCGAAGTGCTCTCGAGCACGCCCGGCGACATATAACGCCAGGTGATCGTGCCGTTGAACCGCTTCAGCTCATAGCCCAGGTTGTAGGTCGCCTGCCAGCGGGTCATGCCGTTCGAGCCGAGCAGGATCGGGGCGTTCTGGCCGACGCGGTCGACCCGCCCCGACTCGTCGGTCGTCGCATATTCCAGCACGCGCGTGGCGAAGGCCCGGACCGAGACGGTGCCGTCCAGCGACGACCACAGCTCCGACAGCGGCTGATTGTAGCCGAGCTCGATATCGATCCCGCGGGTGGTGAACCGGTTGCGGTTCACGTTGCCGCTGCGCGCCGCGATGATGGTGCCGGCCGAGTTGAAGGTCAGGTACTGGCAATAGCTCTGCACCCCCGCCTCGCACTGGTTGGTGATCACGTCGATGCCGGCCGAGCCGATCTGGTTGAGGACGTTGATAGAGAAGTAATCGACCGAGAACCGCAGCCGGGTCCAGCGCGGACGGTAGGTGAAGCCCGTCGTGAAGGTGTCGGCCTTCTCCGCCAGCAGCAGCGGGTTTCCGCCGCCGGTGATCGGGATCAGGTTGGACTGGCCCTTGGTCGGACCGCTGATCTGGCGGACGTTGTTGTTGAGCGTGTTGCCGGGCGAGAACAGCTCGGTGATGCTCGGCGCCCGGATGTCGCGCGACCGGGTCATGCGCAGCAGCAGGTCGGAGACCGGCTCCCAGGTGCCGCCGATCTTCCAGGTGGTGACCGCTCCGCTGACCGAATAGTCGGTCCGGCGCACAGCGGCGTTCAGGTCGAACGACTTGGCGAAGGCCATGTCCTTGGCCAGCGGCACCGCGATTTCGGCGTAGGCTTCCTTCACCGACAGCTGACCGGATTGCGGCTTGGTGTTGCCGATGTTGAAGGCGCTCGCCTGCGACAGCGGGTCGGAGGCGGTGCTGCTCTTCAGCGACCGGTACTCCGCGCCGGCCGCCAGGGCGACGGGGCCGGCCCAGGTGTGCAGCGGTTCGCCGCGGATGTTGGCCGCGACGATCTGGGTCTGTTGCTCGCTGTCGATATACTGGTTGCCGGTCACATAGGCCTTGGCGGCGGCGGAGCCGGAATTGGGGCCGAAGATGTTGAAGGGCACGCAGCCATTGGTCGGGGAGGTCAGGGTCGAGCGGCAGACCGGCACGCCCTGGGCGTTGCTGACGACGTCGATCGCCCGCTGCCAGTTGGCCTCGATCCGGCTGCCGTTGACGACCGCGCTGCTCTCCGACTTCGAATATTGATAGTAGGCGTCCCAGTTCCAGGAGCCGCCGAGTTCGCCCTCGATCCCGGTCGCGGCGCGGTAGACGTCCTCGCGGTTCCACGCCAGCGCCTGGCCGACGTCCATATTGACCCGTCCCATGGTCAGGGTGGTCAGCCTCAGCGTCGTCATCTGGGCCCTGATCGCGGCCGGGATGAAGGGGTTGTCGCTGCGGATGGTCAGGTTGCCCTGGTCGCGCGGCGCCAGGGTCAGGGCCTTGCCGGTGATCTGCGAGTTGGAAAGCTCGGTCCAGACCTTCAGCTTGGGGGTCAGGTCGAAATCGACGCGGCTGAACAGGGCGTAGC
>CANJKM010000179.1 GCA_947474805.1 Caulobacterales bacterium | reverse complement strand
TCTCGCGACTGCGGGCGTCGGGCTGAATGGGCGGAGCCACGCCCACGGGCCCGACCGCTGGACGGGCGCGCGGGGCGGTGCCTTCTTCCTGGGCCTGGACGATCCCCGCCCCGAAGGCTCCGAGCAGGCCGACAGCTCCCAGCGCAGCCAAAAGCGAGCGTGACATCGGCGTCTCTCCCATTGTTGTTCTTGTATCTTCTATTTTCTATGCCACCGATTTAGCATTGTCACGACGATAGTCGGGCTTTGCCGATATATTCTTAGACGTCATCATGTCTTGAGCGATTATCGAACAGTTCTCGCCTGCGTGATTACACGCACCCTCCTTTCGAATCAGCACAACTGTCGGCTCAACGCGCCCGGTCCGTTCAGGCGCGGTTCACGGTTGAGCGCCTAGATTCAAGCCCATGCATTCCGCGCGCCGCCGCCCGAGACAGAAGACCGCGAGAGCCAAGCTTTCGATTGGCCTCGTCGCCGGCTTTCTTGGGCTGGCCACCGCCGCCCTGGCCCAGCCCCTGACGGCCCCGACCTACACCGCCGCCCAGGCCAGGCGCGGCGAGGCCGTCTACATGGCTCAGTGCGCCGCCTGCCACGGCGACCAGCTCGACAACGGCCAGTTCGCCGCTCCCCTCGTCGGCCCGGCCTTCGAGGCCCACTGGGGCGCCGGCGGCCTCGACGGCCCGTTCGAGGTCATGACCACCCAGATGCCCCCCACTAATCCCGGCGCCCTCCCCGCCGCAACCTACGCCGACCTGCTGGCCTTCCTGCTGAGCCGCAACGGCCTGCCCGCCGGCGACAAGGAACTCCCCGCCGACCCCGAACGCCTCAAGGCCATGGCCGCGCCACACTAGACGCCGCCTCGGCGTTGCAACGAGACAAGCGTGAGCGCAGGCTCGGATCAGCGGTCGTCAGAACCGCGCTCAACGAGGGTTGGAAAATGAGCGCAGCCATCGCGCTGCCGCGCCTCATGCGGATCGGGTCGGGCGCGGCGGGCCAGCTGTCCGCCGTGCTGGCCATGCTCGGTCTAGAGCGACCGCTGCTGATGATCGATCCCTTCCTCAAGGAGACCGCTGTCCTGCAGGGCCTCATTCGAGGCTTGGAAGGCGCGGGCATGGCGCCGCGCATCTTCGCCGACACCATCCCTGAGCCCACGGTCGCCTCGGTCGAGGCCGCCCTCGCCTTTCTTCAGGACGCCGACCACGACTGTGTCGTCGCCATCGGCGGCGGAAGCCCGATCGACACTGCCAAGGCCGTCGCCGTCTTATCGATCCATGGCGGGCGCATGTCGGACTACAAGGTTCCGCATCAGCAGGACCGGCCAGGCCTGCCGATCATCGCCATCCCGACAACCGCCGGCACCGGCTCGGAAGCCACGCGCACCACGGTCATCACCGATCAGGCGACTGACGAGAAGATGGTTTGCCTCGGGTTGGCATTCCTGCCCGTCGCCGCCCTGGTGGACTTCGAACTGACCCTGACCAAGCCGGCCCGACTGACGGCGGACACCGGGCTGGACGCCCTGACCCACGCAATCGAAGCCTATGTGTCCCGAAAGGCGAACCCATTTTCCGACGCCATGGCCCTTGCGGCCATGCGGCTCCTTGCCCCGAATTTGAGACGGGCCTTTCGCGACGGGGGCGACCGCGCCGCGCGCGAAGCGATGATGCTCGGCGCCAGTCAGGCCGGAATGGCCTTCTCAAACAGCTCCATCGCCCTGGTCCACGGCATGAGCCGCCCGATCGGTGCGCATTTTCATATCGCCCATGGCCTATCCAACGCCATGCTGTTGCCGACCATCACTGCCTATTCGGCCCCGGCGGCGGTCGGCCGCTACGCCGATTGCGCCCGCGCCATGGCGCTGTCGCGGAGCGAAGACAACGACCACGCGGCCGTTTCGCTGCTGATCGACGAACTGAGGAGCCTCAACCGGGATCTGCAGGTTCCCAGCCCCAAGGCCTATGGGATCGACGAGAACCGCTGGACGGCGCTGATTCCGCTGATGGCCCAGCAGGCCCTGGCCTCGGGCTCGCCGGGAAACAACCCTCGCCTTGCGACGCCGGACGATATCGAGGCGCTCTACCGGGAGGTCTGGGCTGGCTGAAGCGCTAGAGCATCTGACTCAGATGGGCGGCGGCGGCCTGCAATTCCGGGCGCGCGACTTCCCTAAGCCATTCTACGCTGTGCCGGGAGACGGGCGCGCCAATGTTCAAGGCGGCGACCACCCTTCCTTGCGAGGAGCGGACGGGCACGGCGATCGAACGCAAACCGAGCTCCAGTTCCTGATCGACGATCGCAAAGCCTTCCTCGCGGACCCGGTTGAGCTCTACCTTTAGACGCTCGGGCGCCGAAATGGTCGAGGGCGTACGCTGAAGCAGGTCAGCCTCGTCGAGCGCCACATCGATCTTTTCATCCGGGAGCGCTGCGAGCAGCACCCGGCCCATCGAGGTGCAATAGCTGGGGAGCCTGCTCCCAACCAGCAGGGGCATGGACACGATATTCGAGGTTTCGGCCCGGCAAACGTAGATCACCGACTCGCTGGCGTTGGGTTCGAGCACGGCCACGGAACTCGACTCCCCAATCCTCTCACGGATAGCGCCAACGACTGGCTGAGCGGCCTTGGCTAGGGGATCAGAGGAGGTGTAGGCGCGGATTAGCGGCAAAAGGGTCGCCTTCAACTGATAGGTCGATCCGGTCGCCGAAACGTAGCCAAGCTTTTCCAGGGTGTAGAGGCACCGGCCCACGCTTGAGCGGTGAAGGCCGACGATGCCCGCCGCCTCGCTCACCGTGAGCGAGGGCCGCCCCTCGAACGCCTGGAGCACGGCCAAGCCTCGCGAGAGCGAGGTCATGAAACGGGGATCGCCCGCCTCAGACACCGAGCCAGAAATTCCGCAACCCATGTTAATTGTCCGATTATCGAAACACGATACCGCTTATCGCACCGATTAGCCGCCATCCTCTGATTGGCGTCAACGCGGAATCTTGAACCGCACTGCCGACTATTGTCGCAAGCTCATCACAGATAAATTAGCAAAAGCAGCAACAGCAAACTACTTGTCTGCGATATAATACAATATAGGCCGATACATTGACACCCCCTCCAATACTCCGGCCCATTTTCTTGCGTGTAAATTAATGTATAGTGGTTATGCCATTATCGCATTATCATAGATATTGGTATTCCTCTCGGCAAGATCAATCAGGTGTTGATTTTTTCGGTTACGGTCAGCGGCTCATCCGCGCGGCGACCAGCGCCGGTTCGATAGCTGGCCCCTTGAGAAAGGCGATGAGCGCCTGCGCCACCGCCGGATCGCCGCCCGCACCGACGCCTGCGGACATCCAGACGGGGACCTGCAGAGACCGCGGAATGGGTCCAAGGTACGTTTCGTCCGTCGGCAGGACCAGAAGCTCGCTGTCGAGGTTGATGATCAGCTCATATTCGTCGGGCCCGAGCGTCACGTCGGGCGCGGAGGGACCGCGGAGGCTGAGAACGCGCCCCTTCAGAGCCTCGCCGACACCGAGCACGGCGAAGGCCTTCTCGACGGTCGGACGGACGGCGCCGTTCGGGAAGAAGCGGACGGTCCTGGCGCCAAGCAGGGCCGCCTTCAGCGCCTCGGGCGTACTGATATCGTGCTTGCGGTCTCCACCTCGTTGGGAGACGGCACCCTGAACCCGCGCGAGGTCGACCCGACTGCCCGTCGCCAGTCTACCCTTAGTGATCATCTCATCGATCACATCCGGGGTCATTACGACGACCTCGATCGCCTGCGGTGATTCAATGATCGACTGCAGACCGCGCGAGGGCCCATACTCCACGAGGATGGGGCGGCCAACGGCGTCCTCCGCTTGCGCCTTGACCGCTTCGAACGGGACACGCAGGCCGTTGGACATGAGGACGCGAACGCCGCCAGGCCGGGCGCTGGCGACCCTTCCGCCAAACTGCTGCGCCTCGGCGATCGGCGGTGCCATGACGCCAGCCAGCGCGACCAGCAGCAAAGCAGCCGCGCGCGGCAGGTAGGATTGAAAACTCATGCAGCGCCTCTCATTGTCGAGACAATAGAAGCCCAGTTTCTTCCCTTGTCGACATCAGCAATCCACGCTGTGCGATAATCGCACAGCGCCATACGCCGCACGCATGAAGCGTTATAAGTGAACGATAAGATGGCAAATAAATGCCAGAAGTTTGCCTTGCTTTTGCAAACAGCGAGCCGTTAACTTGCAAGGCAAGGAGCTTGGCCCTCGTGTTTGCTCGATTACCGCACATGCTCGGCACGGTTACTCTGATGCGCGGAGCATGGCGCCTGCAGCGCCGAGGGATTGAGTGATCGCCTTGACCGGACGCTTGATCCCCTTTTTCAGCGGTTTCATCGGTCTGAGCGGACTTGCGCTGGCCGCCATGGCCCCTGCGCCGGCCGCCTGGGCCGCGCCCCAGGCGAACCCCGCGGTGGAACAGCTAGCGCGCCAGGTCGACGCCACCGCCTCGGTACGCGCGATCAAACGGGTCCAGATCGCCTACGCACAGTACGCCCAAGCTGGGATGTGGCGAGCCATGGCCGACCTGTTCGCGACCGGCGGCGAGCTGGTTTACGGCGCAACCAACGTCCGCGGGGCGGATGTGCACCGCTACCTGCTCGACACCTTCGGCAAGGGGCGCGAAGGCCTGCCGCCGGGCGGGCTGAACACTGATATGGTTGTGATGCCGGTCATCAACCTCTCCGCCGACGGCAAGACCGCCAAGGGCCGCTGGAACGTCTTCTCCATGGCCGGGCAGTACGGCGGCCGGGCCGATTGGTCCGGCGGCGTGTTCGAGAACGACTATGTCCGGGAGGGCGGCGTCTGGAAGATCGCCCGCCTGCGCTATTTTCCAATCTTCGCGGGCCCCTATGAGACCGGCTGGTTCAACGTCGAAGCCGACGCCAAGGTCATTCCCTACCACTTCAGCGCCGCCGAGGCCGGTCAGCCCATCCCGCCGCAATTGCTGAGAGCCGCCCGCACCGCGCCGAACAGGCCCGCGAGCCTCGTCGCGATCGAGCGCCAAGTGAGCGCCATGGTCGACGAGGACAAGATCGTCAATCTGCAGAGCGCCTACGGCTACTATCTCGACCAGAAGATGTGGGACGACGTGGTAGACCTGTTCACCCCGGACGCCGTCCTCGAGCTGGCGGGGGTCGGCGTCTATCGCGGACCGAAGGGTGTACGCCGGGCGCTCGAGCTTTCGGGAACGGCGGGACTCAAGACCGGCGAGCTCAACGACCATGTCCTCTTCGACACCGTCGTAACGGTGGCGACCTCGGGCCTGGAGGCCAGAATCCGCGGGCTCGACTTCACCCAGCTTGGCGACACTGAAACCGGCAAGGCGTCGATCGGGGTTGCTGTCTTCGAGAACCGCTTCGTCAAACGGGACGGCGTCTGGCGCATCCACGAGATGCGCATATTCCCGCAGATGAAGGCCGACTATTACCTCGGCTGGCACAAGAGCACCCTGACCGAACCCGCGTCGGCTTCGGCGTTGGCGCCCGATGCGCCTTCGACCTCCACGACCGGCGCCATCCCCGAATTCTTCTACCCGCACCCCGTGACCGGTATGACCGTCGCCTACCCGGCCGGCGCAACTGTGACGGCGCGCGATCGCCTGGCGCCCGCCCCCGCTGCGGCGGTGGCGACGGCGCGCGGCAGCCTTACCCAAAGGCTCGCCGAGGCCCGCGCGAAGGCCGCCCTGGCAAGCGCTTATGATGGGGTGGAGAACATCGCCAGCGCCTTCGGCTACTGGATCGACGACTTCCAGTGGGACAAGTCCAGCGCCCTGTTCACGCCGGACGGCCGTCGCGGCAAATACCAGATCGGCTTCTATGCGGGCCCCGAACACATCCGCATGGCCGAGACCATCCAGCTCGGCCTGACCCCATCGCCCCGCACCAACATCAACATCCACTACCGCATGCAGCCGGTCATCGACGTCTCGCCCGACGGACGCACGGTCAGGCTTCGGACCCGGCTCTTCCACCTGACCGCCAACGCCCCCGGCCGCGCCGCCGGAACCTTCTCTAGCGGCATGTATCCCAACGACGCAGCCGCCCTCGTCGATGGGGTCTGGAAGTTCACCAACGTCGCCATCGACGAACCCTACTTCGGCTCCAGCAGCTACCGGGACGGCTGGGCGCGGGCGAAGATTCCGCTGCGGCCGGCACCCTATGTTCCCGGCGCGCCCATCGTCCACAGCGGCATTTTCAAGAAGCTGGTCGACACCCTGCCGCCGGACGTTCCAATTAGCGCGATGCCCCGGCGCCAGGAGAGCTTCATCCCGGGCGCGATCTATGGCTGGCCGCTCATCAAGCCGATGTGGTTCCACTATGCGAACCCAGTCAGCGGCCGCGTTCCATCCCACTATTGCCCTGACGAATGGACCTGCGAGCAGTCGCTGGCGGCCGGGAAATGACGCCGACCTTCAAATCAAGAAACGAGACCTGGGGAGACGAGCGATGGACAGACGGACACTGATTTCCGCCGGCGCGATGGTGGGGGCGATCGCGGCTTCGCGCGTCGCGGCGGCGCCCGCCGGGGCAAGGTCGATCTCGCACGAGGATTTCGTCGAAATCCAGCAGCTCTACGCCGAATACTGCCACGCCCTGGATCGGGGAGACGGCGA
>CANJKM010000178.1 GCA_947474805.1 Caulobacterales bacterium | reverse complement strand
GAGGCTACGGCGGCTGATGCCGCCCTTGTCTTTGGCCATGACAGGCTCCGTCCGCATAATTGGAAACGGGCCGGGAGCGTTCGCCCCCGGCCCTGCCTTGGTTCAGCTTAGAAGGCGTAGGTGGCGCGCAGGTAATAGAAGCCGCCGGTCACGCCATAGGGCGAATACTGGTTGTAGTAGCTGAACGAGGTCGCGCCCCGGTTGCCCGGAATGACCACGTCGGGATAGACGTTCAGCAGGTTGTTGGCCCCCACCGTCACGCCGAACTTCTCGGTGACCTTGAAGGTGGTGTCGAGGTCGACGGTCATAGTCGGGGCGACCGTCTCATCGAAGGGCGCTCCGCCGGCGGCCACGCTGGCCGTCGATATGACCGAGCCGTATTTGGTCAGGCGCAGGGTCGTGTCGAACCTCCAGATGTTCCAGTTGGTGGCGAAGATGAATTTGTTGCGGGGGTTGCCGACGGTGAAGTCGCCGACCCGAACCCGGTCCACCAGGAGGAGGCCGGCCGCCGCCAGATTGGGCGTCGGCGGCGTGATGCGGAGGAACTTGGTCTTGTTGAGGTTGCCCGATAGGGTCCATCGGAAGGACCCCATGCCGTCGAAGCTCTTTTTGTAGTCGATCACGAAATCGAGGCCGCGCGTGCGGGTGTCGGCGCCGTTGACGTAGAAGAAGGCCGCCTGCTGACGGTTCAGGCCCGCCGCGCCCAGGGCGTCCGACACGGCCACGGCCGGGCCGAGGCTCGCCGACTGCAGGATCCGGTTGGTGATCTTGATCTGATAGAGGTCGACCGTGACGCTCAGGCCCGAGAAAGGCGTCAGCACGAGACCCGCCGAATAGTTGGTCGACTTCTCGGGCTTCAGCGGCTTGGCGCCCAGGGCCTGGGCCGCCGCCGTGTCGGGCGGCAGGAGCTGCACCGGATAGAGGCTGGTGGTGGCGTCGCCGGGCAGGCGGACGCCGATGGTCGAGGCTGAGGCGTAGTGCTGTTGTTGCAGCGATGGGGCGCGGAAGCCGGTCGAGGCCGTGGCCCGGATGGCGTAGCCCGGCATCGGCTCGAAGCGGGTCGAGGCCTTGAAGGTCTCGGCGTCGCCGAAGTCGGAATAGTGCTCGAAGCGGCCGGCCAGGGCGACTTCCCAGTTGTCGGTGATCTTCTGTTCGCCGTTGGCGTAGAGGCTGATGTTGTTGCGCTTGAACCGCCCGGCCGAGAATGGCGGGAAGCCGGTCACGCCCTGGGCGCCCGCCTGGGTGATGGTCCCGGCGTTGAGGGCGCCGGCGGGGGCGACATATTTGGAGTCCTGATAGGAGGCGGGCTCGCCGGCGGTGATCTTCAGCGCGTCGGCGCGGTACTCGGCGCCCAGCGCCAGGAATAGCGGCTTGGCGAACATGCCGGTCGCGATATCGCGCGAGACGTCGAAGTTGGAGGTCCATTCGTCGAAGCTGAGCTGGCCCAGATAGAAAAACTTCGGGCTGGCCGGGCCCATCGAGGCGTTCAGCGAGTCCTCGTAATAGTCGACCGAGTTGCGCGAGAAGGTGGTCGACAGGTCGTAGTTGAAGCCGCCGAGGTCGTCGCCCTTGATGCCGATGGCGTGCTGGAAGTCGCTGTCCTTCAGCCGCAGCTTCGGCGAATAGCCGTCGGGGTAGACGGCGATGTTGTTGGCCGCGTTGCCGGGTAGGCGCGGGGTCAGCCAGGCGCGCGACTTGCGCTGGGTGCCGGTGCCGAAGGCGTAGAGCTTCTGGCCCATGAAGGGCAGGTCGAGGTCGTAGCCGCCCGAATAGACCTGGATCGACGGCAGGCCGAAGTGGTTGATCCGGCGGCTAACCGTGCCTTCACGCGGGTCGGGGCGGCCGTTCACCAGCGGATAGAAGGTCCCAAGATATGGGCGGCCCCGGTCGGCGTAATCGTTGGAGCGGATATCGCCGGTCAGGTTCAGGCTGCCGCCGTCGCCGAGCGGCAGGCCGATGTTGCCCGAGAGCTGGCCGGTGCGGCCGTCGCCGTGGAAGGTCTGGCCGCCCATGGCCGAGATCGAGCCGCCGCCGGGCTTGTTCTTCAGGACGATGTTGATGACGCCCGCGAGCGCGTCCGAGCCGTACTGGGCCGAGGCGCCGTCGCGCAGCACCTCGATCCGGTCGATGCCGGCCGAGGGGATCAGATCGAGGTCGGGCGGCGACTGACCGTTCTGGGTGGTGCCGTTGACGAACAGGATGGCCGTGTTGTGCCGGCGCTTGCCGTTGACCAGCACCAGCACCTGGTCGGCGGAGAGGCCGCGCAACGACACGGTCTTGACCGCGAAGCTGGCGCCCGCGCCCGAGTTGGAGGTGGTGGCCGAGGGAATTTGGGTGGAGATCAGGTCGCGCGGCGATTGCCGGCCGCTCTTGATCAGTTCGGAGGCGGGCAGGACGTCGATGGGCGCCAGACTCTGGGTGACCGTCCGGGCGGTCGAGCGGGTGCCGGTGACGATGACCGCCTCGACGTCTTCATTGACGGTCGCGGTTTGGGCGAAGGCGGCGGGCGCCGCGGCGATGATCGCGAGAAGGCTAGCGCTGGCCACAAGATATTTCATGAGAACCCCCAGTTGTTTGAGAGCCCTGTTTCGAACGTTTCCCAAGGACAAAACCGTACACGGCGACAAGCAATAACAGAGCGGCGAGGCTCCATTGCTTCGGCGGTCAAAGCAGACCGCGCCTAATACGATGAATGACCTGAACCCCTGATCTTTTGGTATCTTGTCCTTAGCTCGACATTGACCGGGTCGGACGTCAACGCCTTAGAACTGGCGCTCATAAGAACGGATGCGTTCCGCACCAATTTTCAGCAGAAGCGAAAAATTTGCTCAGCGGTTCGCGCTGACTTGAGGCGTCAAGCGGTTCGCCCGCGGGTCTCGCGCAGCAGAATATAGAGGCCGCTCGCCACAACCAGCACCGCGCCGACGAGCACGCCTAGAGTCGGGAGCTCGCCCCAGAACAGATAGCCGATCAGCCCCATGACAATCAGGGAGGCGTAGTCGAAGGGCGCGACCACCGCCGCCGGGGCGATCTTGAACGCCTGGGTCAGTAAGAGCTGGCCGACCCCGCCCGCGAGTCCGCAGCCCACCAGGGTCAGGAGCAGGGCCGGGGAGGGCGTCACCCAGACAAAGATCATCCCGACCGCGCCGACCACCACCGCGGCCAGGGTGAAGTAGAAGACGATGGTCGGGCCGGGCTCGCTGGCCCCCAGCTGCCGAATGGCCAGCATGGCGCCCGCCGTGCCGAGCGCCTGGCCGAGCGCCAAGAAGGAGCCGGCCCCCACCACGCCCGCCGTATCGGGATGCACCATGACCAGCACCCCCGCGAAGCCGATGATGACGGCTGCCCAGCGGTGCAGTCCCACCTTCTCGCCCAGGATCGGCGCCGACAGGGCGGTGATGATCAGGGGCGCGGCGAAGGTGATGGCGGTGAACTGGCTGAGCGGCAGGACTCCGAGCGCCGCGAAGCCGCAGAACATGCCGCTGATTCCGACCGTGGCCCGCACCAGATGGCCCATCGGCCGCTGGGTCCGCAGCGAGGCGAAGCCTCGCGTCGCGCCGAGATAGGCGAGGATGGGGATGAAGGCGAAGAAGTTGCGGAAGAACATGATCTCGAAGGTCGGCGCGCCCTGCTCGGCGGCGACCTTGACCAGGGAGTTCATGGCGGCCATGGCCACCACCGCTCCGAGCCGAAAGGCGATGCCGGCGCGGATCTTTGAGGCGCGCTCTATGGGCTGGATGGCGCTGATCGGAGGCTCCTCGGAGCGCCGGATCTGGCGCACGCCGCTACTAAGCCGGGCTTGCACGCCTGTCCACGCGGCATGCCCTTGGCTCGGCCACAATCACGCGCGATAAGGGCCGCAACAATATCCCCGGGAGCCGTCAACCGTGTCCATGAAGTTCAAGGCCTATCTGCCGTCACTGGCCTTAGCCGCCGTCATCGGCGCCGGCGCCGTCATCGCGCTGGCCCCGCCGTCGTCCGCGCCCGCCGTGGCCGCCGCCGCCGCGCCGGCCTGGACCGTGGACAAGGCCGCCTCGTCGCTGGGCTTCGACGCGCTGGAGGCCGACACCGGCCAGGCCTTCAAGGGCCTGTTCGGCAAGTGGGACGCCAAGATCGCTTTCGACCCCGCCAACCTGACCGGCTCCAGCGTCGCGGTGACCGTCGACGTGACCGACATGAAGAGCGACTTCGACGACGCGACCGAATCCTTCCCTTGGCCGGAATGGATGAACGCGGCGAGCTTCCCGACCGCCACCTACACCGCCACCGCGTTCAAGGACCTGGGCGGCGGCAATTACGAGGCCGACGGCGTCCTGAAGATCAAGGGCGTTGAACAGAAGGTCGTCCTGCCCTTCACCCTGGCCATCACCGGCGACACCGCCAAGATGAGCGGTCAGGTCGAGGTCGATCGCACCGTCTTCACGGTCGGCACCGGCAAGTGGGCCGGCGACGACTTCATCGGCAAGAAGGTGATGATCAAGGCCGCCGTCACCGCCAAGCGGGCGGGCTAGACCCTAGCGCCTGGCCTGCTTGGGCCAGCCCTTGTCCAGGGCCAGTTTCGGGTCGGCCGTGATCCGCACCGCCGCGCAGTGGTGATAGCTGTAGTCGCCGTCCTTGTTCAGGCCGTGCTCGCCCATCCACTGAACGACCTGCAGCATGCAATGGTCGCAGTTGATGTTGGGCAGCTTGATCTCGGTCTCCCAGAAGCTGCCGGGGGCCGGCTTTTCGGTGTGGGGAAACAGGCCGTCGGCCAGAAGCGGCGCCTTGGGAGCGGCGTCGATCGTGGTCGAGACCGAGCGGGGTCCGCGCTCGGTCTCGCGCGTAATGGTCTCGGGGTCCTTGGGCAGGTCGGCCATGCCATTGACCCCCAGCGCCACGCGGTAGTGGCCGGGGTGGAACACCGTCTCCTGGATCTTGATGTGAAGTAAGGAGCCGCCCACGGCCTCAGTGACGGCGTGGGTCGGCCGGCCCGGGTTTCCGGTGACGCCGCCGCACGGGGCCATCTTCTGCGGATCGCCGAGGCCGTTCTGCTCGATGACCTGCGCCGGGTACTGCAAGATGAAGTGGGCGCCCGCCGCGGCCGGGGCCAGCAGCGCCGCCGCGCCGACAAAGAGCGGAAGAAAACGGGTCATCGACGGGCCCTCGCTCGGCCCTCGCGGCCGCCCTCTGGACCTATCAGCGGCGGGGCCGAAACCCAAGCCTAGTAGTCGTGGTCCTTCAGCACCGCGCCCTTTGCGTTGGTGACGTTCATCAGCAGGCCGGCTTTGCCGCCGTCCTTCATCGGGTGCATGACGATGCTGACCTTGTCGCCCGGCTGGAAGGATTTGATGCTCCAGCCCTTGCGGACCAGTATGTTGGGAGTCGACATCTCGACCGACCACAGGGCCGCATCGGCGGCCGCGACGTCGAGCGAGGCGTGCGGGTTCTGCCAATGATATTCCTTGACCACCCCGGTGATGGTCACCGTCTTGGCCGCGTCGAACATGGCGGCGGAGTGGTGGGCCAAGGCCGGGCCGGCGGCCATGGCGGCCAAACCGGCGAGACCGAGAAGTTTGGAAAGGCGCGTCATCGGGCCGTCCTGCACTGAAGCCGCGAAACTCCACTCTGGGTGGCGCGGCGATTGTAAGGCTTGGACCATGACTATACGCAGCGCCGCGTGTCACAGGCACGGTTCAGTCAACCCAGCTCTTTCAAACAAGATTTGAAAGTCGACAGCGCCGCGCGGGCGCACTCTGATGGCCCGATTGCGATCGAAATCGTCGCCCAGGAATGTCCGCCATGCGTTCGCGTCTTCCCGCTCTCTCTGTCCTGCTCGCGGTGTTGCTGTCGTCGGGCGCGGCCCTGGCCGAACCCGACATCACCGGCATGTGGGCGCTGAGCCAGCCGGAGGGCCAGACCAAGCAGCCGCCGCCGTCCCTGACGCCGGAGGCCCAGACCAAGGCGGCCCTGACCAACAAGATCAGCGCCGCCAACAACCGGCTGATCGGCGAGGCCCACACCAAATGCTGGCCGACGGGGATGCCGGGCCTGATGCAACCGCCGTTCGGCATCGAGTTCCTGCAGACCAAGGGCCGCATCACCATCCTGTCGGAGGTCTCCAACCTGCCGCGCACCATCTATCTGGATGAGAAGACCCATTCCGAGAGCGCCCTGCCGGGCTGGAACGGCCACTCGATCGGCCACTGGGAAGGCGATGTGTTGATGGTCGACACCATTGGCTTCAACGGCCGCAACAACCGCGTGTCCGAGAAGATGCACATAACCGAGAAGATGTATCTCGATAAGGAGGGCTACCTCCACGACGAGCTGACGCTGGACGATCCGGTCAACTACACGACCCCCTACAAGATCCACTATCGCTACAAGAAGGCCGAGGGCGTCGAGGCCAGCGAAGTCATGGAATATGTCTGCGAGGTCGATCCGGCCAACCTGTTCGCCTTCGAGCAGGAGCAGAAGGCGGCGGGTCTCGCCTCCGACTACGACCCCGCCTGGTCGGCCCGCGCCTTCGCCGAGCCCGCGCCGGAGGAGACCGCCTCGGCCAAATAGAGTTGGTCCGGCGCGGGCTTACGAAAAGGATTGAAAGTGCTTGGGGCGCAGCCCCGGCTCTGAATGCACCGCAGCAATGTAAGCTCTCTTCATCGTTCGATGCGT
>CANJKM010000177.1 GCA_947474805.1 Caulobacterales bacterium | reverse complement strand
GGTCGGCTGGCGCGGCGGCGTTGGCGGCTTTGGCGGCTTTGGATCAGCGGGATCGGTCACGATGGCGAGGCTGCCCCAAATCTCGCCCGCCGCCTATCGCTGCGGCGTTCAATTCATTCGGCCGCGTCTCGGCGGCGGTGCCCTTGCTGCGACGGAGGTCATCCATGGCTGCAGGTATCCGGCCGCGCCCGGCGCCTGCGGCTATTCCCCTTTGGCCGGCGCCGGCACGCCCTCAAACATCACCACGCCAATCCTCCAAAAGCGTGAGAATGACAGACGCGCGAAGGCTTCCAGGTCCGCTCGCGGGAAGGCACTGAAGGCGCCGCCGCTCAGGATTTCAGAGATCGTCCTCGCGCCGTCGGCGGCGAGAAGGACTCCGTGTTCGGCCGGGGAGACAGCGAAGTGGATGTCGTGGAGCCGCAAGGTGGCCGAGCCGTCGGGCTGAACCGCCTCGATCCGGGTTCCGACGAGGAGCCGGGGTTTGTAGGAGAGCCAGTCGTTGCCCTCGAAATCGATGAGCGCGGCGTGGCCCGCGTGACGGGCGACGAAGAGGTGGACGCCGAGGAGTTCGCCCCAGGCCTCGACGACCGCCCATTGGTCGCGTTCGGGCAGCATCTGGATGCGGGACAGCACGGGGTCCGGAACCAGGGCTTCGGGGTAGTAGAGGTGGTTCTGTAGCCAAGTCTGGAATTGCAGCCCGGCGGTCTCGATCCAGTCCAGGAGTTCGGGCACCGAATAGGCCTGGTCCTGAGGGTGCAGGAAGGTGTCGACGATGGCGGTGTCGTGCTTAAGCTCCGAAGTGCGGGCGACATAGACGCGGGCGCTGTGATCGCGGGGCAGGGCGTCCAGATAGTCGCGGACGACGGCGACGCTGGCGGGCGACTGGTCCAGGCCCATGCGGCGGAAGGCGTCCTGAAGCGGATAGACCCCGCGCCGTCCTGCCGAACCATAGACCATCAGCGCCATGGCGCCGTCCGGTTTCAGCACGTCGCGCAGGGCGGCGAGGCCCTCGCCGGGGTTGGCCATGTGGTGCAGCACGCCGGTGCTGACGACGAGGTCGAACTTGCGGTTCAAGGAGCCGACCTCGCGCAGGTCGCCCTGGTGCAGCTCAAGATTGGTCAGCGCGTGCTTGTCGCGCAGATAGCGCTGGTGGCCGAGGCTGGCGTCGGAAAGGTCGACGCCGACGACGCGGGCGGACGGATTGCCGAAGGCGATCATCGCCGCCTGCTGGGTCCCGCAGCCAGCGACCAAAATGTCGAGATCGGGCCGCGGTTGACCCTCGGGCCAGAGCATGGGGCCGAACAGCGACGGGTCGGAGTAGTCTCCACCCCCACTGGCCGCCGAAGCCGCCAGGTCGTCCACGGGCTTGGGGTAGGCGTAGTCGGTGTACTGGCGGGCGACCTTGGCGGTCACGTCTTCCATGCGTTCGATCCTGAGCGGGTTGGCTGGCAGGTTTCCTAGGCTGTCTGCGCAAAGTCTAGGGTCAATTGATTGTTTAAGCGCAGTTTGAAAGCGTCCGCTTCGGATACTCCGCCTTAGGCGCACATCCGGAACGGTATGCGAACAGGGCAGGGGGCTTTGTCCGGTTTGGGCTCATTGGTGACATTCAGGAGGGCCGCTGTCATGCTCGCAGTGGGAACAACGGTCGGTGACGTGAACCCCGTTTCTCATCCAGCCAGAAAGAGAGTCCTAGGGTGATCTGAGCCTTGGCTGGTGTGGGTCGCAAGAGGCGGCCGCACGGCTAGGCTTCATCGGGCTGACGAGCTGCGCGCTTTGGCTGATCATCGGAAAGCTCGCCTGGTCGATCCTGAAGTGAGTCTCCGACGCGCCTGTCGGGGGGCCTTTTTCTAAGCGCGCCGATGACGCGGCCGCAGCTGCCGCGGGACATCCATTCCCTGGAGCAAGGACGAGGGTGGCGGCTGCGCAGATGGCTGAGGCCAAGGCGCTAGCCAGAAGCGAGGCCACTCAAGTGGTCTGTAGCAGGGGAACGCCAACCTTTTGCGCCGCGGCGATCAATGCGGTGTCGCTCGTGGCCAAAGGTAGGCCACGCCTCAAAGCCAATTCGAGATAGGTGGCGTCGTAGGCCGTAAGGCGGTGCTGCTCTGCAAGATGGGCCGTTGTGGCCCACGACCGACTCGCGGTCTCGTCATCAATTCTGATTGGCAACTCCTGGAGGAAGCCGGAAGGCGTTGGCGCACTTCCGGGTCGATCCGACCACGGCGTTCGGCCGTCAGAAGGCCGTTTAGCGCCTCGATCGGCCAAAGTTGCGGCGCGACGGCGCCCGTGTCGGCAACTCGGTCCAGAAGCGCCATGATCCCCCGGGTCTGCTCATCCTCGAAGCACCAGGCGAGTGCGACGGAATTATCGACGACGAAGCTCATCGCCGCCCTTCGCTGATCAGTTCCTTGAGCGTGAGGCCACCAAGCGTCTGGCCTTTGCTGGCCACGCGCAACCCCTCTGCGGCCGCGCGGGCCTTGGCGCGGTTGAAACCGGTTTCCAGCGGCGCCAAGCGGGCGATCGGTTTGCCGCGACGGGTGATGATGATCTCGCCCCCGCCTTCCACTTCGTCGAGCAAAGCGGTGAGGTGGTTCTTAGCTTCGAACACGCCAACGGTGTGCATCACCCATTCCTTCTGGCTAGCTATCTGGCTAGCTTATCAGTCCTTGGTGAAATTTTCCACGGTGTGAACCGCCCCGGATCAGCCTCTTGGCCGGGTGGAGCTAACGCATTCCTCCGCTCGTCATCGCCGCCCGATCGCCTCCCGGTCGCGGGCTGATCGAAATTCGGCGCCGCGGACGCACCGTATGATCTGTCCGGGCGACTATTCGCGCGAACCTACCCTCGCCGCCTAACAGAGTTCATGCCTGGGGCCCCGGTTGGCCGCTATAGTCGCGCCATGAATACCCCCGAAGCGCCTCCGCCCACCGGTTTCCTCGCCCAACTTGGTCCAGGCCTCATCACCGGGGCGGCGGACGACGATCCCAGCGGCATCGGCACCCACAGCCAGGTCGGCGCCCAGTTCGGCTACGGCCTGGCCTGGACCTTCGTCTTCAGCTTTCCGCTGATGGTGGTCATCCAGGAGGTCGCCGCCCAGATCGGCCGCGTCACCGGCGGCGGCATCGCGCGCAACCTGCGCCGGCACTATCCGCGCCCGGCGCTCTGGACGGTGGTGATGCTCCTGTTGATCGCCAACGTGGTCAACCTGGGCGCGGACCTCGGCGCCATGGGGGCGGCCCTGGCCCTGCTCGTCGGCGGGAACAGCGGGCTCTACACCCTGTTGTTCGGCGTGGTCTGCGTCGTGCTCGAGGTTGCGCTGAACTATGCGCGTTATGCCGCCGTGCTGAAATGGACGACCCTGTCGCTCTTCTCCTACGTCGCCGTGGTGGCGGTGGCCGGCGTGCCCTGGGGGCGCGCCCTGACCGCGCTGGTGGTCCCCGAGATCCAGTTCAACGCCGCCTACGCCACCGCCGTCGTGGCGATCCTGGGCACAACCATCAGCCCCTACCTCTTCTTCTGGCAGGCCGGGCAGGAGATCGAGGAGCAGCACCGCCACCACGCCAAGCCCCTGTGCATCACCCCCAAGGACGCCGGCCCCGAGCTGAAGCGGATCCGAATCGACACCTTGGTCGGCATGGCGTTCAGCTCGATCATTTCGCTCGCCATCGTCTTCGCCACGGCCGCGACGCTGAACGCGCATGGGATCACCGACATCACCACCTCAGCCCAGGCGGCCGAGGCGCTGCGCCCCATCGCTGGAAGCTTCGCCTTCGCCCTGTTCGCCCTCGGGATCATCGGCACGGGTCTGCTGGCGGTGCCGGTGCTGGCCGGATCCGCGGCCTATGCGGTGACCGAGATGGTCGGTGTCGCTGGCAGCCTGGAGGCCAAGCCCATGAGGGCGCGGCTGTTCTACGCGACCATCGCGGTGACCACCCTGCTCGGAGCCTCGCTGAACTTCATCGGCATAGACCCGGCCAAGGCCCTCTACTGGGCGGCGGTGGTGAACGGGGTGCTGGCGGCCCCCACCATGGCGGCGATGATGCTGATCGTCCGCAATCCCCGCGCCATGGGCCGCCTGACCCTGCCCAGGAACGCCACTATTCTGGGCTGGGCGGCCACCGCGGTCATGGCCGTCGCCACCGCGGTCTTCTTCGCCAGTCTCTAGGCGTGTCCCAGTCGTCGATCTCGGAAACAGGGCAGAAGACCGCGCGGTTTGATGGCTCTGAGCCGGCGGTCAGCCTTCGGCGGCCGCGAAGCGCTCTCGAACCCGCTTCAGCCCGGTCAGGACTTCACCGACGGCGCCGCCTTGACCAAGAAGCTCAGGCTGTCGCAACAGTTGAAGCGCGCGGATGTGAACGGCGATGGATTTCCGACACATCAACAGAGCCCCAGCGTATGGAAGATGTCCGGCGTCCAGGCGACGGTCGCCGTGCCGCTCTGCGACAGATACGACCGGATCGCCTCGAAGGTCGCCGCGTCGATATCCTTGCCGTCGACGGTGGCCTTGCTCAGGCCGGTCAGGTTGATCCGCCCGGCGGAGGTCACCGTCGCCTCCCAGTGCAGACGCGGCGCCGCCTTCAGGAACGAAACGTGGCCAAGGTAGTCGTCGATGGTCAGTTCGCCCGCCTCCAATCCCTTCATCAGGGCGGGGATGCGCGGCAGGTGGTGGGCGTGAAGCTCTGGGATACGGCAGGCGGCGTAGAGGGCGGCGCGCTCGGGCGCCAGCCGGTCGCGGAGTTTGCGGGCCGGGACGCCGGCATAGATGCTCAGGGGCTCGCAGGACCGGGTCACCACACTGCCGGCGCCGATCACCGCGCCGGTTCCGATCTCGACGCCGTCGACGATCAGGGCGCCCGCCGAGATCAGCACATTGTCGCCCAGGATCACCGGCCGCGCCGGCTCCATGCCCCGCAAAGCGCGGTTGGCCGGGTCCATGAAATTGCCGAACGCCGGCGCCTGGCCGAGAAGGGATAGGTTCCAGAGCCCGTCATTGTGGTGGCCGCCGCCGACCAGGATCTCGGCGGTCGGCGAAATCTCGCAGAAGGCGCCGCAGCGGAACGCCAGGCCCTCGCCCGCCAAACCCAGGATCTGAACGCGGGCCAGGAAGTCGGCCGAGAAGCGCCCGACCTCGACCACGGCGCCCAGGTTGGTCAGGATCGTCATGGCATAGGGCGCCAGGAGCGGATGCGCCGGGACGACATAGTTGCCGGTCGGGTCTAGCTGCATGGGCCAAGCCTAGCCTGAGCCGCCGCGAGCCGAACAGAGCCTAGTTGCGGCGGGCCAAGGGAGGCGGGGCGGCGGCGCCCCGCCGGGCCAGGGCCGCGCCGGCGCACTCGGTCATCACGCCCAGAAAACGTTGATAGGCGGCCTTCCCGACAACGAAGGGGTTGGGCGCATCGGGTCCGTTGGTCTTCAGCCGCGCGGCCTTGTCGAACAGGCCGTCGAACAGCGGGTGATTTTGCAGCTCGACCTCCACGCCCGCCCGTCGCGTGGCGGCCGCGAACCGCCCGACCGAGCCGACAAACTGCTGCAGGTCCTCCACGCTGGCCCTTTGGAGCCGCAGCAGGCTGGAGCCATAGACCGCGGCCATTCTGACCGTCCCGTGATCGCGGACCGGGAAGATGAAGCCCATCGATCCGGGGGTGTGGCCCGGCGTGTCGATCGGGGTCACCGCCACGTCGCCGAGCGTGACCGGCTTGCCGTCCTCCAGCACCAGGTCGCGCTTCAGCCGCCCCATCTGGCGCGGCTGGGCCTCCATGCCCGCCCAGTCGCGCGCCGAGACGCCGACCCGCGCGCCATAGGTCGCCTGGAAATAGGCGGCGCCGCCGAAGTGGTCGCTGTGGCCATGGGTGATCAGCACGTACTTGACCCGCGCCGGATCGAGGCCCAGCGCCTTAAGGCCCGGCAACAGCACGCTGTCCTGCTTTTCGGGGTAGAGGGCGTCGATCAGTATGATCCCGTCGGGCGTGTCGATGGCGAAGGCCAGGGTGCCGCGGTCGCCGATGGCGTAGACATTGTCGAACAGCCGCATGGGCTCGACGGCCGGATCGGCGAGCAAGTTCGGCGCGCCGCCGGGAATGCACAGATAGCTGACCGTCGGTGTCCACTCACGTCCCGCCAGGCGCTCGGCGGCCTGGATATGGTCGTGGGCCCGGCTCCAGTCGGCGGGCGCGGCGGGCGCGGCCGCGTTGACGGCGCCCGTGAGTGACAGTGCCATGGCCGCCGCGAGGAAGGCCTTGGTCCTCGATGCCGAAAAGATCATGCGATTATGCCCTTGACGACCTCGCCGGCGACGTCGGTCAGCCGGAAGTCGCGGCCCTGATAGTGGAAGGTGAGGTCCTTATGGTCCACCCCCGTCAGGTAGAGCAGGGTCGCGTGCAGGTCGCGGACGCTGACCGGGTCCTTGGCGACGTTGTAGCTGAATTCGTCGGTTTCGCCTTAGCTGAAGCCCGTCTTCACGCTGCCGCCGGCCACCCACATGCTGAAGTTTACCGCATTGACGCGCCGAAAACTCCCTCATATCGTATACGATAATCGGGCGAGCGTCCGATAATCGGTCATTTTTAGCCGACTCTGGGGCGGCGAGCAGCGGACAACAGCCTAAACGCCGCGTGGCGCAGCGCGAGCGACCAACAAAACAAATCAAAAAACGAGGGGAAGCGCTCAT
>CANJKM010000176.1 GCA_947474805.1 Caulobacterales bacterium | reverse complement strand
GGTCACCAGACGGTCAATGGTCGCCTCGCGCGGGTCGCGGGCCGTACCGATTAGCGGATAGAGCTGGACGCTGGGGTCGATCCTGTAGGCGCGGTTAGACAGCCGCTGGTCCTTGTAGTTGAGCGACAGATTGACGAAGCCCTTGTCGCCCAGGGCGAGGCCCTTGTTGATCGCGAACTGGTAGAGGTCGCCGTCCTGGCGGTCGAAGTTCTCGCCGTAGCTGGCGCTGACCTGTCCGCCGTCGGGGCCCTTCTTCATGATGATATTGATGACGCCGGCGATGGCGTCAGAGCCGTACTGCGCCGCGGCGCCGTCGCGCAGCACTTCGATCCGGTCGATCGAGGCGGTTGGGATCAAATCCAGGTCGGCCGGGACCGAACCATTGTAGAGCGAGGAGACGGCGTTGATCAGCGAGGTCTTGTGACGCCGCTTGCCGTTCACCAGGATCAGGGTCTGGTCCGGGTTCAGGCCGCGCAGGCCGCCGGTGGCGATGATGGTGGAGGTGCCGCCGCCGGCGCGGAACGGCAGGTTGAAGGACGGAGCCAGGGTCTGCAGGGCCTGGAAGACACCGGCCCGGCCGCTCTTCTCAAGCTCAGCCGAGGAGAAGCTGTCGATCGGGGTCGGGCTGTCGATCACGGTGCGGGGGGCGCCGCGCACGCCGGTGACCACCACTTCCTCGATGTCGGTTTGGTCGGAGGCGGCCTGGGCCGCGAAGGCCGGCATTGCGGCGGCAAGGGCGCCGGCCCCCACCGAGACGACAAGAGCCGCGCGCAGGCCGGAAGTCAAATGGACCAGGCGGCCCGAATTTCGGAACATCAACATTTCAAAATCCCCGAGAGGCGACATGCGCCTGTTGGTTTCTAGTTGAGTCGCTCAACTTTCCCCCAAGTCAAGCAAAGCGGCCTCCCTTGAGGGGAAAACCGATGGATTGCCGATTGGAGACCCAGTTGAGCCGACTCTTTTTGCCGCAAAACGTCAGGCCTTCGTTAGCGGGCTCCAATCGGCTGCACCGTCGGACACCTGCTGGAGGGACATGGCGAGCGAT
The DNA here is from genome assembly GCA_947474805.1 of Caulobacterales bacterium. GTDB lineage: Bacteria > Pseudomonadota > Alphaproteobacteria > Caulobacterales > Caulobacteraceae > CANJKM01. The sequence continues at coordinate 5,642 of CANJKM010000176.1, read as the reverse complement.
CTGCGATATCGGCCCTGTTATTGGTCGCCGCCGATGCGCGAACCAGCGAGATTTTCCATCCCTTCATTAAGCGTCGCCAAAGAAAACGGCGGGCGGCGGCGTTTCCAGTTCCGTCCAAATACCCAAGCCTAGCCCACCGTGCGACGGCGACGGCCCGCGACAATTTTTTTCTCTGGCCGCCGGGCCGGCATTGGAGACGAGTCAGCGCTTGTCTGACGTCACCCATGCGACCGTACTGGTCAGCGCGCCAATCTGTTCGATCTCCACACTCACGAGCCCTCCGAGCCTGTTCAAATCAATGTTCTGAACGGCGCCGCCACCCTCGGCGCCGGACGCCTTCAGCGCAGTGCCCAGCGAGATGATGTCGCCGGGAACCAGCGTCATGTACGAGGAGATGAAGGCGATCACCTCAGGCGTTTTGAAGCGCAAGTTTTCCGTATTGTCCTCTGTAATCATTCGGTTGTTATGATAACAGGCGATCCGGAGCCGGTGAGGGTCGGGTATTTCGTCCTTGGTGACGATCCAGGGGCCCATGGGGCTGAAGGTGTCGCTGGCCTTGTAGCGGCCAGGATAGCTCACCCAGCTGTCGCGGTATTCGATTCCGCCCGGATCGCCCGGCTTCGGGTGGATGGCGCGATAGTGAAACGTGTCTTCCTCACGCATGGTCGGCGAGGTGATGTCGTTGTGGATCGTGTAGCCGAACACGTAATCGAAGGCGTCGTCCGCTGATACGTTCTTCGCTTTCCGACCAATGACGACGGCCAGCTCCGGCTCGGGGTGGACGCGGCCGTAATGAGGCGCACACTCGATCGCCGCCCCGTGGCCGATGAGGGCGCTGGCCGGCTTCACGAAGGTCGCGGGATGATCAGGGCCCCGCATGACGCGATCGGAGTTAGCGCTATTGTTTAGGGCTAGGCAGCAGATCTTCGACGGGTTCGGCACCGGTGGAAGCCAAGCGACAGTGTCTTGGGCGAAGCTTGGAAAGGCCCCCGGGTCTGAGGCATGGGCCTCGGCGACGCAGCGGGCGAGGTCTAGCGCCTCAGCGCCGCCGTTGATGAAGCCGGCCATCCCGTCGGGAACGGTCAGCCCCAGCTGACGTGCAGCTGCGTTCAAGTCGATCAGCCGGCTACCGGCGGCAAGGCCGAGCCGGTCGTGACCGTCGGCGGTGAAGCTGGCAAGCCTCATGGTGTTTCTTCCTCGTCCTATCTCCGGGATATTACGGAGATTGATATCATGATAAATAAATAGTCTATGCGGCTTATTGCCGGGCGCCTGCAGGCGCCCCCGACCATAAAGGACTACCGATTGGATCGGGCGAGGCGAAGAGCCGCCATGACGGTCCGAGGAGGAGCGATGCCCTATCTGCTTACCTGTGTATCTCACGGGCCGGCGCTTGGAGCGCCGATGCCAAGGCCTCCCGAACACGAAAGTCTGGTCGCCGCCTACGAGGCGCGCGCCAGGGCATTGCAGGCCTTTGATCCCGAACTGGTGGTGATCTTCGCGCCGGATCACTACACCGGCGTGCACCTACAGATGGTGCCGCCCTTCTGTATCGGCCTGAACTGCGAGGCGGTCGATGACTATGGCGGCCATCCAGGCCGCCTGAACGTGCCGCAGCCCGTCGCCTGGGGATGCATTGAATCGCTGAGATCGGCGGACTTCGATGTCGCGGTGTCCCACGCGATGACTGTCGACCACGGCTTTTCGCAGCCGCTACAGGGTCTCGCCGGCGGCCTCGACCGCTATCCAGTCTTGCCGATACTGATCAACACCACCTGCCGACCCGTCTCGTCGTTCCGCCGCGTGCGGTCGTTCGGCGCCGCGGTGGGGCGCTATGTGAAGACATTGGGCCTTCGCACGGCTTTCATTGGCAGCGGCGGGCTTTCGCATCATCCCGCGAACATCTTTCCACAGGACCTAGGCAGCACCGACCCTGATATCGCCCGCTATCTCCTGCACGGGGGAATGAACGGGGGCATGGGGCGGACTGAATGGATCGCCCAGTTGGCCAGGTGGACAGAAGAGGGAGGCCAAAAGGTCGCCAGCGGTGAGAGGACCGCCAAGGACTTCCGCCTCAACCCTGCCTGGGACAAGCAATTCCTGGAGGCCTTCGCCGCCGGGAAACTGGACGTCTTCGACGCCTGGGATCCGCTTTGGGTGATCGAACAGGCTGGCGTCGCGGCCATGGAAGTCCAGCAGTGGATCGCGGCCGCGGCGGCGGCGCAGGCTTGCGGGCTGGGTGCGCCGTCGATCGACTTCTACTTCTCGGGCGCTGAGTACCGGATCTCAGTCGGTGTCGCCCACACCTCCACAGAAGTGACGCCGGAGAAGCTTGAGGAACCTCACGCGCCTGGCGCAGGCCCCGTCACCCTCTGACCTGGCCGCCGAGATAGCCCTGGACGCGCTCAACATGGCCTTCGAGCGTCCGCGGCCGGCGCCGGGCCTGATCCACAACTCCGACCGCGGCATCCAGTACGCCGACGTGGCCTAGCGCCAGGCCCCTGCCGCATCGGAGATTACGCCGTCGATGAGCGTTCGGTTGCCTTTTCCACTATACGGACTGGTGCGTTATGATAGCGCGCAATCAAATGGGCAGGTGAGCGGCAAAGTATCGCTCACGCTCCGAACCTAGGGAAACGCGCGTGTCGAACCAAGCCACGACTGAGGGAGCGGCCGCGGCTCGCCCCCACACGAGCCACATGCGCTTCTTCATCCTGGGGCTGATCACCATCGGCACCATGATCAACTATCTGGACCGCACCGTGCTCAGCGTCGCGGCGCCCTTCCTTTCGAAAGACCTCGGCCTCGACGCCGCGGTCATGGGCTTGGTCTTCTCCGCCTTCTCCTGGACCTACGCCACGGCCCAGATCCCCGGCGGCATCTTCCTCGATCGCTTCGGCGCTCGGCTGACCTACGGCCTGTCGGTGACCGTCTGGTCGATCTTCACCCTGCTCCAGGGTTTCGCCTTCAACCTCGGCTCGCTGCTGGCCTTCCGCTTCGGTTTGGGGGTCGCCGAGGCTCCCTGCTATCCGACCAACAGCCGCATCCTGTCGATCTGGTTCCCTCAAGCCGAGCGCGCCCGCGCCACCGGAGTTTATTCGGTGGGCCAGTATTTCGGCTTCGCCTTTCTGAGCCCCGCCCTGTTCTGGGTGGTGTCGAGCTTCGGCTGGCGCTCGCTGCTGATCGGGGTGGGCGTCTTCGGCATGATTTTCGGCCTGGCCTGGTTTGGCCTCTATCGCGACCCGCACAAGACGACGCGCGTCAGCCAGGCGGAGCTCGACCATATCGAACGCGGCGGCGGCCTCGCCCACACGGGCGAGCGAACACCGTTCAGCTGGTCGTCGATCGGCAAGCTGATCCGAAAGCGTCAGATCCTCGGAGCCTCGATCGGCCAGTTCGCCAGCAACTCCCCCCTGGTCTTCTTCCTGACCTGGTTCCCGACCTATCTGGCCACCGAGCGGCACATGGCCTGGCTCAAGGTCGGCTTCTTCACCGTCATGCCCTTCATCGCCGCCTCGGTCGGGGTCATGGCCGGGGGCTTCATTTCCGACATCCTGCTCAAGCGGACCGGATCTGCCAGCATCGCGCGCAAGCTGCCCGTGGTGGGCGGCCTGCTGCTGGCCTCGACTATCGTCGCGGCCAATTTCGTCGACAGCGATTCCCTGGTGGTGGCGACCATCTCCGTGGCCTTCTTCGGCCAGGGTATGTGCAACCTTGGCTGGACGCTTATCGCCGACGTGGCGCCCAAAAAGCTGATCGGCCTGACCGGCGGGGTCTTCAACCTCTGCGCCAATCTGGCGGGGATCGTGCCCCCCTGATCATTGGCCTAATCGTGGCGCGGACCGGCTCCTTCTTCTACGCCCTCGCCTATATCGCCGTCGTCGCCCTGATCTGGGTCGCCTCCTATGTCCTGATCCTGGGCGAGGTGAAGCGAGTCGAGATAGATTGACCGCGACGCCCTTGCGGCGCGCGCCCTTGGGCTCAATGAGGGACGCGGGGCCCGGATGACTTCCGGCGCCTGAACGAACAGGTTAGAGACGGTCGACCCTCTGGTGTTCAGGACGGCGACGGCAGGATGAGACATGGCCCCGAAAACGGCTAAAGCCGTTAAGAAGCCCGCGGCCAAGACGGCCCGGGTCAACGACCCCGAGCGCACGCGCGCGAACATCATCGGGGTCGCGACCCACGAGTTCTCCGAGCACGGGCTGAGCGGCGCGCGCATCGATGAGATCGCCGACCGCACCCACACCAGCAAGCGGATGATCTACTACTACTTTGGCAGCAAGGAGGGCCTCTACCGCACCGTGCTGGAAGAGTGCTACCGGCGCATCCGCGCGATCGAGCACGACGTCGACCTTGAGGCCCTTCCGCCGCTCGAGGCCCTGGCCGAGCTTGTGCGCTTCACCTTCGACTATCAGACAAACAACGAGGACTTCATCCGGCTGGTCATGGTGGAAAACATCCACCGCGGCGAGAACATGGCCGCGCTGCCCAACATTGCCGCGGTCAACTCCAACGCCATCCAACGGCTCAAGACCCTGTGCGCCCGCGGCGTCAAGGAAGGCGTCATGCGCAAGGATCTCGACCCGATCGACTTGCACATGTCGATCAGCGCCCTGTGCTTCTTCAACGTCTCCAACCGGCACACTTTCTCGACCATCTTCAAGGTCGACATGCGCTCGCCCAAGGCGCTAACGCACCGCAAGGATACGGTGACCGAAATGATCCTGCGCTACGTCACGCCCTAGATCGCGGCGGGATCAGGCTTCGGCCGCAGCGCCCTGGCGCATCAGCCGCGAATGGGCGGCCATCCGGGCCGGCGCATTGACGGCACCATAGTCGTCATAGCCGCCCAGCCGTTCGACGAACTCAAAGAAGAACCGCCCCTGAAAGGGCTCGGTATAGACGTGCAGGAACTCGCCGTCGCCTTGCCGATCGTAGAGGACGCCGAGGCGGCGCACCCGCTCGATCAGCGCCTCGGGCAGGTCAAACCGAAGGGCCAAGTCCTCGTAGTAGTTGTCGGGAATGTGGAGCAGGGGCGCGCCGGCCGCGCGCAGGGATTCGACTAGATCGAGCAGACCGTGGCAGCCGAACGCCACATGGTGGACCCCCGCTCCGTGCTGGGCGGCGATCGACTGGGCCGTGGTGGTGTTTCTCCCAATGGCGATATTGAGCGGGAAACGCACGGTCCGGTCCTTGTCGGCCATGGCGCGGCTGCGGACCAGACCATAGGGATCGGGCAGCACCATGGTGGGCTTGGGCTCCAACCCCAGAACGGCCCGGTAGTAGAGGACCCAGGCGTTCATCTTATCCTGGGGCAGCGCCATGGCGACATGATCCACACGGTCTAGGCCGCCAGCCGCCCCCTCCCGCGGCTCGGCCTCGATATTGAACTCGATCTCATAGAGTCCGGCGGACTCCACCCGCTCGCTTACGAAATAGATCAGCGCCCCGTCAGGCGCCCGGATCGAAGGTATGCTCAGTTCGTTGGGGCCCGCCTGGCTGGCGAAGCGCTGGCAGTGGAAGGCCGTGGCGCGGCCGAGCGCCTGCAGGTCGTCGGCGGTCCTCAGACCGATCGCGCAGATCGAGGGACCGTGCAGGAGATAATAGGCGCGGGCGAAGGAGTCCGGCTCTGCGTTGAG
>CANJKM010000175.1 GCA_947474805.1 Caulobacterales bacterium | reverse complement strand
GATTTCGACAATCGCTACGGCGTCTATCTTCACGACACCCCGGTCAAGTCCGCCTTCCAGCGGGACATGCGCAACCTCAGTCACGGCTGCGTGCGTCTGGAGCGGGCGATCGACATGACCCGGCTGGTGCTCAGCGATGGGCCCGGCGCCGAGAGAATCGACGGGATTCTCCTGGAAGGCGAGACCACTCGTGTCCCCCTCAGCCGGCCTCTGGCGGTATATTTATTTTACTGGACGGTCTTCGTTGACGGTACGGCCAAGCTCAACTTCCGCAACGACATTTATGACTGGGATACGACCCTGTTGAGACTATTGGACGCAGGCAAAAATCGCGCCTGATTGTTGATTTGTTGAGCCGGGCCCCCAACTCTGCACGCACAGTAGGTTGCGTGGAGTGTTGGCGTGCAGGCGAGACGCGATATCCTGAAGTTCGGTCTGGGCGCCCTCGGCGGGCTCCTTCTCCCCCAAGCAGGCTTCGCGGCCGACCTCGTTTCGGCCCCCCGCCGGGCCCTGATGCAGAACCTGCACACCGGCGAAAAGATCGACGCCGTCTATTTCGAGAACGGGGCTTATGTGCCCGACGCCCTGCAGGCGGTGAACAAGGTTCTTCGCGACTTCCGCACCGGCCAGGTCGCCCCGATCGACAGGAAGCTGCTCGATCTGCTCCACATCCTCTCCTCGAAGGTCGAGAGCAAAAACCCCTATCAGATCATTTCCGGCTACCGCTCGCCGCAGACCAACGCGGCCCTGCGCGCCAAGGGCGGCAAGGCGACCGGCGTCGCCACCCACAGCCTGCACATGGAAGGCCAGGCGATGGATATCCGGCTGGACGGCGTGCAGCTGGCGCATCTGCGCGACGCGGCGCTTTCGATGCAGATCGGCGGGGTGGGTTTCTATCCGCGGTCCAACTTCGTCCACGTCGACACGGGACGAGTGCGGCGCTGGCAGGGCGTCTAAAGCCCAATCGCGTTATTGGAAGCGTGATGGCCGCCGGGTTCCGGCGGCCATTCTGCGTTCTTAGCGCCGTCGGAACTGCGGGCGCGCGCCGGGCGTCGGCGCGGGGCCTTCGGTCTTGTGACGGAAGGTGATGCGGCCCTTGCTCAAGTCGTAGGGCGTCATTTCAACGGTCACCCGATCCCCGACCAGGGTCCGGATCTTGTTCCGCTTCATACGGCCGGCCGTATAGGCCAAAACCATGTGGTCGTTGTCGAGCTGGACCCGGTAGCGGCCCTCGGGCAGCAACTCGGTCACCATTCCTTCGAACTCGAGGAACTCCTCTTTCGGCATGCACCCTCCGCGGCGGCCCCAAAGACGGGCCGCGTCCTAATAACCAAAGTCGCCTCTAGGGTCCAGCGAAGCCGCACGACGAGGGATTGCGGGTCGCTTGTGCGTATGGGGGTGGCGCGGCCATACAATCCCGACGGCCGTGAATGGAGAGCAGCATCGTGAGCGAGACCCGGCGGCGTCCGCGCCTCGATCTCCAGGATCGCCGACTATGGGCCCTGGCGGCCCTGGTGCTTACGATCGTCCTGTTCGCGAGCTGGCAGATTCGCGGGCGCATGCTCGACGCCCGCCTGCTGCGCGCCGCTCCGGATTCCATCCTCTCCGACCCCGGCCTGACCCGCCACGCTGTCTCGATCGCCAAGCCGGCTTTCGCGAAAGACTGCGCCGCTTGCCACGGCAAGGACATGAAGGGGAGCCACGCCAAGGGCGCGCCCGACCTGACCGACGCGGTATGGCTGTATGACAGCGGCGAGGTGACGGAGATCGAGCGAACCGTCCTGTTCGGCATCCGCTCGCCCAACCGCAAGGCCCGCAATGTCACCGACATGCCGGGGCTCGGCCGATCGGGCCAGATCACCGCCGGCGATACACGGGATGTGATGGCCTACCTCGACAAGCTACAGGGCAAGGCCCCGCCGGCCGACGCCGCTGCGCTGGAACGCGGCTTCAAGATCTGGAACGACAAGGGCAGCTGCTACGATTGCCACTCCGAAGACGGCAAGGGGGTCTCGGCCTATGGCGCGCCGGACCTGACCGACAAGGAATGGATCTATGGCGGCGACCGGAAGGCGATCTTCGACTCCATCGTCCATGGCCGCCACGGCGTCTGCCCGGCCTTCATCGACAAATTGCGCCCGGCCGTGATCCGGGCCCTGGCCGTCTATATCAAGGCGGCCAGCCTCCAGGCCGCCGCCCCATCCGGCGCCAAGAGCTGAGAAGCGAGAGCACGATGACGCCCCCCCAAAAACCGGCCAAGACCAAAGCGCCGACCGAAAGCTCCAGCCTGGGCGAGGTGCCGAGCCTGCGCGAAACCCTATCGCAGGTGAACCCGCGCCGCTCCTTCATCCTGCTGGCCGTCGGCGCCGTCCTGGGTCTCGGTATCGCGGGCTTTGGCCTGTTCAAGTCCGGCGGCACCTCCAGCACGGTGGTCGCGCCCGAGAATGTGGCGACGGTGAACCAGCGCCCGATCCTGCAGACCGACTTCATCGCCCAGCTCGAAAGCCTCTATTCGATCCCCATCTCCAAGGCGACCAAGGAGCAGAAGCTCCAGGTCCTGAACGACATGATCAAGGAGGAGCTGCTGGTCCAGCGCGGCATGGCGCTGGATTTCGAGGGCACCGACCCGGACGTGCGGGCCGCCATGGTCGCGGGCGTCGAGCAGCAGGTGGCCGCCAATGTCACGGCCGCGGAGCCGAACGACAAGGTGCTTAAGGCCTTCTATGAGGCCCACAAACCCGACTATGTCACTGACGGCAGCATGACCGCGATCGACCTAATCGCGCCCGCCGCGCAGGTCGAAAAAGCGCAGGCGGCGGCCAAGGCCATCCGGGCGGGCGGCGTCGCCAACGCCATCGCCATCGCAGCGCCTTTCGGCCTCGTCTCCAGCAAGAAGCTGAACGGTGAAGAGTTCAACTTCGCCGCCAAGATCCACCTAGGGCCGCGCCTCTACAACACCATCGAATATCTGAGGAGCGGCCAGGTCTCCGACCCCATCGTCGACGGACCCGACGTACACGTCGTGGCCATGGTCAAGAACGACGCCTCGCTGCAGCTCGATTTCCCGGCGGCGCGCGAACGGGTGCTGGCCGACTACAAACGCCAGGAGATCACCCGGGTGCAGACCGCCCAGGTCAAGTTCCTCCGCTCCAAGGCGCAGGTCCTGATCCAGCCGGAATTCAAATGATGCGGCGGCTTCTCCTCGCCCTCGCCCTGCTGATCACGGCCAGCCTGTCCTTCGGCGGCGGGGCGCTGGCGCACACCCGAAGCGAGACCCACTCGGCCTGGCGGATCGACGGGTCGACCATCTATCTATCGTTCGCCGTGCCCGACATCGAGGCTAAGCGCCTGGCGGCGAAGGGCGAGGACCAGCCCTCCAACCTGAAGCTCGGCGCCTATCTGGCCGGCCGGCTGGAGGCCACGGCCGAGGGCAAGGCCTGCCCGATGCAGGGCGGCGCGACCCCGGCGGGCTCGACCGTCGGCTACCGGCGGTTCGAGTTCATCTTCCAGTGCCCGAGCCCCAAGGCGATGGTGGTCTCGACCCACGCCTTCTTCGACACCGTGCCGAGCCATGTGAATTTCGCCCAGGTGCAGACCGGCGACGGCGAGTTCGTCGAGCAGCTGATGACGGCGGACAAGCAGAGCCTGGAAGTCTCGGGCGCCCAGGGCGAGCACAACCTCGAGAAGGCCAGCTTCCTCGACTATATCAAGATGGGGATGATGCACATCTTCACCGGGGTGGATCACATGTCCTTCCTGGTGGGGCTGGTGCTGATCTCGCGCCGGACGAAGGACCTCTTGTTCGTGGTCACCGGCTTCACCCTGGGCCACAGCGCCACCCTGGCCCTGGCGGTGACGGGCCTGTTGCGGCCCCACGCCGAATATATCGACGCCCTGGTCGCCCTGACCATCGCCCTGATCGGGGCCGAGAACATCGCCGTCCAGACCCACCGTCCGCTGTTTGTCGCGCTCGGCATGGGCGGGCTGATGATCGGGATGGCGGTCATGAAGATGCTGGGCTTGGGGGGGCTGCCGGCGCTGCTCACCCTAGGGGCGGGCCTGTTCACCGCCAACTATCTGATGATCTCGGGACACCTGCGGGACGCCGGGCGGCTGCGGCTGATCGTGACCCTGGTGTTCGGCCTGATCCACGGCTTCGGCTTCGCGTCGGACCTGCTGGAGCAGCAGATTCCGCCCGCCAAGCTGGCGCAGCTGCTGGTCGGCTTCAATCTGGGGGTCGAGATCGGCCAGATCAGCCTGGTGCTGACGGTGATCGGCATCGCCGCCCTGATGGTGAAGCTGAAGATCGCCCTGCCGCGGGTGATCGTCACCGATCTGGCCGCCGCCTATCTGGTGGGCTTGGGGCTCTACTGGTTCCTACAGCGGGCCTACGCCTAGCCGTCAGTGGTCCTGTCGCGCCGACCAGTCGGCGACGATCTGCGCCATCACCGCCACGGCGATCTCGAACGGGGCCTTGCCGCCGAGGTCGAGTCCGATGGGCGCCTTCATCCGGTCCAGGGCCGTGTCCGGCACACCCATCGCCTTCAGCCGCGCCAGCCGCTCGGGGATGCGCCGCCGCGCGCCCAGGACGCCGACATAGGCCGCCTGCGAGGGCAGGGCGTAGGCCAGGGCCGCCTCGTCGGTGATCAGGTCGTGGGTCGCCACCGCCACATAGGTCCAGCGATCGAGGCCGATGGCGCGGAGGGCGACGTCGGCGTCCTGGCGCATATAGGCGACGCCGGCCAGGCCGGGCCCTGTCTGCGGGCCCTTGGGGCGGATCAGGGTGGTTTCGAACTCCGCCCGCGAGGCCAGCTCGGCGATGGCCAGGGCGGTCGGGTCGGAGCCGACCACGGCCAGCCTCGGCACGGGCGCGTAGAGCCGGGTGACCGCATCCTGCATCGACGGCGCGGTTTCGCCCGCGGCGAGGCAGGCGCGGGCGCGGCCGTCGGTGACCCAGAGGGCGGATTGCCGGCGCCTGGTCAGCTCAAGCAGCCGCTCGGCGGCCGGATCGCCCGGCATGATGCGCTCGACCAGGACGTCGATACGCGCCCCGCATAGGAGGCGAATGTCGGGGTAGGGGCTGCCCTCGCCATAGATCAGACGGACCGGCTGGCCGGTGTCGATCACCTGCCGCCCGTGAGCCGCCACGTCGCCCTCGACGCAGCCGCCGGACAGGAAGCCGGACAATCGGTTGAGCCCGATCAGCATCTGGGCCCCCGGCGGGCGGGGCGCTCCGCCCTGGGCGGCGTGCAGGGTGGCGAGCGCCACCGGCTCGCCCGCGGCCATCGCCAGGGCCAGTACGGGCCGGACATCGGCCGCCAGGCCGTAGGCCGGCCACTCGGGGAGTGTATCCATTACTGTTCCAATTATATCCGGCCGTGATCTATCCGAAATCGGCCGAAAACCCCATACTGGCGGCAACCAATAAACACACCCTGGGAGTCGTCCCCTTGGCCTACACCATCTCCGTCAACGGCAAGGCGCGGAGCGTCGATGTCGACGCAGACACGCCGCTTCTCTGGGTCCTGCGCGACGTGCTGCAGATGACCGGCACCAAGTTCGGCTGCGGCATCGCACAGTGCGGCGCCTGCACTGTGCAGGTCGACGGCGTGGCCGTCCGCTCCTGCATCACGCCCGTCTCCAGCCTCGGCGCCAAGAAGGTGACCACCATCGAGGCCGTCGGCGCCACCCCGGTCGGGGCGCGGGTGCAGAAGGCCTGGCTCGACCTGGACGTCGTCCAGTGCGGCTACTGCCAGTCGGGCCAGATCATGTCGGCGGCGGCTCTGCTCTCCAAGACGCCCAAGCCCACCGACGAGCAGATCGATGCGGCCATGAGCGGAAACGTCTGCCGCTGCGGCACCTACAACCGGATCCGCGCGGCGATCCACAAAGCGGCTCAGGCTTAAGGGAGGCGATCATGGCTGACGGCGAAATGAACCTCTCGAACAAGAAGCAGCCCAGCCGACGCTGGGTGCTACAGGCGGGCGCGGCGCTCGGCGGCGGCCTGATGGTCGGCGCGGCTCCGGCCCTCGCCCAGGGAGCCAAGGCGGCCTTCTTCCAGCCGAACGTCTGGGTGAAGGTCGGGCGCGACGGCATGGTCACCGTGGTCCTGCCCAAGTCCGAAATGGGGCAGGGGGTCAACACCGCCCTGCCGGTGATGGTGGCTGAGGAGCTGTCGGTCGACATCGACCAGGTCCGCGTCGAGTTCGCCCCCGCGGGCGCCAAGTACGGGGCCGGCCCGATGGGGCAGACCACCGGCGGTTCGACCTCGGTCCGCACCACCTACCAACCTCTGCGTCAGGCCGGCGCCGCGGCCCGCGTCATGCTGGTCGCCGCCGCCGCCAAGGCCTGGGGCGTGGACAGCGCCAGCTGTACCACCAAGAGCTGTCAGGTGCTGCACGTCTCGACCGGCCGCAAGATGGACTACGGCGTGCTGGTCGACGCCGCCGCGACCATGCCCGTGCCGGAGAAGCCCGCGCTGAAGTCGGCCGGCGACTACACCCTGATCGGCAAGCCGCGGAAGCGGATGGACGGTCCCGGCAAGGTCGACGGCACGGCCAAGTTCGGCATCGACGCCCTGCCGGCCGGCGTGAAGCTGGCGGCCATCGCCCAGTGCCCCGTCTTCGGCGGCAAGCTCGCCGGCTACGACGACGCCGCGGCCCTGAAGGTCAAGGGCGTGACCAAGGTGGTGAAGATTTCCGACAGCTCGG
>CANJKM010000174.1 GCA_947474805.1 Caulobacterales bacterium | reverse complement strand
TCGATGACGGCGCCATCCTGCGGGCGATCCAGACCGCCTTTGAAAGCTGGCGCCCGAACCCGGCCCCGACGCGCGAATCCGCCGAGGTCGATCAACGCCTCGGAGCCCTCTCCACCCGCGAGCGGCAGGTGCTCGACAGGCTGGTGGCGGGCCAGCCCAATAAGGTGGTGGCGCGCGACCTGGGCATCAGCCCGCGAACGGTCGAGGTCTATCGCGCCAACGTCATGACCAAGATGCACGCGGGCAGCCTGTCGGAGCTGGTGCGCATGGTCGTCCTGGCCGAACGGACCGACTGATCAGAACAGCCGCTTGAAGGCCTCGTCGACGCGGTCCAGCTCCGCGACCGCGGAGTCGCGCGTCATGTTCGGAACGATGCCGCCGAAGTGCAGGTGGTCGAGGACCTGCAGCCCGCAGACCGACGAAAAATGGCCGTCGAACAGCGTGCGGATCGCGCCCCAGTCGGCCTGCCCGCGGAGCCAGTCCTCCGGGGCGCCCGAGGTCGTCAGGCTGAGCATCTTCCGGCCGGTCAGCAGCGGCGTGTTCCCGCCGCCTCGGATCGGGCCATAGCCGAACCCGAACCCGAACACGCGGTCGAGATACCCCTTCAGGATGGCGGGCGGCGCGTTGAACCACAGCGGATAGACGAAGGTGAAGACGTCTACGCCTTCAAGCAGCGCCCGCTCGGCGGCCACGTCCGCGCCGGGTTTGAACCCGGGCCCCGGCAGCTCCTGGGCCCCCAGACAGGGGTTGAACCCCATCCGGTAGAGGTCGCGCAGGACCACCTTGTGGCCCCGCTTGCTGGCCGCCGCGCCATAGGCCTTGGCCAGGCTAAGGTTGAAGCTCTCAGGGTCGGGGTGTCCGACGATTACGGCGTGCTTCATCGGGGCGCTCTCGGAGGGACAGGGGCTTATCGGCCCGCATTCCCCTCCTCCACTTGATCCAGGTCAAGGTCGGACTGGAGCCAGGCCCTAGCGTCCATACACGAAAGGGTTGAACCGATGAGGCCTAGAACCGCCTTCAAACTCATCCGACTGGAGCTGGCGCGCGAGCCCGGCCATCCGGAGGGAGACCCGGGCCACGCCTATCGGATGTTGTTGCCGCTGAATGAGAACGGCCAGATCGACCCCGTCGCCTGGAAGGCCGACCCGGCCCGCTGCCGCGTCGCCCGCATCGACCCCGAGGGCGAACAGATTGGCCAGCTGGTGCACGGCCCCGGCGGCCGCTGGAGCGTCGATTACCCCACCGGCCAGGGCCACTCGGACGTCGGTTTTCGCTTCGAGGACGAACGTTTCATCCCCGGCGAATACGTCACCATCAAGCGTGACGACGGCGAACACACCTACCGCGTGGTCAGTCAGCAATCCCTCTGAGGGCCTAGCACCCAGCCCCTTCACCCTCCAATCGAGAAACTGCGATGCCTCTTTCGACACTGATTTTCCTCAGCTTTGTCGTCTCCGCCTTCGCCTTCTTCGGCGTGCTGCTTTTCAGCGTCCACATCTGGGTGAACCTGCCTGAGAAGCCGAAGTCCAAGCGCATTTCCTAGGCCTCGCCTCGATCGACACGGCAAAAGGCCCGCCGCGATCACCGTCGCGGCGGGCCTAAGCGTGTTCGGATTCTGTTTGCTTCAGCGCGCGCCCGAGGCGGCCAGCGCGTCGATATAGGCGCCGATGTCTTCGGCTTCCTCGGGCGTCAGCGTCGAGGGCGGCATCTGATAGTGGGCGCCGCCGGCCACTTCCCGAACCCGCCGCTGGAAGGTCAGCGGATTGTAGCGCCGGCCCAGCTGGGCGAAGGACGGCGCGCCGGACGGCCCGCCTGAGGAGCCGGTCGGCGTATGGCAGATCATGCACTGGCGCTCGGCCAGGTCGCGGCCCCGCACCTGGGCCGTGTCCAGGCCCGTCTCCGGGCCGGCCGTTGCGCACCCCGCGGCAAGCGCGCAGAGGCCGGCGACGGACAACCAGGAGACAGGGCCAAGAGTTCGCATCAGTTCACCGGTTGCATCATCGGGCCGGGCGCGGGAACGTCCGCGCGGGCTAGCCCCACCACGATCTTTACGCCGGGATGCTGGGCCTTGGCTAGGTCGGCCCCGGCCTTGGTGGCCCGGGTCTTCCAGACATAGAGCCGCTGCAGCGCCGGCGCGGAGGCCAGCTGCTGCAGGCCCGCGTCGCCGAGTTCGGATTCAGCCAGGGTCAGTTCGCGCAGGCTCTTCATCCCCTGCAACTGAGACGCCCCGCTGTCGGTGATCGGATTGCCGGCCAGCCGCAGCCGGACGAGGTTGTGGAAGCTCGCGATCAGCTTCAGCTCGGCGTCGTTCACCCCGCCTTGGAAGATCGACAGGGTCCGCACCTGCGTCCCGATCTTGGCCAGATTGGCGTAGTCGGTCGCCGTCAGCTCACGGTTCTCGGTGAAGTTGACGTCGAGCAGATTGCTGACGTTGGAGACCGGCCGCACCACAAAGCCCGTGCCTTCCAGCGTCCGGATCGCCTCCGGATCGGCCTTGGCGACCACCGGCAGGACTTCCTGCGCGCCGGTCAGGGCCGCGCCCTTCGCTGCGGTGGTCTCGCCCACGCCGAGCAGCTCGCCCACCGTCTGCTTCTGCTTGTCGGACAGGCGCAGCGATCCGATAGCGCCGTGGCCCGGCGCGCCGATGGCGATCCAGGCCGCCAGGGCCTCGGCCTCGGCCGGCTTCAGCGCCGGGCGCTGGCCTTGCGGCATGGCCCGCTCCTCGGTGTGGGCCAGGGTGATGCGTTGGTAGAGGTCGCTCTTGGCCGGGTCGCCGGGGACCAGCACCGGACCGTCGCGGCCGCCGCGCGACAGCGACTCATAGCTCGCCAGCGAGAAGGCGCCCCGCGCGTCGCCGTCGCTGTGACAGCTGGTGCAGCGGCGGTTCAGCATGGGCTGGACGACGTCGAGATAAAGATCGGCCGAGGCGAGGCTGGCCGGCGCGGGCCGGGGCTTGGCCTCCGGCAGCTTGGGCAGGGTGACCGCGCCCCATAGGCCGATCGCGGCCAGCGGCACCGCCGCCAAACGCGCGCTGGCGAACTGGCCGGGGGTCACGCCCCGGATCATCCGCGACAGGGTGAAATCGCGCGAAATGAAATGGTGCTTCAGCGCCCCGAGCACATGCAGGGCCAGAAGCGCCAGCATAATCCAGACCAGGGCGGTGTGGGTGCTGTCCATCACCTCCGACAGCGAGTCCTGGGTCTTGCCCGGCAGCATCCGCAGCAGCGGGAAATTCGGCCAAGGCAGCACCGAGAACAGCCTCAGCCCTCCGCTCTGGGTCATCGAGCTCAGCGCCCATCCGGTCAACGGCAGGCCCAGAAGCAGGGCGTAGAATCCGCCGTGCGCCCATCTGGCCATCTTGCGTTCGGCTTCGCTATGCGCCGGAAGCGCCTGCGGCGGCGGGTTCATCTTCCGCCAGATCAGTCGCCCGGCCGTCAGCAGCAGGATGGTGATGCCGACCGACTTATGCAGCGACAGCAGCGAGGCGCGGCCGAGGCCATCGGCCTCCTCCATCCGCCAGCCCATGAACACCTGCAGGCCGATCGCCGCCGCGGTCGCCCAGTGGAAGGCGATCGCCACCGTCGAATAGCGGCCGCGATCGGACGGGATCGTCGAAGGATCTTCAATCTTGGACATGGCGGCGCATCACTCCCCTATTTTCGAGAAGCCTTCCCCCGCCCGCGCCCTAGGCGTCTTGATCCGGCTCAAAACGAGGCCGCGCCTCGCAACCAAAGGGCGAATATTTGGGTCATAAATGACCTTAGAATCCGTTGGTCAAATAACGGGCGGCGCGCGATTTTCTCGCCGGGATCGCGCCTGCCCCTTCGCGCGGCGCAGGAAGCCGCTAAACCGGGCATAGGCTTGAGGACAACGGCGTTCGCGGCCAACTCAAGGGGGCTCCGGTTCGCCCTAATTGGGCGCCGAAATGGGCAGTAGCGTCTCCTGAGTGGGGAGTATCCGATGGCCTTTCGAACAATCGCCCTGGCGGCTTTCTCAGCAGCGGCCATGGCGGGCGCCGCCCAGGCTCAAGAGGGCGCCATCGCGACCGCGCCCGGCGGCAGCGGCGCGCCGATGACGTCGTCGCAGGAAGCCACCAACAGGCAGATCGACGAGTTCCTGAACCGGCCCGATCCGGAACCGGCGTTGATCCTGCCCGAAAAGCGCGCAATCCACGGCGAGGTCGGGGCCGCGATCGGCACCGGCGGCTATCGCAGCGCCTACGCCGTCACCGTCATCCCGGTGGGCCAATCGGGCGAATTGGGCATCGCCTATGAGGAAACGCGGCTTTCGGGCCGCAGGGGCCGGGGCGGCGGCGGGAGCAGCAAGTCGCTGTCGGTCAGCCTGTCGCTCGACAAGCCGCTGATCCCCGCCTCGCAAGAGGACTGCATCCCCCGCACCGGCGTGCGCCTTCCGTCCGACGACGCCCGCACGGGCTGCCGCAGGATGGCGCAGGACCAGGAATGGGCTGGATCAGCGCCCCTCCTCGGGGGCGCGGAAGCTGCCGATATAGGCCGATAGGGCGCGCCGGTCGGGAGCGCTAATCGTCAGCGGCGGCATTTCGTAATGGCCCATCCGCGCGAGGGCGTCGAACTCGCTCGCCAGGGTCCGGTCGTCGTAGCGCTGGGCGATCTCCCTGAAAGGCGTCGCGTGCGGCTTGGGGCTGGCGCCCTGCGCCCCGATGGCGTGGCAGCGGCTGCAGGTCTTCTGCGCGAAAGCCTGTCCCGACCGCCCGGCCGAGGATATCGAAGGCCCCGAGGCGCAGCCCTGAAGCAGACCCAAGACCAGTAGCGCGGCGAGGACGGGTTTCATCCTTAAACCCTTACGCCCTTTTCAGATCGCAGTCCCGACCAGCCGCCCGACGCCGGCCGTGAGAGCCATGGCGAAGGCGCCCCAGAAGGTCACCCGGATCGCGGCGCGCAGCATGGGCGCGCCGCCGGCCTTGGCGCCGAGGCACCCCAGCACCGTCAGCAGCACGACGGAGGCCACCGTCACCACCGGGATGATCATCCCCTCGGCGACCAGCCCCGCCAGGACCAGCGGCGCCGCCGCCCCCGCGGCGAAGGCGCCAGCCGAGGCGAAAGCCGCCTGGATCGGCCGGGCGGTGGTGAATTCGGAAATCCCCAACTCGTCGCGGGCGTGGGCGGCGAGCGCGTCCTTGGCCATCATCTGTTGAGCGACGATCCTCGCCGTGTCGGCGTCGAGACCCCGCTGGCGATAGATGCCGGCAAGCTCGGCTTCCTCGGCCTCTGGCGTCTCCTCCAGCTCCTTGCGCTCGCGGGCGAGGTCAGCCTGTTCGATATCGGCTTGGCTGCTGACCGAAACATATTCGCCAGCCGCCATCGACATCGCCCCGGCGACCAGCGCCGCCAGCCCGGCGATCATGATCTCGCTGCGGCCGGTGGCGGCGGCGGCCACCCCGACGATCAGGCTCGCGGTCGAGACCAAGCCGTCGTTGGCCCCCAGCACGGCGGCCCTGAGCCAGCCTGTGCGCGAGAGCCGGTGGAATTCATGATGCCGTCCGAACTTCATGCCCGCGATTGGAGCCCGAGTCCGCCTCCGCGCCTAGCGGGGGCTGGCGTGAACGCGCCGAAAGTGATGACCTTCGCCCCTCAAGCTCAGAAGGTTCACCCTCAGATGAAGACCCGCGTCCTCAGCGCCCTCCTCCTCGCCGCCGCCCTGGTGGCCTCTCAGGCCCTGGCCCAGACCCCGGCGCCCAATCCGCTGGACGTCATACCGGACGCCATGCCCTTCAACGCCCCCTACGGCGCGCCGATATCGCTTGAGCGGGCCCAGGCCGTGGTCAACGCCGGGGTCGCCGAATGCAAGAAGCGCGGCTGGATGATGAACCTTGCGGTGGTGGATTCGGGCGGCAACCTGGTCGCTTTCGCGCGCATGGACGGCTCCCAGCTCGCCTCGGTAGAGTTGGCTCAGCACAAGGCCCGGACAGCGGTTAACTTCCGCCGCGACACCAAGATCTTCGAGACCAATGTCCAGAACGGGCTCGTCTATCAGATGACCCTCGACGGGATGATCGCCTCGCGCGGTGGAATTCCGCTCGTCGAGGGCGGCAAGATCATCGGCGCGGTGGGCGCATCGGGCGGCGCCGGCGCCCAGGACGAGGTCTGCTCCAAGGCCGGCGCGGCGCTGATCAACCGCTAAGCTCGGTGGTGGCCCTTCGGTTGTCCGGAGGGCCCAAAACGCCTATATTCCCGCCTAATAACAAGAACATCAAAAGCTCCCTCATAAAGAAGGGTCCGGGCAGGCATGCGGTATTCCTTGAAGATCAACGGCCAGACCAAGATGGTCGATATCGAGCCGGATACACCCTTGCTCTGGGTGCTGCGCGACGCCCTGCAGATGAAAGGCACCAAGTTCGGCTGCGGCATGGCCCAGTGCGGCGCCTGCACCGTGCATCTGGACGGCAATCCGGTGCGGTCCTGCATCACCCAGGTCTCCTCGGTCGGGAACAAGGCGATCACCACTATCGAAGGGATCGCGGCCAACCCGGTCGGGGCCAAGGTGCAGAAGGCCTGGCTCGAGCTCGACGTGCCCCAGTGCGGCTACTGCCAGGCCGGCCAGATCATGTCGGCCACCGCCCTGATCACCAAGACCCCCAAGCCCACCGACGCCGACATCGACAAGGCCATGCGCGGAAACATCTGCCGCTGCGCCACCTACAACCGAATCCGCGCCGCCATCAAGACGGCGGCCGGTGTCAGCGTCG
>CANJKM010000173.1 GCA_947474805.1 Caulobacterales bacterium | reverse complement strand
GCGGTTGCGATTGACGCTGTTGGCCAGGGTCGGGCTGTAGCGGGAGTCATCGGGCCCGATCAGCTGGTTGTTGTAGCCGACATGCGAGGTGGTCTTGACCTGCAGGCCGAGACCCAGCTTGCCGATGTCGTAGTTGAGGTTGACGTTCCAGACCCACTTCATCAGCCCGCCGACGTAGCCGGCGGTGTCGGAGGTGGTGCCGGCGCGGATGGTCTTCAGGTGCCGGGTGTTGGTTCCAAGCGCCCGGATCTGCAGCCGGCCGGGGATGTTCAGCGCCTGCAGCGGGATCGGATAGAGGATCTCGACGTCGAAGCCGTCGGTGGTGAGAACGCCGTCGTTGCTCTGCGAGGCCGACACCGAGGCGATGCCGATCACCGAGTTGTCCTGGACGATGAACTGGCCGTAGGACTGGATGCCCTGCAGGAAGAAGCCGTTCAGGATATTCTGGGCGCCGAGGCTTCCGATGGTCCCGTTCACCGTGATGTCGAAGTGGTCGACCGAGACGCGCAGGCCGTCGATGAAGTTGCCGAACTTGGGCGCGAACACGCCGCCGATCACCGTGGTCGTGGCGATCTCCGGAACCAGGTTCGGGTTGCCGGTCGTCTGAGAGCCGACGATGCCGGTGCCGCCCGTGCGCGGGTTGGTGATGTTGGTCACGCCCATCGAACCCAGGTTGAAGAGTTCGCTGATGTTGGGCGCGCGGATGTCGCGCGAGCGCGTGGCCCGCAGACGGAAGAAATTGGTCAGGTCCCAGGTCCCGCCGACCTTCCAGGTGGTGACCGCCCCGCTCAGCGAATAGTCGGTGCGGCGGATGGCGGCGTTCAGGTCGAGAGCCTGGAACAGGGTGAGGTCCTTGAGCACCGGGACGCCGATTTCGCCGTAGGCTTCCTTGACGCTCTGCACCCCGCCGAAATTGGCCGAGTTGGTCGAGGTCAGGGCGTTGCGCCGGCAAAGGTCGCAGGCGACCGAGTCGACCGTATCGCGGCGCCACTCCAGGCCGACGGCGACCGACACAGGGCCGGCCGGCAGCTTGATCGGCTTGCCGCGCAGGTTGGCCGTGGCGGTGTAGCGCTTCATCTCGGAGCGCTGTTCGGCGCTACGCAGGAAGTAGTTGATCGCCTCCTGCGACAGCGAGCCGAAGCCGAAGATGTTGGAGGGCACGCAGCCGGCGTCGAGGTTGGAGAGCAGCTGCGCCTTCACCAGGGCGTTCTGGGCGTTGAAATAGGGGTTGGTCGCTGTCGGGCCGCAGACGATCTGGCCGGCCGCGTTCCGAACCGCATAGGCCGAGGCGTAGAGGTTGGCCTGGTTGGGGATGTTGATGAAGGCCGCGGCCTCCACCGACTGGCCGTAGGAGCCGCCCACGTCCCAGTCCCAGACGCCGCCGAAGCTGGTGTCGAAGGAGCCATTCACGCCGGCGACGCCCTGATAGAGCTCGGTGCGGTTGGCGCTGCCCGAGGGGCCGTACTCGGTGTTGACGCGGTTGACGGTGATGGTCTGCAGGTTGCTGGCGACCATGGCCGCCAGGGTCGCGGCCGGCAGGTAGGGGTTGTCGCGTTGGACGATATAGGCGCCGGGGTTGGGCTGACGGCTGGCGCCGCCGCCCGACCAGAGGGCGCCGTACTGCAGTTGGGCGAAGCCGGTGATGGTCGGCGTGAAGTCGTACTCTGCCCGCATCATCGCCGTATGGCGGCGGAACTGCTGGCGCAGGGCCGTGGTGTAGAAGGCGGTCATGCCGGGATTCGACGTGCCGATCTGGGTCGAGGTGCCGACCAGCGAGCCGTACTGCAGGGCGTAGGGCGTGCCGCCCGGCGCGAAGGCCGTGCCCTTCAGCGGGCCGGAGGTGACCAGGCCGCCGGGATGGAAGGAGATCAGCTCGACATTATTGGCCAGGATGTTGGCCGGCAGGCCCGCGGCGCGGGTGGCGGGCAGGCCGAGGAGTCCCGGCTCCTTCTTGCCCCAGTCGCGCGTGTACATGGTGCCGGCGCCGCGGTTGCGGACATAGTCGCCGCCGATGACCAAATGGCCCTTGCCGCCGGCGAAGTCGTGACCCCAGCCCAGGCTGGCCTGGACTTCGCCCACGTCGCCCTTCTGGGTCTGGCCATACTGGACCGTGCCGTTGAGACCTTCGAGCCGGTGCTTGAGGATGATGTTGACCGCGCCGGCCACCGCGTCCGAACCATAGGCCGCCGAGGCGCCGCCGGTGATCACGTCGATTCGGTCGACCAGGGCCATCGGGACCATGCCCGAGTCGAAGGTGCCGGAGGTGTTGACCGGCATCGGCCGGGCGCCGTCGATCAGGGTCAGGGTGCGCGAGCCGCCGAGGCCGCGCAGATCGAGCACCGCCTGGGAGGCTGAGCGGACGCCCGAGTTCTGGTTGTCCGGGCCGCCGCTGTTGCGGAACACCGGAATGTCCTTGGTCACGTTGTAGAGGCTGGTGGCGCCGAGATTCTGGAACTGCTCGGAGCCCACGACGGTGACCGGCGTCGGGGAGGTGAAGCCGGTCGAACCGAGGCGGGAGCCGGTGATGACGACGGCCTCAACCGAATTGTCCACCGTCGCGGTCTGGGCCTGGGCGCCGGCGGCGCTGGCCAGGGCGAGGACCGAAGAACCCAACAGCAAAAAAGATGTGCGTGACGACGACATTGTAAGCAATCCCCCGAGCTTCGTAGGTCGAGTTTCGTGCTTAGCGACTTTGCCGTTGCCGCCTACATGCCGATTTGGCCTCTAGGGTGTAGCCGAAATGTCTACACGGAGGTGGTTATGGCGCTGCGCAACATGCGCGTCTGGGCTTATATCGACGAGGTCGCGCGGGCCGGATCCGTGCGGCAGGCCTCGCAGCGATTGAACGTCACGCCCTCGGCGGTGCTGCGGCGCATTCAGGACGTCGAATACGACCTCGGGGCCGCGATCTTCGAGCGTGACAACTCGGGCATGCGCCTGACCTCGGCGGGCGAGGTGCTGATCCGCTGGATCCGGAGCCAGTCAGCCGACCTGCAGCGAGTCCACTCCTATATCCAGGAGCTATCGGGGCTGCAGCGGGGCGAGATCCGCATCGCCTGCAGCCAGGCGCTCACGCGCGGATGGCTGCTCAAAGAGATCCTCGAGTTCCGCAAGCAGCACCAGAACGTCGACTTCCACGTCAAGGTCGGCAACCACCACGAAGCTCTGCAGGCGTTGATCGCCTATGAGACGGACCTGGTGCTGATCTTCCGCCCGGCCCGGAGCGCCGATCTGCAGCCGATCATGACCATCGGCCAGGGGCTGGTGGCGGTGATGGCCGCCGACCACCCGCTCGCCGCCAAGCCGACCGTGCGTCTGCGGGACTGCGCGGCCTATGACGTTGTGCTGCCCGACACCAGCTTCGGCGGCCGCGAGGTGCTGGACAACTACAGCGCCAACAGCTCAGCCAAGTTCAGGGTGGTGTTCGAGGCCAACTCCTTCGAGCTCCTGTTCGGCTTCGTGCGCGAAACCGAGGCCATCACCTTCCAGGTGGCGATCGGCACCCACTCCCTGACCCCGGCCGACGGCCTGGCGGTGCGACCCGTCAGCGACGCCGACGGCGCCTATGGTCCGCTGGTGCTCGGCCAGTTGACCGGGCGGTCGCTGCCGCATGCGGTGGTCAAGTTCGCCGAACAGCTATCGCGGAAGATGGACAACATGCGGTCCCTGCCGACGCTGGAATAGCTAGAGCCATTTGGGGGCGGTCGGAGCGGTCGCCCGCATCAGAAGCTCGATAAGGGCCTCGGGCTCGCTGGCCACGCTGATACTGTCGCGGTGTTCCTGGGGCAGGAAACGCTCCTTCACCATCCCGTCGAGGAAGGTCAGGAAGGGCTGGTAATAGCCGCTGACATTGAGCAGCCCGACCGGCTTGTCGAGGTCGCCGAGCTGGTTGAGCGTCCAGGCCTCCATGAATTCCTCCACCGTGCCGACGCCGCCCGGCAGGGCGATGCAGGCGTCGGCCAGCTCCAGCATCCGCGTCTTGCGGACGGACATGGCGGCGACGATCTCCTGAACCGAAAGGCTCGGGTGGAGGTGCCCCTTGTCGAACAGGCGCTGGGTGATCACCCCGTGCAGGGCGCCGCCCGCGTCCAGCGCGGCGTCGGCCAACACGCCCATCAGCCCCTTGTGGGTTCCGCCGTAGACGATGCCGATCCCCCGCCCCGCCAGCGCGGTCCCGAGCGCCTGGGCGGCGAGGCGGTAGTCCTCGCCCTGGCCGGCGTTGGAGCCGCAGAACACGGCGACGGTCTTGATCTGGCGCATCGGGCCTCCGGCAGGTGAGGCGCCTTCCTTAGCGATCCCACGCGTTCCCAAAAAGCCTCATAGGGCGAGAGGCCGTAGCCGAAACCGCAACGCGCATGTTCGATAACGGCACTCCATCGCAGCAGCCCAAACAACCTATCAGGGATGTGGGCGCTGGTTTCCAACATCGCCCGGGGCGTCAGTTGGGGGCGAAATGCTGGTCGATCTGGTCATCCGCAACGCGACCATCGTGTCGAGCGAGGCGATGTTCGTCGGGTCAATCGCCATCCGCGACGGCGTCATCGTCGCGATCGGGCTGGACGAGACCATGCCGGACTCCATGGAGTCTCTCGACGCCCGCGGAAGATATGTGCTGCCGGGCGCGATCGACGCCCACGTCCACTTCCGCGAGCCGGGCTTCTCGCACAAGGAGACCTGGGAGAGCGGGACGGCGAGCGCCGCGATGGGCGGCGTCACCACCGTGTTCGAGATGCCCAACACCAGGCCCCCGACGCGCGACCTTGAGACGCTGAACCTGAAGCTGAAGGCGGCCAGCTCCGCCTATGTCGACTTCGGCATCTACGGCCTCCTGGGCGAGGACAATCTCGACCAGCTGGAGAACCTGATCGAGGGCGGGGTCGCGGCCTTCAAATGTTTCATGGGAAACACCTTCGCCAACCTTCCCTCGCCGCCGACCGGCGCGATCCTGGAAGGGTTCGAGATCATCGCCAAACACGGCTACCGCATCGCCCTCCACGCCGAGAACGCCTCGATCATGGCGCGTCGGCAGCTCGCGCTGCAGGCTTGCGGCCGCTGCGATCCCCTGGCCCACCTCGCCGCCCGCCCGCCGGTGGTGGCGGTCGAGGCGGTGTCGCGCGCCGCCATCCTGGCCGAATGGACCGGCGCGCGGATTCACATCCTGCACGTCTCGTCCGGCGACGAGCTGCGCCCCATTCGCGAAGCCAAGCAACGCGGCGTCGACATCACCGCCGAGACCTGCCCGCATTATCTGCTGCTCGATGAGAAGGCCTATACGGAGAAGGGCTCGCTGGTCCGGGTCAATCCGCCGGTGCGCGAAAAGGTTCACCAGGACCAGCTGTGGGTCGGGGTCCAGGACCGGACGATCGATATGATCGCCACTGACCACGCGCCCCACTCGAAGGAAGAGAAGCACAACGACGACATCTGGGGCGCCGATTGCGGCTTCACCGGCGTCGAGACCCAGATGCCCCTGATGCTCACCCAGGTCGCCAAGGGCCGGCTCAGCCTGATGGACTATGTGCGGATGACATCCACGGCGCCGGCGCGCGCCTTCGGACTCTTTCCGCGAAAGGGCGCCCTGCTGCCTGGCTCGGACGCCGACATCGTCGTCATCGATATGGACCGGGAGGGCGCGGTGGACGAGGCGGTGCTGCAGTCGCTCGGACCGAGCACGCCCTTCCATCAGTACCCGATCAAAGGCGTCCCGGTGCACACCCTGGTTCGCGGCCGGTTCGTGATGAAGGACCGCAAGCTTGTGACCGCCGCGCGCGGACACGGCCTGAATGTCCGCCGCGTCCAGCAGATGCCCACACCGGCGCCCCGCAATCTTGAGCACACCACCGCTGCGATCACCGGGAAGGATCGCGCCTGACCCCGCCGCGGCGGACTCTCACCCATGAAATCGACCGGGCGGAGGAACCGCTGACCGGCGCCCAGACAGACGGAACGGCTAAATGGAACTTGGCTTGAAGGACAAGATTGTCGCGATCACCGGGCCCGCCAAGGGCATGGGTCCGGCGGTCACCGCGGCCTTTGTCCAGGAGGGCTGCAGCGTGGTCCTGGTCGGACGCGACACCGAGGCCATGGCCCCGGTTGAGGCCCAGGCCCGGGCGCGCGGCGTCCAGGCCATGATCGTCCAGTGCGACGTGACCGACGGCGAGCAGACCGAAAGCGCCATGCGGGCCGCGCGGGAGCGCTTCGGACGGATCGACATCCTGGTGAACGTAGCCGGCGGCAGCGGCCCGGTCGGGGTCCCCGCCTGGAAGACCACGACCGCCGAGTTCGACGAGATCATCAAGCTGAACATGACCGGCTGTTTCAACATGATGCGGGCGGTTCTGCCCGACATGATCGCCCGGCGCTCGGGCAAGATCGTCAACGTCGGGGGCACCTTCGGGATGCGCGGACGCGCGGGCCGCATGGCCTATTCGGCCTCCAAGTGGGGTTTGCGGGGCATAACTAAGTCAACTGCCTTGGAAGTGGGCGCCCACAACATCAACGTGAACTGCGTGGCCCCTGGAATGGTGGATGGACCGAGGTTCCGGGACAAGGTGGTGGCCTCGCTGATGCAGGCCAAGGGTCTGACCGCCGATGAAGCCATCGCCAGTCACGCCGACGAATACGCGCTCGGCCGGATCAGCACCGGCGAGGACATCGCCAACGCCTGCCTGTTCCTCGCCTCCGACGTCTCACGCCAGATCACCGGCGTGGACCTGCCCGTCGACGGCGGGTGGGCGGCGCTTTAGCGGCAACCAGAAGGAAGCGACATGGTCACGGATGTGAATGC
>CANJKM010000172.1 GCA_947474805.1 Caulobacterales bacterium | reverse complement strand
GACGCCGGTGGTCACGCCGCAGCCGACGTAGCAGGCCTTATCGAAGGGCGCGTCCGGACGGATCTTGGCGAGCGCGATCTCGGGCAGGACGGTGTAGTTCGAGAAGGTCGAGCAGCCCATGTAGTGATAGATGGTCTGGCCCTTGTAGGAGAAGCGGCTGGTGCCGTCCGGCATGAGGCCCTTGCCCTGGGTGGCGCGGATCGCCGTGCAGAGGTTGGTCTTGCGGCTCAGGCAGCTTTTGCACTGGCGGCACTCGGGCGTGTAGAGCGGGATCACGTGATCGCCGACCGCGACCGAGGTCACGCCCGGTCCGATCTCGACCACCACGCCCGCGCCCTCGTGGCCGAGGATCGAGGGGAACAGGCCCTCGGAGTCCAGGCCGTCCAGGGTGTAGGCGTCGGTGTGGCAGATGCCGGTGGCCTTGATCTCGACCAGGACCTCGCCGGCCTTGGGACCTTCCAGATCGACCTCGACGATTTCGAGCGGCTTCTTGGCTTCAAAAGCGACCGCGGCGCGCGTCTTCATTGGTGATTTTCCCTTAGTGATCCTACGGCTTTCCAGGAGCCGGCTCTTGATCTCGCGGCGTTTCGTAACCCGTCTCATGGACGGGGGCAACGACCGGAATCTCGCGTCTGCTATGCCCTTCGTGAAGGGGCCGGCTCCCGCCTAGTTGACGGGCGCCTTGACCGGTTCATTGGGGTCGATATCGGCCGGGCTGCGGCCAAGGTCGACCTTCAGCCCAGGGCGGGCGGCCTGCGCCTTGTCGGCCCCGGCCTTGGTCACACCGGTGTTCCAGACATAGACCCGCCGCAGGCTCGGCGCAGTCGCAACCGACATCAGGCCGACGTCCGAAAGTTTGGATTCCACCAAGGACAGGTCACGCAGCGCCTTCATGCCGCCAAGGCTCGCCGCCCCGGCGTCGGTGAGCGGATTGCCAATCAGCCGCAGTCGAACGACGTTGGAAAAGCCCGAAATGAGCCTCATCTGGTCGTCGGTCACCTGGCCGGCGCGGATCGACAGAGTGCGGATCTGCGGGCCGATCTTGCTCAGATTGGCGAAGTCGGCGGCCGTCAGCGGCCGCTTGGCTGTGTAGTTCACATCCAGAAGGTTGCTGCTCTTGTCGACCTGGCGGGCGATGAAGCCCGTGCTCTCCAAGCTGGCGACCACGGCGGGATCGGCCGCCGGAACGACCGGCAGCACGTCCTGGGTCCCGGCCTTGACCACGCCAGCGGTGTCGCCCTCGCCAGCCTCGCCCGTCGAGCCCAGCGCCTTTTGCAGGGTGTCCTTCTGGGCGTCGGTGAATTTCATCGCCCCGACCTTTCCCGTCGCCGGCGCGCCGGCCCGGATCCAGATGGCGATGGCGGCCGTCTGGTCGGCGTTCAGCGGGGCCCGTTCGCCCTTGGGCATATATTCTTTGTGTCCGCGCGCCAAGGTGATGCGACGGTAGAGTTCGCTCATCTGCAGATCGCCGCGGGTGACCGCCGGACCTTGCCGACCGCCGCGCATCACCGCCGAATAATTTGCGAGAGAAAGCCCGCCGCGCGCATTGTCGTCGGCGTGGCAGGACTGGCAGCGGCGGTTCAGCGCCGGTTGGATGATGTCGAGATAGAGGTCCGCGGTCGCCAGGTTGGCGGGCTTGGGACGGGGCGTCTCCTGAGGCAGTTTGCTGAGATAGACCGCCCCCGCGAAGACGGCGAACACCAGCGGAATGGCGATCAGGCGCGGCTCGGCCAGCTTGCCGGGCTCGGCCCCCGGGGCCATCCGGTCCAGCGTCGGGTCGCGGTCGATGAGATGGTGCTTCAGCGCTCCCAGGACGTGCAGGGCCAGAAGCCCGAGCATCACCCAAACCAGAGCCGAGTGGGCGGTGTCCGAAAGGTCGGCCAACACATCCTGCGCTCCGCCCGGCAGGAAACCGAGCAGCGGGAAGTTGGGCCAGGGCACGGCCCAGTAGAGCTTCAGCCCACCGGCCTGCGACAGCGAGGAAAGCGCCCAGCCCGTCAGAGGCAGGGCGAACAGCAGGGCGTAGAAGCCGATGTGGACCCCGTGGGCCAGCTTCTTCTCGATCGGCGTTCCGATGGAGGTGTCGATCGGCGGCAGGTTCTTCAGTCGCCAAGCCAGGCGCGCCGCGGTCAGCAGGAGGACGGTGATCC
Source organism: Caulobacterales bacterium (assembly GCA_947474805.1). GTDB lineage: Bacteria > Pseudomonadota > Alphaproteobacteria > Caulobacterales > Caulobacteraceae > CANJKM01. The sequence continues at coordinate 4,734 of CANJKM010000172.1, read as the reverse complement.
CCAGCGACTTATGCAGCTGCAGCAGCACCGAGCGGCCGAGACCCTCGACCTCGCCCATGCGCCAGCCCAACAGAATTTGCAGGACGATGCCGCCCGCGATGAGCCAGTGCAGGATGATGGCGACGTTGGTGTAACGCGCGCGCTGCGCCGACTGGGCGCGGCCTTCGACGGATTTGAGCATAGCCAGCTAGTTTCCAACCCCGATGAGAGGCGGAAGTCTTGACCGCCTCCGCCCCACCGCGCCGGCCGACATGGCCGACGCCGCTTGTTCTTTTGAATTCCGACCCACCGAACGGCGGACGTCCCGGACGCCGCTCGATGAAGCCTTAGGCGATGATGCCCTTGACCACTTCCCCGTGAACGTCCGTCAGGCGGAAGTCGCGGCCCTGGTAGTGGTAGGTCAGCTGCTTATGGTCGATGCCGAGAAGGTACATCATGGTCGCGTGCAGATCGTGGATCGACACGGGATCCTTCTCGATGTTGTAGCAGAACTCGTCGGTGACGCCGTGGTGATAGCCGGCCTTGGTTCCGCCGCCGGCCAGCCAATAGGTAAAGGCGCCGCCGTGGTGATCGCGACCGGTCAGGTTCGAGATGCCGCCCTGGGCGTATGAGGTCCGGCCGAACTCGCCGCCGAACATCACCAGGGTGTCGTCCAGAAGCCCCCGCTGCTTCAGGTCCATCACCAGCGCCGCCGAAGGCTGATCGACCGAATAGCAGTCGCCCGGGTGACGGTCGAAGATGCGGTTATGGTGGTCCCAACCGACGTGCATCAGTTGGACGAACTTCACGTCCCGCTCGATCAGGCGGCGCGTGAGCAGGCAGTTGCGGGCGAAGGTGCCGGGCTTGGTCACCTCGGGTCCGTAGAGATCCAGGATGTACTGCGGCTCGTCGGATATGTCGGACACGTCCGGCACCGAGTCCTGCATCCGATAGGCCATCTCGTACTGGCTGATCTTGGATAGGATTTCCGGATCGCCGGAGGCTTCGTACTGGGCCTTACTGAGGTCGCCGATGGCGTCCAGCTGGGCGCGCCGCTCGGCCTTGGAGACGCCGTCAGGATTGCCGATGTAAAGCACCGGGTCGGTCCCGGCCCGGAAGTCGACGCCCTGATGGTGCGAGGGCAGGAAGCCCGAGGCCCAGGCCGCGGAATTGGCCGCCACGCCCGCCGATTGGAAGCTCGACTTCATCACCACATAGCTGGGCAGGTTGGCGTTGTCGGTGCCCAGCGCATAGTTGACCCAGGCGCCCGACGACGGACGGCCTGCCAGCTGGAAGCCGGTGTGCAGGAAGATGGCCGCCGGGTCATGGTTCACATGCTCGGTGTTCATCGTGTGGATGAAGGTCAGGTCGTCGGCGATCTTGCCGGCGTGACGCATGAGCTCCGAGGCCCAGGTGCCCGTCTCGCCGTACTGCTTGTACTCCCACAGCGGCTTGACCAGCGGGAACGAGCTTTGACCGTTGGACTGGGCCGAAATCCGGCCGCCCTTGTTCTTCACCGAGGGCGGGATTTCCTGACCGTGCATTTTGATCAGGGTCGGCTTGTAGTCGAAGGTGTCGACTTGGCTGACGGCGCCCCACATGTGCATGTGGACCACCCGCTTGGCGCGGGCCGGAATCTGGCCGGTGCGCAGCAGGCCCTTGTCCGGCCCGAGATTGGCCTGGATCGGCGCCGCGCCGTTTCCAAAAGCCCGCCCGAGCCCCATCAGGTCCGCGACGGCGACGGCGCCCAACCCCACGCCGGCGCCCACGATGGACCGCCGCGACAGGTTGGCGATGATCTTCTTATTGAGATCGTGCTCGGAGCTCATCTTCGTTTCCAATCTAGCGGAGCGAGTAGGCGTCGGGCGTGTTCATCACCGTCGCCGTCACCATGGTCATGGTTGCGACCTGGTCCGGGTCCAGCTTGGCGTCGGCGGGCGCGACCCCGATGTTCAGGATCTTCTTCACCTCGTCCGGCGCGGCGGCTAGGCGCTGTGCCTCGGCTGCGCGGTACTTGCGCAGCACCGCCATCTCGCGCGGCATCGGGTGACGCCGGGTCGCCAGCCGGAACATGGTGACGATCTGCTGGTCTGCATCGGGGTTCAGCTTGATCGCCCGCTCGGCCAGCTTGCGATAGGCCTCCATATACTGCGGGTCGTTCAGCAGCACGAGCGCCTGCAGCGGCGTGTTCGACACCTTTCGAACCACCGACGAGACGTTGCGGTCCTGGACGTCGAACACCTGTAGGGTCGGGAACAGGGCGTTGCGCTTGACGTAGGTGTACATGGTCCGGCGGTGCATCTGATCGTTCGGGACCTCGGTCGGATAGACGTTGGGTCCGGTGCCGATCCCCTTCCACACGCCGTCCGGCTGGTACGGGAAGACCGCGTCGCCGCCGATAGTCCGGTCCAGCAGGCCCGCCGCCACCAGGGCGTTGTCGCGGATCATCTCGGCCGGCAGGCGATAGCGGGGACCGCGGGCCAGTAAGATGTTGTTCTTGTCCTTTTCCAGCAGGTCGCGCGGGATATTGGACGACTGGCGATAGGTCGCCGACATCACGATCAACTTCTGCATGTGCCGGATGTCCCAGCCTGACCGGCGGAACTCCACGGCCAGATAATCGAGAAGCGGCAGGTTGGTCGGGTTCGAGCCCTGGGTGCCGAAGTCCTCGACCGTATCGACGATGCCCGTGCCGAAGTGGGTCTGCCACAGCCGGTTTACATAGACCCGGGCGGTCAGCGGGTGCTTGGGATCAAACAGCCACTGGGTCAGGCCCAGGCGATTGGCCGGATACTTCTTGCCGTATTCCAGCAGGCGCGGCAGCGCCTGGACCGGCACCTCCTTACCGCGCTGATCATAGTTGCCGCGCTCGAGGAAGTAGGTCGGGCGCACAGTCGGCGCATCTTTCAGGACCGCCAGGGTTTTGACCCCCTGCTTGGCCCGCTGCTGGGCGAGGACGGCGGCCTTCCAGTCGGCTTCCGCCTTGACGACGCGCGGGTCCTTTTCGGCCAGCATGGCCGCGAGGTCAGCGACCACCCCTTCCGGCTTCTGAGCCTTTTCCGCCCCGGCGCTGTGCAGGTAGGCGACCTCGGTCGGGGTCAGGGCGCGGGTGAAGACGCGCAACTCGTCGACGCCGCCCTTCTGGAACTCGGGCACCCCGAAGGTGCGGCCGATCGAGAGACCGGTGTAGCTGGCGAACTGGGTGTGACCGCCACGCGGCATGGCCGAGAGGGTCAAGTTGTCGTGCAGCGTCTGCACCTCGGCCGGCTTGCCGTCGGTGTAGAGCTTCAGCCCGGCCGCCTTGCTCGAGCCGTCGTAGGTGGCGGTTACGTGGATCCACTTGCCCGTCGGCAGCTCCGCCTTGGTCTGGATATCGATCTGATCGAAGGGCGCCCCGTGGACGATGCTCCAGGTCAGATGGTTGTCCTGCAGGCCCACAGCATAGGCGGACCCGTTGAACAGGATATTCACATCGTCATAGCGCTTGTCGGTGCGCAGCTTGATCCACAGATCCAGGCTGTAGGGTTGGGTCCGCTCGAACTTGCCGACGTCCTTGTCGGCGAAGCCGATGGTGTCGTCGACCAGCACGGCCTTGCCCTTGCCGGCGGGCCCGGCGATCGGGTGACCGTTGTTCATCGCGCCAGGCTTGGCTCCGGGCAAACCGGCCGGGGTCCAATAGAGCAGAGGCTCCTTCAGGCCGACAAAGAGCTGCTTGGTGCGGATCGAGCCGTCGGGCACGTCCAGCGGCTTGCCCGCCAGGAGATGCAGGGCGACGGCCTTGTTCAGATCGTCCTGAGCGAAGCGCTTGGCGGTGGGGTCGCGCGGCGGCGGTCCGCCGGCGCCAGGAGGACCGCCGGCCGGACGCGCGCCCCGCTTGCCCGCCGCCCCCGGCTTTCCGCTGGCCGAGGCCGGCCCCATCGGAGCCGAGGCCTTGATCACGCCAGGCTTGCCGCCGGCGGATTTACCTGGCTTGTCGGCCGCCGCGGCCTTCAACGCCTGGGCCGCCGCCTTATAGGCGTTCAGACGTCCGCCCAGTTGGGTGGCGGGGTCGATGGTCAGGGGCTCGAACGAGGCCTTGTAGTAGGTTTCGAAGGGATAATAGGCCTGCTGCGACTGGGTCAGCGACGCCTGCAACAGCGCGCCGACCTGACTCGACTTGGCCACGGCGGCGGCGCGAGCCTGCGCGTCCTTGGAGGCCTGCATCCACACCGCGCGATAGGCGGCTTCCTTGGCGGCGGTTTCCTTGGCGGCCTTTTCCAGCCGCGCGGCCTGCATCGGTGTCGGCCAGTCGAGCGTCGGACCGGCGGCGGCCATGCCGCGCTCGTCGACCGAGTTGAAGAAGCCGCCCAGCGAGTAGTAGTCGGCCTGGCTGATCGCGTCGTACTTGTGGTCGTGGCACTTGGCGCAGGCCACGGTCAGGCCAAGGAAGGCCTTTCCGATCAGCTCCGCCCGCTCGTTGACGTAGGTGACGCGGTATTCCTCGTCGATCAGACCGTTCTCATTGCTCTTGGCGTTCTGGCGCGCGAACGCCGTGGCCAGAATCTGCTCGCGCGTCGGGCTGGGCAGCTTGTCGCCCGCGAGCTGCCAGGTGACGAAGCGGTCGTAGGGGATGTTGCGCTTGAAGGCTGAGATCACCCAGTCGCGGTAGGGGTACTGGAACCGGCCGTCCGGGTCGTTCAGATAGCCGTCGGTGTCGGCGTAGCGGGCCACGTCCATCCAGGTCTGGGCCATCCGCTCGGCGTAGGCGTCGGAGGT
>CANJKM010000171.1 GCA_947474805.1 Caulobacterales bacterium | reverse complement strand
TGTAGGGCGGATACTCCCGGCCGAAATTGGGGTTGGTCTCTCCGCCCTTCGACGGATCGAACATGTTGTTCTCGATCGGGGACCAGACCCCGTCCCAGGCCTGAGCGGCGGCGGGCGCCGCGTTGGCGCGCGCCGCGAGGGCGGTGAGGCAGAGGGCGCCGATCAGGGCGAGCGTCTTGTTCTTCATTATTGTCTCCCTGAGCCGACCCTAGAGAAGTCTCGGTGCGGGGAAAAGCGGCGGTTCAGGCCTTGGGGTGCGCCCCATTGTACGCCGCCATCAGCGCCGCCGCGTCGACGGCGGTGTATTTCTGGGTGGTCGAGAGGGACGCGTGGCCCAGCAGCTCCTGGATCGAACGGAGGTCGGCGCCCGCGCCCAGCAGGTGAGTGGCGAAGGAGTGGCGCAGGGCGTGGGGGGTGGCGCTTTCGGGCAGGCCGAGGCGACCGCGCAGTTTCGCCATCAAGAGCTGAACCGGCCGGGGGCCAAGCGGCCCGCCGCGCTTAGCGCGGAACAGGGGCTCATCGGGAGCCAGCCCGAACGGGACGAGGCGCAGGTAGTCGGCCACGGCCTCCGAGACCTGCGGCAGGACGGGCACGAGCCGGGTCTTGCCGCCCTTGCCGGTGATCCGCAGGGTCTGGGGCAGGGGGGCGTCGGCGCGGGTCAGCGATAGGGCCTCGGAGATCCGCAGGCCGCAGCCGTAAAGCAGCGTCAGCACTGCGGCGTCGCGGGCGGCCTCCCAGGGCTCCCCGTCGCCGTCGGAGGCTTCGCCCAGCAGGCCCAGTGCGGCGTCCTCATTGACCGGGCGGGGCAGGGTGGGCTTGAGGCGCGGACCACGCACCTGGGCCACGGCGGCGTTGGGCGCTCCCATCCGCTTGTCGAGCCAGGCGTGGAAGCTTCGGATTGAGGAGAGGCCCTGCGCCAGCGACCGCGGCGACAGCGGCGTATCGCCCGGTCTTCCAGAATCCTGGCGGCGGAAGGCGAGGTAGGCGCGAAGCTCTGGCGCGGCGACGGTTCCGAGACCGCGCAATGTGATCGTCTCGCCCCGGTGCTGCTGCAGGAAGTGCAGATAGGCCCTAAGATTGGCGCCATAGGCTTCCAGGGTGCGGGGCGAGGCGCGGCGCTCCTCCTTGAGGTAGGCCAGCCAGGCGGCCAACAGCTCCTGACCGGCTAAGCCCCCGGGGGCCATCGATCGGCCGTGCGCTCGACCACCCTGGCCAGGAAGGCCACCAGCTCGGCCCCCATCTCGGGGACAAAACCCTCGGGGTCGTGGGAGCCGAAGGCCAGGACGCCAGTGCGGCCGGGCGACCATAGGCTGAGGCGGACGAGGGCGGCGCTCTCAATTCCCTCGGCGGCCTCCTCCCCGAACAGCTGCGCAAGGCCGGGCGCACGGCCCATGCGCCAGGGCGCGCCGGAGCCGAGGATCATGTCGACGAGGCCCGTCGGCAGGGACCGCCAGCCTGCCGGCGCCGGGCCTTCGAGCGCCAGGGCGCCGGCGGCGACGCCGAAACGGCCCTTGGCCCCGCAGTCGATGCGGAAGGCGAGGTCGGCGTTGTTGCGGGCCTCCAGGAGATCCACGGCCAGGGCGTGGGTCTGGGCCTGGGCGGCGAAATTGGCGCGGGCGACCTGTTCGATCTCCTGGCGGGCGGAGATCTCGCGTTCCCGGGCCTCGGCCAGCCGGGAGAGGGCGGCGGGGCCGAACTCGACGATATTCTTCTGCTCGAGCTTGAGGCCGAGCGCCTGCAACAGGCTCTCGTCGCCGCGCACCCGCTCGGGGTCGGCCAGAAGCTGGGTGCGGAGCGCGCTCCAGCTCTGGTCTTCAGCAGCGTCCGTCATGCCCCAAGTTCCCCAAGAGCCTTCTATTAAGAAGGCTCCTTCTTAACAATTTGAGCGCGTCCGGTCGGTGAACCGCTCATACTTCGGCTAGCGCGCTCACAGGATGGACTGACCCGTCTTGGCCCAGTCGCTCATGAAAGCTTCAAGACCCTTGTCGGTTAAGGGGTGCTTTATGAGGTCCTTGAAAGTGGCGGGCGGGATGGTCGCGCAGTCGGCTCCCGCGATGGCCGCGGCCCTGACGTGGGCGGCGTTTCGGACCGACGCGGCCAGGATCTTGGTGTCGTAACCAAATTGATCGTAGATCGCCCGGATGTCCGACAGAAGGTCGATGCCGTCGGCGCCGTGGTCGTCGAGCCGGCCGACGAAGGGTGAGACATAGGTCGCGCCCGCCTTGGCGGCGAGCAGCGCCTGGGCGGCCGAGAAACAGAGGGTGACGTTGGTGGTCAGGCCCTTGTCGCTGAGGGCGCGGGTGGCCTTCAGCCCCTCCCAGGTCAGGGGCACCTTGACCGTGACGTTGGGGGCGATGGCGGCGAGGTATTCGCCTTCCTTGATCATCACCTCGGCGTCGGCGCCGACGACTTCGGCGGAGACCGAGCCGGGGACGAGGGCGCAGATCTCGGCGATCACCTCGGACATCTTGCGCCCGGACTTGGCGATCAGGGTCGGGTTGGTGGTGACGCCGTCGACCATCCCGGTTGGGACCAGTTCGCGCAGCACCGCGATCTCGGCCGTGTCGATGAAGAATTGCATGGAGGCTCCTTGTCGGGAGGGTTTTAGCCCTCGGGGAGCCGGGCGGCTAGTGACACCCCAATCGCTTAATCGGCCTTCCGCTGCAGCGAACGCCATCCTTCCTGGGCGCCGGCGCGGGCCGCGACGGCGAAGAGGATGACGAAGGGCGGCACGGCCCCGAGCACCGCCCGTCGGCCCACATAGGCCCGCAGGAGGAAGACGAGGAGGATCGCCGCCAGCACGCAGGCGAAGGTCAGGGCCCAGCCTTGCCAAGCATAAGGCGCAAAGCCCCAACTGGGCGCCGCCTTTGGCCTGAACCACGGAGTCTTCAACGGCTTCACAGGGAGATTTTCCGCCCAGCCGGCCCGACCATCAAAGGAAACTGTAGGGGTCGACATCGACCTGCAGCCGCACCCAGGACGGCGGCTTGGCGCGCGCCAGCCAGGTGGAGAGGAAGGCCTGCAGGTCAACCATGCGGTCGGCGCGGACCAGGAACCGCTTGCGGCGCCGGCCCCGGATCAGGGCGAGCGGTGCGTCGGCGGGGCCATAGACCTCAAGCCCCTCGGCGTTGGGCACGGCGGCGGCCAGGGCGCGGGCGTAGGTCTCCAGCCGGATCCCGTCCTCCGCCGAGAGAATGATGGCGGCGAGCCGGCCAAAAGGCGGAAGGCCCGCCTCTTTGCGGGCCTCGCTCTCGGCGTTCAGGAAGGCGTCGCGGTCCTGGGCGGCCAGGGCCTGCATCACCGCCTGGTCTGGTGCGTATGTCTGAATGAGCGCGCGGCCCGGCCGGTCGGCGCGGCCGGCGCGGCCCGTAGCCTGGGCGAGCAGCTGGTAGGTGCGTTCCCCGGCTCGAAGGTCGCCGCCGCGAAGGCCGAGGTCGGCGTCGACGATCCCGACCAGGGTGAGGTTGGGGAAGTTGTGGCCCTTGGCGGCCGCCTGGGTGGCGACCAGGATGTCGATCTCCCCGGCCTCCATCGCCTGCACCAGGGTCCGCGCCGACTCGGCGTCGGGGGCGGTGTCGGAGGAGAAAACCGCGATCCGGGCCTCGGGAAAAAGCTCGCGCGCCTCTTCCTCCAGACGCTCCACGCCGGGACCGATCGAGACCAGGCTGTCCTTGGCCCCGCAGTGGGGGCAGGCGTCGGGCTTCTTCATCGAGAAGCCGGTCAGGTGGCAGACGAGGCGGCCCGAATAGCGATGCTCGACCAGCCAGGACTGGCTGTCGGGCGAGGTCATCCGCTCGCCGCAGGCCCGGCAAAGTACGAGCGGCGCATAGCCCCGGCGGTTGAGGAAGAGAAGGGTCTGCTCGCCCTTCGCATAGGTCTCGGCCATCGCCGCCTTCAGCACCGGCGACAGCCAGCGGCCGGACTCGGGCGGGTGTTCGCGCAGATCAACCAAATCAATGTCCGGCAGGGTCGCCGTCCCGTGCCGGGCCGAGAGGCGCAGCCAGCGGTAGCGGCCGGCCTCTGCGTTCCACAGGCTCTCGAGCGACGGCGTGGCCGAGGCCAGGATCACGGCGGCCCCCTCGATCTTGGCGCGGGCTACGGCGAGGTCCCGGGCGTGATAGACGAAGCCGTCTTCCTGTTTGAACGAGCCGTCGTGCTCCTCGTCGACCACCACCAGCTTGAGCTTGCGGTAGGGGAGGAAGAGGGCCGAGCGGGCGCCCACGACGATGCGGCAGGTCCCCGTGGCGACCGCCTCCCAGACCCGGCGGCGGCGCGGCCCGGGCACGGCCGAGTGCCATTCGGCGGGCGGGGCGCCGAAGCGGGCGGTCACCCGGGCGATGACCGCCTGGGTCAGGGCGATCTCGGGCAGAAGCAGGAGAATCTGGGCGTGAGGGTCCGCCTTCAGGGCTGCGGCCGCCGCCTCCAGATAGACCTCGGTCTTGCCCGATCCCGTGATCCCGTCAAGCAGGGCGGCCTGGAACCCGCCGGCCTGAACCATCTCGACGAGAACCTCGGCCGCGGCGGCCTGGCTCGGATTGAGCGTCGGGCCGGGGAGGTTCGGGTCCGGATCGCCGAAGTCGTCGGGCGCGGGCAGGGAGACGGCCAGAAGGGCGCCGTCCTCGACCAGGCTCTTGACCACGGCGGCGCTGACCCCGGCGGCGGCGGCCAGGGCCGAGGCGCGCTGGGGCGTGTCGTCGGCCGCCTCTAGCACCTTGAGGCGGGCGGGCGTGGGTTTCGTGGGGGGGCGGCCTGAGCGCACCAGGCCGGTGATCGGCCTGGGCAGGGGGTGGCGGAGGCCGCGCAGCACCATGGACAGAACGTCCCCGGGCGGGGAAACGGCGTAGCGGGCGGCCCAGTCGAGGAAGGCCAGCGCGCCTTCGGTTAAGGGGGTGTCGTCCAGCTTGGACTCGACCGCTTTCAGCGGCCGGTTGTGGCCCGTCGCGTCGCGCAGGGCGGTCACCACCCCCCGCATCAGCCGGGGTCCGAGCGGCACCGCCACCTGGTCGCCGACGTGCAGATCCATCGCCTCGTCGGCGGCGTAGTCGAACGCTTCCGGCAGGGGCAGGGGCAGGAGGACGCTGGCGATCAGGGGCATGAGCCCTGGTCTTACCCTGTGGAAGGGCTTTTTTCAGCCTTTTGCGCGAAGCTTGGCCTCAACGAGAAGATCTCGGGGGGACGACCGCTTGCAGACCGCGCCCATGCGCCCGCGCCCCGCCGAGGCGACCGCCTTCCCCCTGCCCTTCAGCATGGCCTTCCAGCCGATCGTCGAGGCGGGGAGCGGCAGGGTCTTCGCCTATGAGGCGCTGGTGCGCGGCACCGAGGGCCAGGGCGCCTTCGAGGTGCTGTCGCATCTGACGGCCTCCAATCGGCATCATTTTGACCAGGGCTGCCGGGACCGCGCGCTCGACCTGGCCGCCCGGCTTGATCTGGCCGGCACCGGCGCGGCCGTGACCATCAACATCCTGGCCAGCGCCATCTTCGATCCGCAGGCCTGCGCTGACGCCGCCGTGGAGGCCGCCGCCGCGGCGGGGCTGACGCCCTCACAGGTCGTGCTGGAGTTCACCGAGACCGATCAGCCCGAGCCCGCCCATCTGCAGAAGGTGATCGCCACCGCGCGGGCGGCGGGTCTGACGACCGCGATCGACGATTTCGGGGCCGGTTGGTCGGGGCTGTCGCTCCTGGCCCGGTTCCAGCCCGACCTGGTGAAGCTCGACATGGCCCTGGTGCGCGGCATCGAGGCCTGCGGCGTCCGCCAGGCGATCGTCCGCTCGGTTGTCCGTCTGGCCGATGATCTCGGTCTGGCCCTGGTGGCCGAAGGGGTCGAGACCGCGGGCGAGGCGCGGGCGGTGACCGACCTCGGGGTCGGCCTGATGCAGGGCTATTTCTTCGCGCGCCCGGCTTTCGAGGCCCTGCCCTTGCCCGATTTGGGCGGGTTGACCACAGAGGGCTGATCCTCCGGCTCGGCCGGGACCTCCGGAGAGGCGGTCGTCCTCTGCCGCAGCGGCAGTTCGGGGATCAGCAGCACGATCAGGAAACCCACGACCAGCACGATCAGGGCGGCGTTGAACACGCCGGTGATGGCGTGCGAGATCAGAAGCTGGGCCGCCGGATCGAGGTGCGGCGCGGCCGCCCCGCCCGGGGCGCCCGGCATGGCGGCGACCGCCAGCTTCTCAAGATCGTTGATGGTCAGATCGGTCGGCGCCGCCGCGCCCGGCGCATGAGGCAGCAGGGCGGCGCCGGTGGCGAGGTTGTGGCTCAGCACCGCTCCGAACACGGCGACGCCGACTGTCGAGCCGATCTGGCGGAAGAACTGCGAGGCCGAGGTGGCGACGCCCATCTGGTGCGGCGGCGCGGCGTTCTGGACCGCCAGGCTGAACAGGCTCTGAAGCGGACCAAGACCGATTCCCATGATCAAGAGACGCCAGGCGAGACCGAGGCCCGTGGTCTGCGGCGTGATCTTGCTGACGAAATAGGTGCCCAGGAGCAGGAAGACCGCGCCGCCGAGCATCAGCGGCTTATAGCGGCCGGTCTTGGCCACCACCCGGCCGGCCAGGCCGGCGGTGACGATCAGGCCCAGCATCAGCGGCAGCATGGCCAGCCCGCTCTGGGTCGCCGCGCGGCCCTGACCCAACTGCAGGAACAGCGGCAGGAAGGTCACCGTGCCCAGGAAGCACATCGACAGGGTGAAGGCGGCCAGATTGCAGGTGGCGAAGACCTTGTCCTTGAACAGGCCCAGCGACAGGATCGGGTTGGAGACCCTGGCCTCGGTGATCAGGAAGGCCACGAGGCCGATGGCCGACAGACCCAGCATATGGACCACCTCGGACGAACCCCAGGGATAGTCGCGGCCGCCCCAGGACAGGGCCAGCAGCAGGGGCACGAAGGTGACCACGATCAGGCCGGCGCCGAGGAAATCGACCTTGCCCGGGTGCCGGTGCAGCAGCTTGGGCATCTTCACCAGGATCA
>CANJKM010000170.1 GCA_947474805.1 Caulobacterales bacterium | reverse complement strand
TTTCATGCGCGCGTCGTCGAAGGCGTTGAAGCCGCATTCGTAGGCCGAGATCTTCTCCGGGTCCGGATTGGTCGGAGCCAGAGTCCAGGCGGCGACCAGGAACGCCAAGCCTATGACCAGGGCTATGCCCAGGAAAATGACGATCGGCAGATATTGTAGGAGAAACGCGTTCATTGCGCCCTCGTTGAAACTGCGCGCCTTGTAGCCACGGAGTCGTGGCTGCGGAAGTCCCTTGTGGACGCAAAACGACAGCGGGCGCCATAGCGCCCAAACGCTTGACACCCTGAGGGCGCCAAGCCTATGTCACCGCCCTCGCCGCAGCCGCTTATCGATGGCCGCCAAGCGACGTACGCGGATGTAGCTCAGTTGGTTAGAGCGCCGGCCTGTCACGCCGGAGGTCGCGGGTTCAAGTCCCGTCATTCGCGCCATTTTCTCCAACTTTATCCGCTCATTCCGGCAAAAGGCCGGACCCAGGTTCTTGGCTTGGCGCGGCGCGGCGGCTCAAACCTGGACCCCGCCTTCCGCCGGGATGCTCGGCCCTACGGCCTCACACCTTCCACTTGCCCTCTTTTTCGCACTTGGCGATGGCCAGCTTCAGCACCGGCTCCATGGACATCTTGGCCCCGGGGATGAACTGGTTGGACCAGGGGTCGTTCTTCTGGATGTCCTCAAGCTTCCCCACCGGTTTGCCGTAGTTGGGCGCCAGCCGCTCGGCCTGGCCGTTCAGGGGATAGGTCTTGGCGCCGACCTTGGCGTAGATCGACAGATCGCTGCGGCATTCCAGCGCGATCTGATTGACCGTCAGCGGCCAAGCGCCCTGCACGTCCCTGGAGCGGATGACCTCGGGGCCGAACCAGCCGGCCTGGGAGGCGCCCGCGGCCCCCAACGCGATTACCACGACGGCGGCGCCCGCCGCCCCCAAACCTTTATTGGCCTTCATGGCTCCTTCCTCTCATCGCCTTTCGCAAGCGTCGCCCTACCGGCGACACCCATGATTTAGGAAGGAGAAAAGAGCCCGCAAGCGGGCGCCAATCTTACAATCGTGATGGATTGTCGTGAGGCTGGACGGCCTCAGTCGGTGGTGTCGTCGACGTCGGCGTCCGGACCGTTCTTCTTCATCGATTCGATCGCGTTCTTGGCGCTGGCCTTGGAGCTGTAGCCCTCGGTCGAGAACATGGTCTCCGAATTATATTTGAACCGGACCCGGAACTCGCCCGCCTTGTCTTTGTAGATCTCGAACTTATAAGCCATCGCTATTCTCCTCTTGTGCGGCTGGGCCTCGAATTGGCGCCGCCCATTGTCAAGCTTGTGACAACCCCCTTGGCAGAAGTTATATTATAACATAGTAGGGGCCGTTCGAGGAGCCCCCCCATGCCCCGCCTGCCTATTTCCGCCTGCCTCCTGGCCGCCGCCAGCGTTCCCGCTCTGCTCTCAAGTCCCGTCGCCGCCGCTCCGGCGGGGGATGTTTCAGAGGTTGTCGTCACAGCGGCCCCCTTTCCGGTCTCGATCGACAGCGCCACCACCCACATCGATATCCTCGACCGGGCCAAGCTCGACACGGCTCCCGCCGCGGGCCTCGGCGACATGCTGAACGGCCTGCCGGGCGTTCGATCCACAGCCTTTGGACCCGGCGCCAGCCGGCCGGTGGTACGCGGCCTGTCAGGGCCCCGCGTCCTGGTGCTGGAGAACGGCGTCGGCCTGGTCGACGCCTCCACCCTCTCACCGGACCACGCGGTCGCCTCCGACCCCGGCCAAGCGACGCGAATCGAGGTTCTGCGCGGCCCCTCCACCCTGGCCTATGGCGGCTCGGGCATAGGCGGCGTTGTCAATGTGCTCGACAACCGAGTGCCCTCATCCCTGCCGGACGGGATTCGGGGCCGGCTCTCGGCTTCCGGCGCCAATGTCGACAACAGTTGGGCGACCTCCGGCTCCGTGACTGCCGCCATCGGCAAGATCGCGATCACCCTCGACGGCTCCACGCGCCGCAGCGGCGACTACGATGTGCCCGTCGATCCTATATCGACCCGCCTCGCCGCCCGTGAAGGTCTGCGCTCCGCGCACGACCGAAAGCAGCGCAACGCCGAGGTCGACGCCGAGGCCTATGGGATCGGCGCGTCCTATATCGGCGCGGGCGGCGACTTCATCGGCGCCTCGGTCAAGCGCACCGCCACAGACTACGGCGTGCCCTACCCACAGTTGGCGACGCGGCCCGCCCCCGGCGATGAAGGCCCGGTGCGAATCCACCTGCGCCAGACCCGCTATGACCTGCGGGGGCAGAAGCACATCGACGCGGGTCCGTTCGAGACCTTCCGCCTCTCGGCCGGCTACGCCGACTATCAGCACGCCGAGATTTCGGTCGACACCGGCGAGGTGGGAACCCGCTTCCTCTCACACGGCGGCGAGGCGCGGCTTGAGCTGGTGCAGAAGGAGATGAACGGCTGGCAGGGCGCCGTCGGCCTACAGGGGCTGGAGCGCCGCTTCGAGGCCATCGGCGACGAGGCCTTCGTGCCGCCGGCCCGAATCCGGGAAGCGGGGGCCTTCACCCTTCAAAGACTCGATCGGGGCTCTTGGGGCGTCGAGGGCGGGCTTCGCCTCGACCGCCGCACCGTTGCGGCCCCCACCGTCGGCGGCGACCGCGGCTTCACCAACGCCTCCGGCTCATTTGGTCTGTTCTGGCGCCCCACGGACGGCGGCTTCCTCAGCCTCAGCGTCTCGCACAACGGCCGCGCGCCCACCGAGTTCGAGCTCTATGCCAACGGCCCCCACCCCGGCACCGCCGCCTTCGAGCTCGGCGACGCGACGCTCAGTTCCGAACGGGTCAATTCGGCGGAGCTGACCGCCCGTATTTCGCGGCGAATCGGCCGCCTGGAGGGTCACCTCTACGCGGCCCGCTACGACGGCTATATCGAGGAGGCGCCCACGGGCGCCATCGAGGACGGACTGCCCGTCTATCGCTTCACCCAGACCGACGCCGAGTTCCGGGGCGCGGAGATCGAGGCGGCGCTGAACCTCGTTCAAGAGCCCGCCGGTTCGCTCAGCCTGGTCGGGACCTTCGACACGGTGCGAGGGGTCAGCGACACCGGGCGGCTGGCCCGCATCCCGCCCTGGTCGGTCACCGGCTCCCTGGTCTGGACCGGCTCTTGGGCCTCCGCCAAGGCCGAAGTACGCCGCGTCGCCGCCCAGACCCGCGTCGCGGCGCTGGAACTGCCCACGGACGGCTACACGACCATGGGGGCGGAGATCAGCGTCAAACCCTTCGCCACGCACAACTGGCGGCTCTTCATCCAGGGCCGCAACCTGACCGACGTGCAGATGCGCGAACACGCATCGTTTCTAAAGGACATAGCGCCGCAGCCTGGAAGGTCGGTGCGGGTCGGGACGACGATCAGCTTCTAGGGCTTCTTTTCGATGCCCGCCCTCTTCGTCTCTACGCCCTGATTTCCTAACGGCCCTCGGCCTGGGTTTCATGGAAAATCAGCGAACCGGAACGGCTGGTCGCGTCCCATAGTTCTTAACTGAAGCCCGAGCCGTCACCGCTGCGATGGAAGGTTTGCGCTGCGGCTGATGAGACCGCCCTAGTTAGAAGCCAAATTGGATCACGCTCAGCGCAGGCCCAGCGCGGCGATTGCAAGGCGCTCCTCGCGTCGGGGATCGTTCAAGATCTGAGACCGGTCATTGAAAACCATCACCGAGCGGCGGGCGGCATCGTAAGCAGGCCAAGAGGGCAGCCCCTCGGCGTTCGGATTGCCCGTCCGTGCGAAGTTGGTCCAGGCGTGGCTCATAGTATCGGCGAGCGCGTGCTTATCCGGCCCCTGACCCGTCATCGCCTCAGATATATTAATATTATCAAATACATAAGCTATATCAAGCGTATGGGGCACGTTCAACTTACCGTCTCGTACCGGCGTGGGCTTTCGAAAATGGTAGACATAGGTCGGGGCCGCCCCCAGAGCCGCCCTGCGTTCAGCGGCCGTAGCAACATTTACGGTCAGCCAGACATCGGTTGAGATCAACTGGTAGATAAGGTGGTTTGGCGCCCCTGGGTTGGTGCGCCTGTATAGAGCCACCAAATTTTCCGCCTGAACACCGTCGGCGCGAGCGTTCGCCTTCACCCGCGCCAGGAGTTCCTGATCATCAATTGGATCTAGCGGCGTCGCCTTCATGAACGTCGTCTCGGTCAAGTTGGAGCCGAGGATCAGGGGTACGTGAGCCGACACCGATGGCGCCGCGGGGTCAAAGGGGTGGGCCGGTATGGTTCGACCGTCCACGACCGGAGAAAACCCTCGCATGGCGTCGCTGGAGATCACGCTCAGAATTCGCTGATACGGTAGAGTTAACAGTTGGCTGACTTGGCTGGGCTGCAGGCCGAGCTTATCTAGCAGTCTCCCCGCCGCTTCGGTTGCAGAGCCAGTTGTGTTGTGGCGCATCGCGATGCCGCTCTGCGCAATAGCCTTGTGGAAGAGACCTCGAGCGGCCGGACTGCCCATGAGGGTGGTGACCTTGCCGCCACCTCCAGACTCGCCAAAGATTGTGACGTTGCCGGGATCGCCGCCGAATTCGGAGATATTATCCCGCACCCATTGCAGGGCGGCGACCAGATCCAAGATTCCGGCGGCGCCGGAATCCGCGTAGCGCTCACCGCCTAGCTCGGCCAGGTAGAGATAGCCGAAGACGTTCAGGCGATGGTTCACGGTTACGACGACCACGTCCCGTTTCCGGGCGAGATTGGAGCCGTCGTAACGCGGGCTGCCGCCTGAGCCGGTTTGGTATCCGCCCCCGTGGAACCAGACCATGACTGGCCGTTTTCCGGCCCCAACCGCCGGGGTCCAGACGTTCAGGCGCAGGCAATCTTCATCCATGGGTTCGCCGGTGATCGAGGAGGCGACCTCTGGAATAAGGTCCTCGGCCGTCTGGGGGCACCGAGAGCCAAGCACGGTCGCATCTCGGACACCGGTCCAGGACGCCGGTTTCGTTGGCGCTGACCAGCGGTGGGAGCCTCCGGTTGGGCCGGCATAGGGAATGCCCTTAAATATCTTAACGGGACCATCTGAATATCCCCGCACCCGCCCGTTCGCCGTCTTCACCACGGGCCCGGCTTCCCTTGCGTGGGCGGCCTTTGCCAGCAACAGGCCGCCGGCTGTCGCGGAGAGCAGCACGTCGCGCCGGCTTGGTTGATCTGAGTTCGCATTGCTCATGGCGTTTCTCTCGTCGGCAAGTGCACTGAGTTCAATCAATTCGCCCGCCTACCGGGGAAGATCGATAGGCTTGCCGTCAGAGCCGAGGGTGAGCGTTCGCCCATCTTGGGTTACGGGGTTGCGGTTATTCTCCGCACAGGCGTAGTCATAAACTCGGGTTCCCTTAGGTAGGGAGCGGTAGCGCCGCGTTATATTCCAGGGTTTCGTGAAGGCAACGGGATCGGTGATTACGATTTGTGCTTCCAGCGTACTCGGATCAACCTTCCTGATCCGCGTCACAACATGGGCCTTGTCGCTCAATACGATACCGGTCCGATCTATGATCGTTTCACCCTCACCCTTCATGCCGATGGTGTCGAACACGAGGGTGTCCCCCTCCCAGTGGCCAACAGAGTCGCCGGTATAAGTCAGCCACACTTCATCCGCAGGTGGGTGCGCCCGCCCATCCGTATAAATTCTTATCGTATTGGGCCCATTCTCAGTGAGAATCCACGATTGCTCAGGCCTGATCACAAATTCATAAGTATCCGGAAGGCTCATAAGGCGCGGAAAACCTGCCGGTATTCCACAATAGCTTAACGGATCGGGGAATGTGTCATTCTTTACTTTTTCTATATTATCTAGATATTTAGCCTCCCATACCGCGTTGTATGGCGGGCGGGCCCGCACACCGGGGGCGCCGGCGGCGCCTGGCGTGGCCGTGGCGGGATCGAACACATTGGTGCCAATCCGCGCCCAAACCCCGCTCCAATCAGGCAGGTCCATGAGCGCCCTGGGTTGAGGCGAAGCATTCGACGCAGGCGCTTGGGCCGCAGCCTGTCCGCCAAGGGCGGCGAGGGCGACTGTCACCAAGTAAGCGCTGAACAGTGGAGCAAAAATCGAACGCCGTTCCATCCTAGTTCGCATCCACATTGATCGGCTTTCCGTCTGCGCCCAGGGTCAGGGTGTTCCCGCTCGGCGCAAGCGGGTTGCGATTGTTCTCTGCGCAGACGTAGTCCAGCATGTCCCAGGTGGGCTGGCGCCTATAGTGCACCTTGGTCGTCCAGGGCGCCGTCAGCGCCTTGGGGTCAATTGCTGTGACTTCATCCTCCAGTAAATCCGGGGCAATCAATCGAATTCGCTCCTTGAGCTGAAGAACATCGCTGTGAGGAAGACCAGTGTTCTCGTACATTGTGTCTCCACGCATGCCCACCGTATCGACGATCAGTGTATCCCCCTCCCAATGACCGATCGAGTGGCCATTGTAGCTTGGCTCCAAATCATCTGGATGCTTCCGCCCGTCTGTAAATATTCGCCGGACCTGGCTCATATATTCATATATGATTGTAACCCGATCATCTTGAATCAAATATTCCGATGGATAGGGCGAAACGATAACGCGCGGAACGCCCGGCCAGACGCAGTTCGCCGTCGGATCGTTGATCGGCCGGCCGTTTGCGGCGCTATCGCGCACAACTTTATATTTGGCGGCGTATTCAGCATTCAGCGGTGGCGGATTCGGCTTTCCCGCCGGGTTTGTGAAATGGATGCCGATGATATTTTCCCAAACTCCACTCCAATCCGGGCGCGCTGCTGGCGCGGTCGCCGCCGTGGCGGGGCCCGCCCAGCCCACGCCCAAGCCGAGAGCGGTCGCTAGAGTCAGACAGCCGATCAAGATCTTCATGCTTTAATCCCGCCTAGCCGTTATGGGGCCTGGTCATTGGCGGCCGCGGCTATCCGGCCGCGGCCGCAATCCTCTAGAACCGGTAGAAGGCTCCAACGCCGATTTCACGGGGGCGG
>CANJKM010000169.1 GCA_947474805.1 Caulobacterales bacterium | reverse complement strand
ATCCGCTACGAGGGACCGCGCGGCGGCCCTGGGATGCAGGAGATGCTCTATCCGACGAGCTATCTGAAATCCAAGGGCATGGGCAAGGACTGCGCCCTGATCACCGACGGCCGCTTCTCCGGAGGCACCTCGGGCCTGTCGATCGGCCACGTCTCGCCTGAAGCGGCGGAGGGCGGGACCATCGCCCTGGTGCAGGACGGGGATCACATCAAGATCAACATCCCAGAGCGCTCTATCGTGCTCGATGTGCCGGACGCGGTCCTGGCGCACCGCAAGGCGATCCTGGATGAGACGGGCTACAAGCCGGCGGCCCCGCGAAAACGGGCGGTTTCGACCGCGCTGAAGGCCTACGCCGCGTTCGCCACCAGCGCCTCCAAGGGCGCGGTGCGGGACCTCAGCAAGCTCTAGGAGCGCCGCACCACCGCCTCGGCATGGGTGAACCAGCGGCGGGCCTCGCCCACGGCGCTACTGAGGTCGTGGCCGCCGGGCGGATCGCCCGCGCGCCATAGCTCCAGCTCGAATTCCGGCTCGCGCAGATCGTCGAAGATCAGCCGGAGGGTGACGCGCTGGGCGTCGGGGGAGGTCTGGTCCAGCGGGCGGCGGCCTTCGCCCTTGAAGGCGCGCGCCGCGACCTGGCCGTCGAAGATCAGTTCGGCCCCCACAAGCTCCTCCAGCCCATAGACCATGCCGAAGTCGTTCAGGCCGGTCAGGTTGGCGATCCGCTCGCCCTCGGCGTCGAGGGCCGCGCCAGCTCCGCGGGCCGGCGCGGTCGCGACGACGGTGGGCGGGCCGCCAAGGAGCCGCGTCAGCCTGCGCTGGATCCGGCGCGGCGGCGCGAACCACCAGACGGCGGCGGTGGCGAAGGCCATCATCGCCAGACCCCCGACGATCAACAGCCCCAGGATGCGAAGCGCCTGATCCATTTCGAGAGCCTAGCCGGATTCTAGTCGGCCAGGGTGGCGACGACCGGCACGTGGTCGGACGGCTTCTCGCCCGCACGGACGTTGCGGTGAATCTCGCAGGCTTGAAGGCGGTCGGTTGCCTGGGGCGATGTCAGGATGTGGTCGATGCGGATGCCATGGTTCCGCTGCCAGGCGCCCGCCTGATAGTCCCAGAAGGTGTAGCCGTGCGGCTCTGCCCCGACCGTCAAATTGGCCTCGGTCAGGCCAAGGTTCTTCAGCGCCCGGAAGGCGGCCCGGCTCTCGGGCTGGAACAGGGCGTCGCCAAGCCAGCTTTGCGGGTTGTCCGCGTCCTCCGGTTCCGGGATGACATTGAAGTCGCCCGCCAGGACGAAGGCCTCCTCATAGGCCAACAGGTTCGTCGCGTGTGCGTGAAGCCTGCGCATCCAGTTCAGTTTGTAGGCGAACTTCTCTGTCCCGATCGGGTTGCCGTTGGGCAGATAGAGGCCGCCAACCCGGATCGGGCGGGCGCTGAGCACCAGGGCCTCGACATAGCGGGCCTGGTCGTCGTCCTCGCCCTCAGGCAGACCGCGCCGCACGTCGTCGAGCGGATACTTGGAAAGCAGGGCCACGCCATTGTAGGTCTTTTGGCCGTGAACCTCGATATTATAGCCAAGTCGTTCAAAGGCTTCTCGCGGAAATTTCTCGTCGACGCATTTGAGTTCCTGCAGGACGGCGACGTCGGGCTGAGCGGCCTCGAACCAGCCGAGCACCGTTTCCAGCCGGGCATTCACCGAATTGACGTTCCAGGTCGCCAGACGCATCGCAGCCCCGTTCAATCTTGTCGCAAACCGCGTCTAGCACGGGTTCGCCTGTGGCGTGTGCGGCTTGGGCTTGGTTCGCGAAATTGATGCATAATGCAGATGACTAACGAGTGGGAGCCGTCGATGGACCCTGTCCGCCTCTTCCGCGTCCTTCTGGGCGCGGCCATCTTCCTGCTCGCGGCCTATGTGTTCGAGCCCTCGCTGTTCGGCGGCCTTCTGCCCGCCGAGCTGATGTCGGCCGAGATGTTCCGCAATGTGGTCGGGGTGGTCGGGGGGATCAGCGGTATCCTGGTGGTGTTCGACGCTCTCTTCCCCAAGCGCAGAACCGCGTCCAGTTATCGCGACTTCGAGCCGCCGCCGGCTCCGCTGGTCGCCGAAACGCCGGTCGTTGAGACACCCGTCGTTGAAGTTCCGACCGCTGAGACTCCGGTCGTCGAACCCAATGTGGTGGCCTTCGCCCCGCCGTCGCCGCCGCCGCCCTCGGAGCCGGAGCCGGAGCCCGAGCCCGATGCTCCGCTCGAGCCCCAGCCTGACGAAGAGGCCGCCGAACCGCCCTGGGGCAGCTATGTCGCGCCGGACGAGCCCACGGTCGCCGCCGCGCGGTCGCTGGTGGAGGCCGAACTGGCGGAAGGGGCGACCAAGCCGGTGATCGTGGAAGGGCTTCCACCTCCGCCGCCGCGCGCCGACGACGACTAGACTAGATCAGGAGTGATCCGGGACCTTCCGGGCCGGCCACGGCTGGGAGACGTCGGCCAGGGCCGCGTCGATGCATTCGACCTCGCAGCGCAGGTCCCCGTCGCCAGCGAAGCGCAGGATCAACGCCCCGCCCGGCGACTCGCCCGGCTCGAAGGCGATGTCGAGGAGGTCGAGCACGGCGTCCTTGGCTCCCTGGCGCAGGTTGCGCGCCTTCACCGACAGAACCCCGCCGAACTGCAGGGCGGAGCGCACGCGCTCCTTCTTCTTGGCCTCCCAGCGGAAGCGGTTGAAGCCGACGGTCAGGCGGCGGCCGGCGGGTTCGTAGCTTATGTCGCCGATCTTGGTGGTCGCGTCCTGCAGGGCCGCGGCGACGACGCCCAGGTCTTCGGCGTCCTCGGCCAGTAGCTTCAGAGCACTCAAGCGTCCATCTCCGACTCGCCGCCCTTTTCACGGCGAACGTTCGCCCCGCATGCGCCGAGTTTTTCCTCCAGCCGTTCGAAGCCGCGATCCAGGTGGTAGACGCGGTTGACCACGGTCTCTCCCTTGGCGGCGAGGCCGGCGATCACCAAGCTGACGGAGGCCCGCAGGTCGGTGGCCATCACCTGGGCGCCGTTCAGGCTCTCGACCCCGTGCACATGGGCCTCGCCGCCGTGCACCTTGATGTCGGCGCCGAGCCGCGCCAGTTCGGGCACGTGCATGAATCGGTTCTCGAAAATGGTCTCGCGGATCACGCTGTCGCCCTTGGCCGTCGTCATCAGGGCCATGAAGGGTGCCTGCAGGTCGGTGGCGAAGCCGGGGTAGGGGTCGGTGGTCAGGTCAACGCCGACAAGGCGCTTGCCGATGTCGCGGCGGATCAGGATCGAGCCCGGTTCGGTGGTCACATCCACCCCGGCCTCGATCATCTTGTCGAGCAGGGTCTGGACGAAGTCCGAGCGGGTCTTGGTCAGCCGCACTTCCCCGCCCGCCATGGCGGCGGCGCAGGCGAAGGCCCCGGTCTCGATCCGGTCTGGAACGACCGCGTGGGTCGCGCCGTGCAGCTTGGCCACGCCCTTGACCCGGATGGTCGGGGTTCCCGCGCCCGCAACCTTGGCGCCCATGGCGTTGAGGCAGTCGGCCAGATCGACGATTTCGGGCTCGCAGGCGCAGTTTTCCAGCACGCTCTCGCCCTCCGCCAGGACGGCGGCCAGGAGGGTGTGCTCGGTCGCGCCGACGGAAGGGAAGGGGAAGCGATGCGTCGCCCCCTTAAGCCCGCGCGGGGCCTGGGCGTAGACATAGCCCTCGTGCAGATCGATCACCGCGCCGAGCGCTTCGAGCGCCTTCAGGTGCATGTCGACCGGTCGCGCGCCGATGGTGCAGCCGCCGGGCAGGGACACCTTGGCGTGGCCGGTGCGGGCGATCAGGGGGCCGAGCACATTGAAGGAGGCGCGCATCTGGCGGACGAGGTCGTAGGGGGCGAGGGCCGAGACGATCTCGGGCGTGTGCAGCACCGTCTCCGGGCCGTCGGCCATCTGCATCTCGATCACCTGGGCGCCCAGGCGCTGCAAGAGCTTGCCGAGGAATCGGGTGTCGGCCAGGCGCGGCATGTTGGTCAGCCGCAGGGGCTGGTCGGTGAGCAGGCTCGCCGCCATCAGCTTGATGGCGGAGTTCTTGGCGCCGCTGATCGGGATTTCGCCCACGAGCGGCGCGCCGCCGGTGATGGCAATACGGTCCATGGAGTTCTCTTACACCGGGGCGTGAGGGCTGCAAACGCGGGGAGGGCTCACCGCTCCTCGCCGACGAAGTCCTGCAGGAATTCCGGCTGTTCGCCATCCTCCAGCGGATCCTCTTCCTCGGAAGGGCGCGTGGGGTCGGGAACCTCGAAACCGGGGGGCAGGTCGAGGTCCAGCAGGCCGGCCGCCTTCATCTCCTGCTGGCCCGGCAGATCGGCCAGGGAGGCGAGGCCGAAATGCTCCAGGAAGGCGTCGGTGACGCCATAGGTGACCGGCCGGCCCGGCGAGCGGCGGCGGCCGCGCATCTTCACCCAGCCGATCTCCAGGAGGAGATCCAGCGTGCCGCGCGACAGGCCCACGCCGCGCACGGCCTCGACCTCGGCCCGGGTGACGGGCTGGTGGTAGGCGATGATGGCCAGGGTTTCCATCGCGGCCTTGGAGAGGCGCCGGGTCTCGACCCGCTCCTCGGTCATCAGGAAGGACAGGTCTTCCGCGGTCTGGAAGCGCCAGCGGTCGGCGACGCAGGCCAGATGCACGCCGCGCCCGGCGTAGCGGTCCTTCAGCGTGGCCAGGGCACGGCCGACGTCCGCGCCCTCGGGCAGGCGGCGGGCTAGCTCGGCGGCGCTCAGCGGCTCGGCCGCGGCGAACAGCAGGGCCTCGACCATGCGCTCGGCGGGATCGGTCATGCGGCGATCTCGGGTTCGACGCCTTCGCGCGCCTTGAGGAAGACATCGGCGAAATGTTGCAGCTGGCGGGCTTCCAGGGCGCCCTCCTTGACCATCTCCAGTCCGGCCGAGAGGGTCGAGGCAAGGTAGGAGGCGCGCGAGGGGCCGGCGGCCTCGGTCTTGGCGGGCGCAATGCCGGCGAGCGGGGTCCAGTCGTCGAGCTGCGGGATCATGCCGCGCAGGCGGACGCGGGCGGCCTCCAGCGGATAGGCGACCGGCACGCGGGGTCGGTAGCGGCGCGTGCTTTCGCGCCGGCGCTGATCGATGAAGGCGCGCATGAGGCCATAGAGGTCGTCGCCGCGCACGGTGTCGGACTGGATGAGCACGGCTTCCGGATCGCCGCGCCCGAACACTTCCAGGCCGAGCTGGGGCAGGGACTTGAGCTGATCCACCGCGCGGCGCATGGCGTCGAGCCGGAGGATGCGGAAGGCGAGGGTGGCGGCCAGCTCGTCGGCGGGCATTTCGTCGCCGCCGGCCCGCTCGGGCTTGGGCAGCAGTAGGCGCGACTTCAGATAGGTCAGCCAGGAGGCCATGACGAGATAGTCGGCCGCGAGAGCGAACCGCTTGGCGCGGGCCTCGCGCACGAAGGCCAGATACTGGTCGGCGAGGTCGGTGATCGACAGTTTGAGCAGGTCGACCTTCTGACTGCGGGCCAGGGCCAGGAGGATGTGCAGCGGACCCTCGAACCCGTCGAGGTCGATGACGAAGGCCTGGCCGTCGAGCGCGGCGCCCTCGGCGGCCTCGAAGTCGAGCTCGGGCGGGGCTTCCGACCTCACGCCGCGCGCCCTTCCAGACCGAGCGAGGCGAGGTGAGCTTCGGCCGCTTCCGGATCGAAGGCCTGGCGACGGCGGGCGACCGCGCGAGCCGCCTCGGCGCGCTCGAGCGCACGGCCGGTCAGTTCGGGCGAGGCCTCGGCCACGGCGCGCAGTTCAGCGGCCAGGTCCCGCACAGGCTCGCCCACCAGGGCTCCGTTGCCGTGCAGGGTGACGTCGCAGCCAGCCTCGATCGAGCGGCGGGCGCGTTCTTGCAGCGTGCCGCCGAGGGCTTTCATCGACAGGTCGTCGGACATCAGCAGACCCTCGAACCCGATGAAGCCTCGGATCACCGTCTCGATCAGCCGGTGGGAGACGGTGGCGCAGTTGTCGGGATCGATGGCCGAATAGGTGACGTGGGCGGTCATGGCCATCGGCGTGTCGGCCAAGGCGCGGAAGGGGGCGAAATCGGTCTCCTCCAGCACCGCTTCGGGCGTGTCGACCACGGGCAGCTCCAGATGGCTGTCGGCCTTGGCGCGGCCGTGGCCGGGGATGTGCTTGATCACCGGAGCGACCCCGCCCGCGAGCAGGCCGTCGACCGCCGCGCGACCCAACGCCGAGATCATGGCGCTCTCCTTACCGAAGGCGCGGTCGCCGATGATGTCGTGTGCGCCCGCCACGGGCAGGTCGACACAGGGCGCGCAGTCGGCGTCGAAGCCGAGCGCGGCCAGTTCATAGGCCATCAGCTGGTGATTGATCCGCACCGCCTCGACCGCGGCCTCGGGGTTGCGGTGATAGAGTTCGCCGAACAGGGCGGCGGGCCGCCTGCGCAGGGCGAGCGGCGGGCGCAGCCGCTGCACCCGGCCCCCCTCCTGGTCGACAAACACAAGCGCGGCTTCGTCATCGACGGCGGCGCGCAGGTCGTCGATCAGTCGCCGCGTCTGGTCCGCCGTCTCGATATTGCGGGCGAACAGGATGAATCCCCACGGGTTCAGCTCGCGGAAGAAGGCGGCCTCGCCGCCGGACAGGACGGTCCCGGCGCAGCCCAGGATGCAGGCGGCGCTCAACGGGGCGCTAGCCCTTCACCAGGCAGGACATGCCCTTGGCCTTCATCTGATCGCAGAAGGTCTGGGCGGCGGCCTTGGAGCCCCAGCCCGCGACCGAGGTGCGATAGAGAGTCTTGCCGTCACGATCGAGCGGCTCGACGCGCTTGGATTTGCCCGACATCGGGGCCGGGAAGGCCTTGGCCAGATCGCTCCAGCCCTTGTCGGCCAGCGCGGCGGAGGAATAGGCGCCGATCTGCACCAGCGCGCCGCCGCTCGGGGCGGGCGGCGTCGGGATCGCGGCGGGCTTGGGCGCGGGCGCCGCGGCCACCACGGCGGGT
>CANJKM010000168.1 GCA_947474805.1 Caulobacterales bacterium | reverse complement strand
GGTGATCGGCAATGGCCTGAAGTCCGCCGAGGGCGCCTATGCCCCTGACGCGCCGCGCGTCCAGGTCGGCGACATCTTCACCCTGAAGGCCGCCTCGCACGTGGCAGGAGCTAGCCAGGGCGAGCGGGCCCGCGCCTATGTCGAAGTGCAGAACGGCTGCGACCACCGCTGCACCTTCTGCGTCATTCCTTTCGGGCGCGGCAACTCGCGCTCCACCCCCGCGGACGAAGTGGTCGCCCGTGTCAGCGCCCTCGTGGCCGAGGGTTACGCCGAGGTGGTGCTGACCGGTGTGGATATGACCTCCTGGGGCGGCGACCTCGATGGTTCGCCGCCGCTGGGCGAGCTCGTGGCCGCCATCCTGCGCGAGGTTCCCGACCTGCCGCGCCTGCGTCTCTCCTCCATCGACGCGGCCGAGATCGACCCCATCCTGCTCAAGGCCTTCGCCGAGGAGCGCCGGCTGATGCCGCATCTGCACCTGTCGCTGCAGTCGGGCGACGACATGATCCTGAAGCGGATGAAGCGCCGCCACAGCCGCGCCGACTCGCTCGCCCTCGTGGCCAAGCTGCGCGCCGCCCGGCCGGACACGGCGCTCGGCTGCGACCTGATCGCCGGCTTCCCGACCGAGACCGAGGCGATGTTCGACAACACCCTGCGGCTGGTCGAGGAGGCGGGCCTCGCCTACTGCCACGTCTTCCCCTACTCGGCCCGCCCCGGAACCCCCGCCGCCCGAATGCCCAATCTCGACAAGGCCGTGGTCAAGGACCGCGCAGAACGGCTGCGCGCCGCCGCAAGCGCGGGCCTCGCCCGCCATCTGGACGCCCGGATCGGCCGCACCCTGCCGGCCCTGGTGGAACGGCCGGGCGTCGCCCGGGCCGAGGACTTCACCGAGATCGCCTTCGAGGGTGAGGCCGCCGTTGGATCGATCATCATGATGACCCTGGTTTCGCACGACGGCCGCCGCGCCCGCGGCGTTCCCCAGGCCAAGCCTCGGGTTGGGGTCGCCGCCTGATGGCCGAGGATTCCATCGACGAAGGCATGATCGTCGCGCCCATCAATGTGATGGGCTCGCAGAAGGGCTTCTTCGCCCGTCTGACTAAGGGGCTGACCAAGACCTCCAAAGCCCTGACCGAGCAGGTCACGGCCGTCCTGACCAAGTCCAAGCTCGATCAGGACATGCTCGACCGCCTGGAAGAGACCCTGATCGAGGCCGACCTCGGCGCCGATGTCGCCGGACGGGTGACTGAGACCTTCGGCAAGGGCTGGTTCGGGCGCGAGATTTCCGAGGACGAGGGCAAGGAGGCCCTTGCCGAGCTGATCGCCAAGGAGATCGTTCACCGCGAGGGGACGTTCGAACCGCTCAAGGGCCCCAAGCCCTATGTGGTGCTGTTCGTGGGCGTGAACGGGGCCGGCAAGACAACCACGCTTGGCAAGATCGCCTCCAGCCTGAAGGCCCAGGGCGCCAAGGTGCTGATCGGCGCCGGCGACACCTTCCGCGCCGCCGCCATCGAGCAGCTGACCATCTGGGCCGAGCGGGCGGGCGTGCCTATCATATCCAAGCCGCACGGCTCGGACGCGGCGGCGCTGGCCTATGAGGCGGTCGAGAAGGCCAAGGCCGAGGGCTTAGACGTCGTGCTGATCGACACCGCCGGGCGGCTGCAGACCAAGGCCGGGCTGATGGACGAGCTGAAGAAGATCGTCCGGGTGCTGAAGAAGATCGATGCGCGGATGCCGAACGAGATCCTCCTGGTGCTCGACGCCACGGTCGGCCGCAACGCGCTCTCCCAGGTGGAGGCCTTCGACCGCACCTCGGGCGTCACGGGCCTGGTGATTACCAAGCTCGACGGCACGGCTCGCGGCGGCATCCTGGTGCCCGTGGCCAAGGCCAGCGCCGCCCCGATCAAGCTGATCGGCGTCGGCGAAGGAATAGACGACCTGCAGGCCTTCAACGCCAAGGCCTTCGCCCGATCGCTGGTGGGACTGGAGTAGAGATGACTGACGTCGAACCCGAGGCGAAAAAGCCCAACCTGATGCTGCGGGCGGCGGTCGACTACGCCGGGCCTCTGGCCTTCCTGATCGGCTTCCTGGTCACCCGCAACATCCTGCAGGCGACCTGGGCCCTGGTGGCCGTCTCCGCCGCCGCCCTCCTCGCCGGTTTCGCGATCGAGCGGCGGATCGCGCCCATGCCCCTGATCACCGGCGGCGCGGCCCTGGTGTTTGGCCTGCTGACCCTGTTCTTCCACAACCCCGTCATCCTCAAGATGAAGCCGACCGCAATCAATCTGGGGCTCGGCGGAGTCCTGCTGGTCGGACTGAAGCTAGGCAAGAACCCGCTGAAGATGCTGATGGGCGACGCCCTGCAGCTGAGCGAGGCCGGCTGGCGGCGGCTGACCCTGCGCTATGGGGTCTTCTTCCTCGGGGTGGCGGTGCTGAACGAGGTGATATGGCGCACCCAGTCGGACGCGACCTGGGTCTGGTTCAAGATGCCCGGCCTGCCGCTTCTGGCCCTGATCTTCTCCGCCACCCAGGTGCCCGGCATGCTGAAGGACGCCAAGGCGATGGAGATCGCGCTGAAGGTCGCCGAGACCCAGGACTGACCCCGTCTGGGGGCCTTCCCAACACACGTTGACCTAGGGGCGCCCTTCCCGTATATCAGCGCCTCCGATTTTGACCGCGCCGGGCTTTTCGCCCTGGCCGCACGTTCGAGGTTTCGATGGCTAATAATCCCGGCGCCAAGAAGGCGATCCGCAAGATCGAGCGCCGCACCGAGGTGAACAAGAACCGCCGTTCGCGGGTCCGCACCTTCCTGCGCAAGTTCGAAGAAGCCCTGACCGGGGGCGACGCCGCCGTCGCCAAGGCCGCTTTCGTCGAGGCCCAGTCCGAACTGATGCGGGCTGTCTCCAAGGGCGTGGTTCACAAGAACACCGGGGCGCGCAAAGTGTCGCGCCTCGCCGCTCGGTTGAACAAGCTGGCCGCCGCCTAACTGGCGAAGCGGCACGAAGCTCACCTTTCCGTACAGCTTTAAAATATCACGCTAAATCAAGCCGTTGGCTCGTTCCGGGCCGGCGGCTTTCGTGTGCGTTACGGTACACTTCCTGGTTGTCCAAAAAATCGCGCCCTTGCCGTCGTGAAGGCTTCTTGAAGCCTTAAAAGGGGTTGCGAGAGTCAAGCCGATTAATCGTCTGGACGGGCCAAGAATCACCGTTGACCCACCCTCGCCCGAGGCTATCGTTAGGCCACCAACGAGCTTCCAACCTCTTCCGGAGGGACGGTCGCGGCGCGCGTATAGCCCCCTTGCTTGAGGGTCTGTTTTTCTTGTCGTGTGACGATGCGTGGGCCCCGGTTCGCGCAGAACTCGGCGCGTGGCCGAACCAAATTGGGCGGGATGGGGCGAATGACGACGACGGGCTTCTCGGCTGGACTGAGCAAGGATGCGGCCCTGGGAACGGGTCCGGCGGCAGCCCTGCAAGGCGCGCCCGTCCATGCCCTGGCCGCGACCGCCCCGCCCCTGGGCGCGACCCCGCCCGGGGTCACCCCCGCCGGAGTCTGGGCCTTCGCCTCGGCCGCCCTGAAGGAAGAGCTGGGCGACAGCGCCTATGCCTCGTGGATCGCCCAGGCCCAGCTGCGCCAGGCCTCACGCGGCCTGGTCGTGCTGGTCACCCCCACGGGCGTCGCGCGTGACTGGGTCCGCCGCAACGCCTGGCGTCGGATTCAGGAGCTGTGGGCCGCCCACGACGCCGCCGGCCGCACGCTGGAGCTCGACAGCAAGGCCGACTTCGAGGCCCGCGGACCGACCGAAATCGTCCCGATGGCGACCGCCGCTCCGGCGCCGGCCGCCGTCGAGCACCGCGCCGAGCCGCAAGCCCTCGCGCGCTCGGGCGCTCCGGCCGGCCTGCAGGAGAAGTTCACCTTCGACAGCTTCGTCCCGGGCCCGTCCAACGAGTTCGCCCTGGCGGTCGCCAAGCGGGTCGCGGCCTGGAGCGACGGCTGCTTCAACCCGGTGCTGTTCCACGGCCCCTACGGCTTCGGCAAGACCCACCTGCTCAACGCCATCGCTTGGGAGGCCCACAAGGCCCGCCCGGACAAGAAGATCGTCTATCTGACCGCCGAGCGCTTCCTGTCGACCTTCGTCCGCTCGGTGATCGACCGCACCGGCCCGGCCTTCAAGGACGAGCTGCGCGGCGCCGACCTGCTGCTGGTCGACGACGTCCATTTCATCGGCGGAAAGAAGTCCTCGCAGGAGGAGCTGTTCCACACCCTGGCCGCCCTGACCGGCGAGGGCCGCAGGATCGTCTTCTCGGCCGACCGCCCCCCCGCGGGTCTGTCGGAGGTCGATCCGCGCCTGCGCTCGCACCTGGGCGCGGGCCTGGTCTGCGGAGTCGAGAAGGCCGATCGCGACCTGCGCCTGGGCATCCTGGAGAAGAAGCAGGTTTCGCTGATGCGCGAGCTGTCGCTCGAGGGCCGCGCGCGTCCCGAGGTGCTGCAACTCCTGGCCGACCGTTTTCCGGAATCAGTGCGCGAACTGGAGGGCGGCTTGAACACCCTGGTGGCCCGCGCGGGCGAGCGGCTGTCGAACCTCTCCCTGGATGAGGCCTCGGCCATCCTGCGCCCCCATCTGCGGGCCGGCGAGAAGCGGATCACCGTCGACGACATCCAGAAGGCCACGGCTGAGCATTTTGGCTTGAAGCAGGCCGATCTGCTGTCGGAGCGCCGCACCCGCGCCATCGCCCGTCCGCGTCAGGCGGCCATGTATCTGGCCAAGCAGCTGACGACGCGCTCCCTGCCCGACATCGGCCGGCGCTTCGGCGGCCGCGACCACACCACCGTCCTGCACGCCGTCCGCCGGATCGAGGAGCTGCGCGCGCTCGATCCCGTGCTCTCTGCGGATATCGAGACGCTCGCGCGCAAGTTGCGGGACTGACCTGCGTGGTTCGAGACGCGGCCCTGAGGGGCCGCTCCTCACCTTGATGAATGAAATTGCATCAAGCTCGTCATCCTGAGGAGGCCGCAGGCCGTCTCGAAGGACGCACAGGGGCCGCTACAGCCCTCTAGCCATCATCAGAGTCATC
This sequence comes from Caulobacterales bacterium, assembly GCA_947474805.1. Classification (GTDB taxonomy): domain Bacteria; phylum Pseudomonadota; class Alphaproteobacteria; order Caulobacterales; family Caulobacteraceae; genus CANJKM01. The sequence continues at coordinate 1,982 of CANJKM010000168.1, read as the reverse complement.
CCTACGCCCAGCGCGAACACGACCCCGCACACGGCCGCGAGGACCGCGTAGGCCAAGGGTCTTCTGGGTGTGCGTCGGGCGTCGGCCAAGGCTCGCGCCCAAACTAGATGACCCGCTCGACCAGCATCTTCTTGATCTCGGCGATCGCCTTGGCTGGGTTAAGCCCCTTGGGGCAGACCTGGGCGCAATTCATGATCGTGTGGCAGCGGTAGAGCTTGAAGGGGTCTTCCAGCCCGTCCAGCCGCTCGCCCTTGGCCTCGTCCCGGCTATCGGCCAGCCAGCGGTAGGCCTGCAGCAGGGTGGCGGGGCCAAGGTACTTGTCGCCGTTCCACCAGTAGCTCGGGCAGGAGGTCGAGCAGCAGGCGCAGAGGATGCACTCATAGAGGCCGTCGAGCTTCTTGCGCTCGTCCGGGGCCTGGGCCCATTCGCGCTGGGGCGTCGGAGTGTCGGTGTGCAGCCAGGGCTCGATCGAGCTGTACTGGGCGAAAAAGATCTCGAGGTCGGGGATCAGGTCCTTGATCACCGGCATGTGCGGCAGGGGGGAGATGGCGATCTCCTTGCCCGGACATTCTTCCCAGCCGACCGTGCAGGCCAGGGTGTTGCGGCCGCCGATATTCATCGCGCAGGAGCCGCAGACCCCTTCCCGGCACGAGCGCCGGAAGGCCAGGGTCGGGTCCATGGTGTTTTTGATGTGGATCAGGACGTCGAGAACCATCGGCCCGCAGGCGGAGGTGTCGACCTCATAGACGTCCCAGCGCGGGTTCAGGCCCGTCTCGGGGTCGTAGCGATAGACCTTGAAGGCCTTGACCTTGCCGGCGCCGGCCGGGGCCGCGTGGCGGCGGCCAGGCGTGACCTTGGAATTCCGGGGGAGAGCGAACTCGACCATCTGTTTCCCCTAGTACACCCGCGCCTTGGGCGGGATGTAGCTGATGTCTTCGGACATGGTGTAGGTGTGCACCGGACGGTAGTCGATCTTCACCTTGCCGGTCTTCTCATTGAGCCAGGCCAGGGTGTGCTTCATCCACTTTTCGTCGTTGCGGTCGGAGAAGTCCTCGCGGGCGTGGGCGCCGCGGCTTTCCTGACGGTTGACCGCCGAGTTCACTGTCACCGCCGCCTGGGCGATCAGGTTTTCGAACTCCAGCGTCTCCACCAGATCGGTGTTCCAGACGAGGCCCCGGTCGGCGATCGAGATCTCGCCGCGACGGCCGTAGATCTCGGCGATGCGGTTGACGCCCGATTGCAGCGTGTCGCCCTGGCGGAAGACGGCGCAGTCCTCCTGCATGGCCTTCTGCATCTCCGACCGCAGCTTGGCGGTCGGGGTGGGGCCGGACGCATTACGCAACCGGTCGAAGCGGTCCAGGTGCCAGTCGGTCTGCTCGGCCTTGGGCTCGGGCATCTTCTGGCCCGGCTTGACCAGTTCGGCGGCCCGCAGGCCGGCGGCGCGGCCGAAGACCACCAGATCGGTCAGGGAGTTGGAACCCAGGCGGTTGGCGCCGTGCACCGAGACGCAGGCGGCCTCGCCCACGGCCATCAGGCCCGGAACGATGGCGTCGGGGTTCTTGCCGGAGAGGGTCACGACCTCGCCGTGATAGTTCGTGGGAATGCCGCCCATATTGTAGTGGACGGTCGGCAGCACCGGGATTGGCTGCTTGGTCACGTCGACGCCGGCGAAGATGCGGGCGCTCTCGGTGATGCCCGGCAGCCGCTCGTGGATGATCTTCGGATCCAGGTGATCCAGGTGCAGGAAGATGTGGTCCTTGTTCGGACCCACGCCGCGGCCTTCGCGGATCTCGATGGTCATGGCGCGGCTGACGACGTCGCGCGAGGCGAGGTCCTTAGCCGAGGGCGCATAGCGCTCCATGAACCGCTCGCCCTCGGAATTGGTCAGATAGCCGCCCTCGCCCCGCACCCCTTCGGTGATCAGCACGCCGGCCCCGTAGATGCCGGTCGGGTGGAACTGGACGAACTCCATGTCCTGCAGC
>CANJKM010000167.1 GCA_947474805.1 Caulobacterales bacterium | reverse complement strand
CGCTTCCTGCGCCGCCACCTGCTTCTTCAGCTGGGCGATCAGGACGTCCACCTTGCCGCCGGCGTTGTCGATGGTCGAGACGAAGTCCTGCTGCTGGGTGATGGCCAGCCACACCCCCTCGACCTGGACGTCGACCGCGCGCCAGCGGCCGTCGGGGCTCTTGAGCAGCCGCCAGTTGACCTTGGACGGGGTCTTCAGCTGGCCGCCGCCGACCTGGCTTGAGACCACCACGTCGCCCGGCGCGCGCGCGACCGAGCCCGTCACCTTCAGGGTCTCGCCCTTGTATTGGCCGAGCCGGCTTACATAGACGTTGTTGGCGTAGGCCCGGAACAGCGGCGCGAACTCGGCGCGCTGGGCCGGGGTGGCGCTCCGGGCGTATTTGCCCAGCACGAAATTGGTGACTCTCGGCGCGTCGGCCACCTGATCGACCAGGGCGCGGAAGGCCTGGCGCTTGGCCGCGAGCGGCTGGCCGCTGCTGAGGATGCGCAGGGCCTCGGTGGCCTGGGTCTGGACGAAGGCCTCGGCCGAGGCGTCGCGCGCGGCGGACTGGGCCATGGCCGAAGAGGCGACCAGGACCGGCAGGGCGGGAGCCCCGAGCGCGCGGACCAGGGCGAGGGCGGCGAGCCGGGACATCGGCGGACTCCGAGAGCTAGCGGGAAAGACGGGCAAGGGCGCGGTCGGCCAGGACACCCTGGACCCAGGCGGGCGTCGAAGGAGCGGCCGCCGCCACGGGGGCCGGGGGCTGAGCGGGGGCGGGCTCGGCCGCCGACTCTTCGGAGGGCCCGAAGTCGGGCAGATCCTCGACCTTCAGCGCGCCGCCGTCGACCTTCGACTGCCGGTTCTGGACCGAGAGGGCGCGCAGGGTGGCGTAGGGGTCGGTAGCGTTGGCCTGGACGTCGCGCAGCAGGGGATCGACCCCCGCGCGAGTGTCCAGGGTGATCAGGGCGATCCGCGTGTAGAGGTTGGGCGGATATCGGTTGAGCTGGGTCCAGTTCAGCGGGCTGGTGAAGATGTCGACCGTCTTGCCGATGCTGTCACGCACGTTCGAGGGCCCCATCACCGGGACATAGAGATAGGGGCCGGTCCCTGCGCCGTAGCGGGCCAGGGTCTGGCCGAAATCGGTCGGGTCGCTGGGCAGGTCGCCGCGCGAGGCCACGTCGAACAGGCCGCCTACGCCCAGGGTGGTGTTGGTCGCGAACCGCACCGCCGTCTTGGCGGCGCGGCCGATGCGCAGTTGAGCCACCCGGTTCACGAAGGTGGTGGTCTCGTCGAGATTGCTGAGGACATTGTGCACGCCCCGGCGCGCGGGCCCGGGCAGCACGGCCATATAGACGTGGGTCACAGGGCCGAGGATGGCTTTGTCGAGGGCCTGGCTGAAGCCATAGGAGACGCGGTTGAATCCCTCCCAGGGATCGACCGACCGGGCGTCCTGAGCGCGCGCGGATCAGGCCGCGAGGGTCGCGGCGAGCGTCAGGGCCAGGCCGAGCGTTCGAACTGTATCGCCGTTGGCCGACACGCGGGTCTCCGAGCCGTATCAAGCCCGGCGGTTGCAGGATCGCGGCCAAGCTGGAGCCGACATCTGGTTGGAGTCCCGAACGCGATCAAGCCGGGGGGGGCCTCCGGAGGCGGATTCGCGCGGACCGTTGCAAAAGCCTCTCACTCCTAAAGAGGGCTCCAAACCGGCGTGACGCTTGAGGCGCGGCCCCGCGACCCATAAAGCTCTCCTTATGGGCGTGTCCGGACCACAAGCGGTGGAGATGCTGCGCGCGGCCGGGGAGCCGACGCGCCTGAGGATTCTCGCCCTGCTGGCGCGTGAGGAACTGGCGGTGATGGAGCTCTCCCAGGTGCTCGGCCAGAGCCAGCCGCGCGTCTCGCGCCATCTGAAACTGCTGGCCGAGGCCGGGCTGATCGAGCGCTTCCCCGACGGGGCCTGGGTCTTCTATCGCGTGTCGGCGGCCGAACCGGCGCACGGCTTCGTCGGTCAGGTGTTGAACCTCGCGTCCGGCGACGCCGACGAGCTGGCCCGCGACGCCGACCGGCTGGAAGGGGTGCGGGCCGGCCGTTCGGCGGAGGCGCTTAGCTATTTCTCCCGCAACGCCGCCCGCTGGGACGAGATCCGCTCGCTGCAGGTCGCCGAGGCGGCGGTCGAGGCGGCGATCCTGAAGGCGGTGGGTTCGGGTCCCTACAAGCGGCTGGTCGACCTCGGCTCGGGTACGGGCCGCATGCTGGCGTTGCTCGGTCCCCTGGCCGAAAGCTCGGTTGGGCTCGATCTCTCCCAGCAGATGCTCAACATCGCCCGCAGCCACGTGGCCGAGGCGGGACTGAAGGGCGTCGAGCTTCGTCACGGCGACATCTTCAAGACTGGCCTGCCGGCGGGCACGGCCGATCTCGTCGTCGTCCACCAGGTGTTGCACTATCTCTCAGACCCCGCCGCCGCCGTGACCGAGGCCGGTCGGCTCGTGGCGCCGGGCGGGCGGCTGCTGATCGTCGACTTCGCCCCGCACGACCACGAGTTCCTGCGCGCCAGTCACCAGCACCGCCGCCTCGGTTTCGCGGATGCGGAAATGGCGCGCTGGCTCGCCGCCGCCGGGCTTGAGGCGCCCAAGCCCGTCTCTCTCGCGCCCGCCGCGCCCGGCGGTTTGACCGTCAAGGTCTGGGCGGCCGGCAAGGCCCCATGAAACTGTTCCGCTTCCTGACCCGGCTGGACGCCAAGGGCTGGCGCCAGATCGCCGTCGCCTTTCTGCTGTTCGGCGGGGTGGGCCTGGTCTTCCTCTTCGGCGCGGCGCTGCTGGGCATCGACGAGCGGGCGAGTCTCGAGGCCTGGATGGGCGCGGGGGCGAAGGGACCCTGGGCGCTCCCGATGGCGGTTGCGGGCTTTGCGGTCCTGGCCTTTCTCGGCGTGCCGCAATTCGTGCTGATCGCCGCCGCCGTGGTCGCCTTCGGGCCCTGGACGGGCTTCGCCTACAGCTGGGTCGGCACCTTTGTTTCGGCCCTGGTCGGGTTTCTGATCGGACGCCGGTTCGGGGCGCGGGTGCTGGACGAACTGGCCAGCGAGGGGGTTCGGCGCTTCACCGCCATGGTGGCCAGGAACGGCTTTCTGGCCAGCCTCGTGGTTCGCCTGGTCCCTTCGGCCCCCTTCATCGTCGTCAATATGGCGGCGGGGGTGACGGGGATGGGGATCGCCCCCTTCGCGCTCGGGACGGGGATCGGCATCGTGCCCAAGATCGCCCTGACCGCCTTCGCCGGCGCGGCGGTGGTCAAGGCGGTGTCCGGCGGCGGCGGCCACGGCTGGCTGATGCTGGTCCTTGTCGCTGTCTTGTGGATCGGGGCCGGTCTCGCGGCGCCCGTCTGGAGCCGGCGACGAGACGCCGCCTTGCCTCAGGACTCGGGCGAGCGTAAATAGCCCCCATGACCGGACGTTGCGTCATCGTCGAACAGCGCCTCGCGCTTGCCGCTCTTGGGCTTAGCCGCCCCTGGGCGCTTTCGCTCTAGGTTCGCTGTCGTCGCGGGCCGGGCGCCCAGGGGAGTTCAACCTCACCCCCCAAAAGCCCGAACCCAGAACCCGCGAGAGTCTCCGATGAGCACCGTATCCAATTCTTCGACGCGCGACCGCGTCGTCATCTTCGACACCACCATGCGCGACGGCGAACAGGCGCCGGGCGCCTCCATGTCGCTGGCCGAAAAGCTGGAGCTGGCCAAGATCCTCGAGGATCTGGGCGTCGACGTGATCGAGGCCGGCTTCCCGATCGCCTCCAACGGCGACTTCGAGGCCGTGCGCGAAGTCTCCAAGATCGTCACCAAATCGACCATCGCCGGCCTGGCCCGCGCCTCGACCAAGGACATCGACCGCGCCGCCGAGGCGATCAAGCCCGCCGCCCGCGGCCGCATCCACACCTTCCTGTCGACCAGCCCCCAGCACCGGGACTTCATCCTGAAGATGAGCCAGGAGGAGATCCTGGAGCAGGTAACCGCCTCGGTGACCTACGCCCGCAACCTGTGCGGCGACGTTGAATGGTCGGCCCAGGACGCCACCCGCACCGAGCAGGACTTCCTGCGCCGCTGCGTCGAGGCGGCGATCCGCGCTGGGGCCGGCACGATCAACATCCCCGACACCGTCGGCTACACCTTTCCCGAGGAATACGCGGCCATCTTCCGCGACCTGATCGAGAACGTCCCGGGCGCAGACACGGTGATCTTCTCCACCCACTGCCACAACGACCTGGGGCTGGCCGTCGCCAACTCCCTGGCCGGCGTGATGGGCGGGGCGCGGCAGATCGAGTGCGCCGTCAACGGCCTGGGCGAGCGGGCCGGCAACGCCTCGCTGGAAGAAGTGGCCATGACCATCAAGGTGCGCGGCGACGCCCTGCCGTACCGCACCAATATCGACAGCCGACAGATCACCCGGGCCTCGCGCTATGTCTCGGCCGTCACCGGCTTCCCGGTCCAGTTCAACAAGGCCATCGTCGGCAAGAACGCCTTCGCCCACGAGAGCGGCATCCACCAGGACGGGATGCTGAAGAACCCGACCACCTACGAGATCATGACCCCGGAATCGGTCGGCCAGGGCGCCACCAATCTGGTGATGGGCAAACACTCGGGGCGACACGCCTTCAAGGACAAGCTGAAGGCCCTCGGCTACGAGCTGGGCGACAACGCCCTGAACGAGGCCTTTGTCCGGTTCAAGGAATTGGCCGACCGCAAGAAGCACGTCTATGACGAGGACATTGTCGCCCTGGTCGGCGACGCCCTGTCCCACGAAGGCGACACCCTGGTCGTCACGCACCTGAAGGTGGTGGCCGGCACCGAGGGTCCGCAGACGGCGGAGCTGACCATGGCCGTCGATGGCGTGGAGACGTCCGCGACCGCCACCGGCGACGGTCCGGTCGACGCGGTGTTCAACGCCATCCACGAGATCGTGCCGCACAAGGCGGTGCTGCAGCTGTTCCAGGTCCACGCCGTGACCGAGGGCACCGACGCGCAGGCCCAGGTCACGGTGCGGCTGGAGGAGGACGGCCGGATCGTCACTGGCAACTCGGCCGACACCGACACCCTGGTCGCGGCGGCCAAGGCCTATGTGAAGGCCCTCGACAATCTCGTCCGCCGTCGCGCCAAGACGGCGCCGGAGCCGATGATCGCCAGCGGCTTTTGAGCATGTCAGGCGAAATTGTGAGCGGTTTCGCCGCTCGGGCATGCTCAACGCCTTGGAAGATAGACCCTTTTGATCCGACTTTGATGGACTCATCAAAGTCGAAAAGGGTCTAGGCCGCTCCGCACCATGTTGTGGATTCCCGTGACGGTCGCCGCGGCGGCGTTCCAGATGGCGCGCAACGCCACCCAGCGAGGGCTGATGGGCGACGCCGGGCCGTGGGGCGCGACCCTGGTCCGTTTCCTGTTCGGCCTGCCGTTCGCCCTGCTGTTCTCGCTCGTCGCCTGGGCGCTCGCCGGACGGGTCGAGCTGCACGCCGACCGCATCTTCTTCGGTTACGCCGTCGCCGGCGCCCTTAGTCAGGTCCTGGCCACGGCGGGCCTGCTCGTCTCGATGCGCCGGGCCGGGTTCGCCGTCGCGACAGCCATCCAGCAGAGCGCCCTGCCGGCGGCGGGCGTGCTGGGCTGGGCGGCCTTCGGCGACGCCCTGAGCGCGGTGGCCTGGGTTGGGGTGGTGGTCGCCACCGTGGGCCTGGTCGCCCTGACCTGGCCGCGCGGCGCGCCCGATCCCCAGCTGGAATCCGCCGCTCGGCCGGTGTCGGGAGCCCTGTTCGGCATCGTCTCGGGCCTGATGTTCGGCTTCAGTCTGAACGCCAACCGCCACGCCGCCCTGTCGCTGGAGCACACCCACCACGTCTTCTCGGCGACGGGCACGGTGACCGTGACCCAGGCCATGCAGGCGGCGGTGCTTACGGCCGTCCTGGCGGTGCGCCATCCCGCCGCCCTGGAGGCGGTGGTGAAGAGCTGGCGCAGCTCCCTGTTCGCCGGTTTCTGCGGCGCCTCGGCCTCGGCTCTGTGGCTGTTCGCCCTGACCCTGGCCCCCGCGGCCCAGGTGCGGGCCGTCGGCGTCGTGGAGGCTCCGATGGCGGCGGCGGCGGGGCGGCGGCTGTTCAAGGAACGGGTCAGCCTGTTCAAGCTGATCGCCATCGCCGTGGTGGCGGCGGGGGTGGTGCTGACCGCCCTCGGGGGAACTCCTGGCTAAGGCTTCGCCTGAAAGGCGAAGCTTGTCCTCACGCCCGCGTGTGCGGCCCATTCGCAGCTTGAAAACGCCCCGCAAGCCGTGCAAACCGGCCCATCCGACAGCTTTTGGATCGCCGGACAGTCCTTCGCCCCCGCCCCCGAACAAGGCCGCCCATGCTCGCTTCCCTCTTCTGCATGATCTCCAACGACATCGCCATCGACCTGGGGACCGCCAACACCCTGATCTATATGAAGGGCAAGGGCATCGTTCTGAACGAACCGTCGGTGGTGGCGCTCCGCAACGTCGGCGGCCGCAAGGTCGTCCACGCGGTCGGCATCGAGGCCAAGCAGATGTTGGGCCGCACCCCGGGCCACATGGAAGCCATCCGCCCGATGCGCGACGGGGTCATCGCCGACTTCGAAGTCGCCGAGGAGATGATCAAGCACTTCATCCGCAAGGTTCACAACCGCAAGGGCTTCGTGAACCCCAAGGTCATCGTCTGCGTGCCCTCGGGCGCCACCGCCGTCGAACGCCGCGCCATCAACGACAGCTGTCTCAACGCCTCGGCCCGCCGCGTCGGCCTGATCGACGAGCCCATGGCCGCCGCGATCGGCGCCGGTCTGCCCATCCACGAGCCGACCGGCTCCATGGTGGTCGACATCGGTGGCGGCACCACCGAGGTGGCCGTGCTGTCCCTGTCGGGCATCGTCTATTCGCGCTCGGTCCGCGTCGGCGGCGACAAGATGGACGAAGCGATCATCAGCTATATGCGCCGCCACCATAACCTGCTGATCGGCGAGACCACGGCCGAGCGGATCAAGAAGGAGATCGGCACCGCCCGCCCGCCCGAGGACGGCGACGGCCTGGCCATCGAGGTCAAGGGCCGCGACCTGATGCAGGGCGTGCCGCGCGAAGT
>CANJKM010000166.1 GCA_947474805.1 Caulobacterales bacterium | reverse complement strand
GGCGTGGATATAGGTCGAGGTCAGGGCCTGACTCAGCACCAGCCGGCCGCTCGCCGCCTGCGAAGACAGCGGCGGCAGGATCATCATCGGGAATGTGCGGACGGTGAAATCGACCGGCGCGGGCCGGCGGCCGTCAAGCTCCATCGACAGGTCCGTGCCCAAGGGGCAGGTGATCCGATAGCCCCCCGCCTCGACCAGCCGGCGGCTGAGCGCTTCGCCAACCTCGGCGTAGAGGCCGTAGGGGGTGGTGGCGAAAGGTGATCCCAGGAAGTCGAAGTCGAGCGCGTAGGACATGGTCTTACCGCCCCGCCCCGGCAGAGGGCGGAAGCGCAGCTGGTCGCCGATGCGGCTGAGGAAGATGGTGCGGTCGGCGACCACGATGGCGTCCATGACCTCGGGCGGAGGGTCATCCGGATCGCAGGAGGCCGGTGCCTCCAGCACGCGCGGCGCGGCGCCGATCGCCTTGGCCTGCCGGGCGATGAAGTCGCCCATCGCGTCGTCGTAATAACCGAGGCCGCGCGGCTCGACGATCAGCAGGACACTTTCGCCGGCCTCCACGCCTGCGCAGTTCACCAACAGATTATGCGCTCCCGCGACGGCGGCGCTCGCGGCGGGCGTATCGGCGGCGTGCATGATTTCGAGGGGGCCCGGCGCTTGTGGGGAGAAGGAAAAGGTGTTGGATTGTATAGACAGTGTCAAGACAACCGCGATGGCCGCAGACTCGATGATCGACACCCTGTGGTTCACCCGCTGTCCCGCCCCGACCGCCGCCTCGGTCGCCATCCGGCTGGGCTGGCTGGTCGACGAATTCGCGCCCGATGGTATCGCCGTCCGCTCGCTGGCCTCGGTCAACGACCCGACTGTGCACCTGTCCCACTACAACCACACCCAAGCCAATTCCTTCCGCTTCGGCGGCTACATCCCCCCCTTCACGGCGGCGTCGCGTGGGTCGGATGTCCGCATCCTGGGGGCAGCCTGGTCTGACCGCGCCGCCGGCCTCTACGCCCTGCCGAGCAGCCGGATGAGGTCGCTGGCCGACCTCAAGGGCGCGCGCCTCGCCCTCCCCCGCCGGGTGAAGGACGACACCGACTGGTGGCGCGGCCTGGTGCTGGCCGGCTATCGCCACGCGCTGAGCCTGGCGGGGCTCGGCTTGGACGACGTCGAGCTGGTCGAGATCCGCATCGAGCGGGCCTATGTTGAGGACGCCTCGCTGGGCGGCGGCGGCCAGTCGCTCTGGGGTGCACGCAGCCAGTTCGCGGTCCAGCGGGAGGAAGCCCTGGCTCTGCTCAAGGGCGAGGTCGACGTCCTCTACAGCGACGCGGCCATGGGCGAGATCCTCAACGCCTTCCTGGGGCTGAACAAGTTCGCCGACCTGGCGGCGCCCGAGGACGAGGGCGACACGGTGCACGGCCACCCGCTGCTCTTGACCGCCAGCGGCGGGCTGATCGACGAGCGGCCCCATCTGGTCGCCCGCTGGCTGGCCCGGCTGATGGACGCCGCCGCCTGGGCTGAGACCAACAAGGCCGACGCCAAGACCATCATCGCCCAGGACACCGGCCTGCCCGAGGATTTCGTCGAGGCCGCCTACTCCAGCCGCATCTACAGCCAGCTCGACGTCTCGCTGAGCCCCGGCCGCGTGGCGCTGGTGAAGGCCAAGCACGACCATTTGGTGGAGGGCGGCTTCCTGCCCGCGCCGCTCGATCTGGATCGACTGATCGACCCCAAGCCGCTGGAGGCGGCCCGCGCGCTGCATAGCCAGCGCGGCGCGAAGGCCGCTTAGCCGACCTCCAGAGCGCTCGGCAACCGGACCGCGTCGGCGGCCTCGACCAGGGCGCCCGCGGCGGTCATCGCGGACGCGAGCGCGATGTCCGTTTGAATGAAGCGGTCGGTGGTCAGCCGGGGTGAGGCTTCCCGGAGCCGCGCCCGCACGGCCTCAAGCGCCGCGCTGGAGCCGAGCGGTGCATGGAAGTCGCAGCCCTGGGCCGCCGCCAGCCACTCGATCGCCACAACGGCCAGCGCATTGGCGGTCATGGGCGCCAGCCGCCGCGCGCCATGGGCGGCCATTGAGACGTGGTCCTCCTGGTTGGCCGAGGTCGGGATGGAGTCGACGCTGGCGGGATAGGCCCGCTGCTTGTTCTCCGAAACCAAAGCCGCGGCGGTCACCTGCGGGATCATGAAGCCGGAGTTCAGCCCCGGCTCGGGCGTCAGGAAGGCCGGCAGACGCGACAGGGCCGGGTCCACCAGCATGGCGACCCGGCGTTCGGCCAGGGAGCCGATCTCGCAGACCGCCATGGCGATCATGTCGGCGGCGAAGGCCACCGGCTCGGCGTGGAAATTGCCGCCGGACAGCGCCTCTGTCTCCTCGGCGAAGATCAGCGGGTTGTCGGACACGCCGTTGGCCTCGATGGCCAGGGTGGTCGCCGCCTGCCGCATCAGGTCGAGCGCCGCACCCATGACCTGGGGCTGGCAGCGCAGGCAGTAGGGGTCCTGCACCCGTTCATCCACCACAAGGTGCGAGGCCCGGATGGCCGAGCCCGCCATCAGCGCGCGCAGCGCCTGCGCCGTTTCGATCTGGCCCTGGTGGCCGCGCAGGGCCTGGATGCGAGGATCAAACGGCGTATCCGACCCCTTGGCCGCCTCGGTCGAGAGCGCGCCCGAAATCAGGGCCGAGCGGAACAGGAGATCGGCGTCGAATAGTCCCGCCAAGGCGTTGGCGGTGGAGAACTGGGTGCCGTTCAACAGGGCCAGGCCCTCCTTGGGCCCCAGGACGGCGGGGGTCAGACCGACGGCCTTGAGGGCGTCAGCGGCCGGCAGGGTCTCACCGCCCAGGACGGCGTCGCCCACGCCAATCATGGCGGCGGCCATATGGGCGAGGGGCGCCAGATCGCCGCTGGCCCCGACCGAGCCCTGGCAGGGCACGACCGGCGTCAGGCCTCTGACCAGCATGGCTTCCAGCAGATCGAGGGTGGCCAGGCTGACGCCCGAAGCCCCCTGCCCCAGGCTGGCCAGCTTGAGCGCCATCATGAGCCGCACGACCGGAACGGGGCTGGGGTCGCCGACGCCCGCGGCATGGGACAGGACGATGTTGCGTTGGAGCTGGGCCAGATCGCCCGGCTCGATTCTCACCGTGGCCAGTTTCCCAAAGCCGGTGTTGACGCCATAGACCGGCCTGTCGCGGGCGATGATCCGCGCCACGGCGGCGGCGGCGGCGGCCACCTTCTCGCGACAGCATGGATCAAGCGCCGCCGGCGCGCCTTGGCGGATGCGGCGCCAGTCGTAGAGGCTGGTTCGCCCCGGGATGATGACGACCGGGGTCATCGACACACCCGCCCACGCCGGACGAGCGCACCGCTCCCCATTCCCCAAGGCTCCGGCTGCTGTCCCTGACGCATGGTCCCTCCCGTCCGCGCCATGCTTGTTACAGCCAAGTCAGCTTGTCTAGACAAGTTGAATGGTTGCCTAGATTTCTGATGCTCTTAGGGTCATTATCGGGCAGGCGAAGCCTCCGGACGGAGTCTCGCGCGCCGGGGCCTGGACGCATCGGCCGTCCGCCGTAACCTGGATCTCAGAGCTGGTGGGGGAGCCGTGTTGAAGATCACCTTCGTTTCACACGGCAGGGACATGGCCGATCCCACCGCCGCCGCGGCCATGCCCGTGTTCGAGGACGCCCCCCTTCCCCAAGCCCTGGCCTCCGCGATCGAGCGCGCCACCAATGGCCGCTTCGGCGGAGCGCCCGGCGCCTCGGCCGTCTTCCTCGCACCGGCATGGCTGGACGTCGGGGCGCTGGTGCTGATCGGCGCAGGCCCTCGCGCCAAGCTGGACGACGCCGGTTTCGAACGGATCGGCGGCGAGGCCCTGACCCTGGCGTCGACCCATGGGCTGAAGGGGCTGATCCTGCGCCTGCCCGAGATCGCGCCGCAGGCCGCCGCCCACGCGGCGCTGGGTGCCCGGCTCAGCGCCTACCGTTTCCATCGCCACAAGACTAAGCCGAAGGCCAGCGACACCGTCTCGGTGGCCACGCTGGAGGTGGAGGTGGACGACCCCGACGCCTGCCGCGACGCCTTCGCGCCGCTGGACGGCCTGGCCGACGGGGTTTTTCTCGCCCGCGACCTGGTCTCAGAGCCGGCCAATATCCTCCACCCGGAGGCCTACGCTGTCCGGATGAAGGCGCTCGACATTCCGGGTCTGGAGATCGAGATCATCGACGAGGCGGGGCTGGAGGCGCTGGGCGCGGGCTCCCTCCTCAGCGTCGGCCTCGCCAGTCCCTACCAGACCTGCATGGCCGTACTGCGCTGGCGTGGGGCGGCCGATCCGGAAGCGCCGCCGATCGCCTTCGTCGGCAAGGGGGTGACCTTCGACACCGGCGGGATTTCGATCAAGCCCGCCGCCGGGCTTGAAGAGATGAAGGCCGACATGGGCGGCTCGGCCGCCATCGCCGGCGCCCTGCTGGCCCTGGCCGCCCGCAAGGCCAGGATCAACGCCGTGGGCGTGCTCTGCATCGTCGAGAACGCCATCGGCGGCGGCGCCTTGCGCCCCGGCGACATTGTCACCGCCATGTCCGGCCGCACAATCGAGGTGATCAACACCGACGCCGAGGGCCGGCTCGCCCTGGCCGATGGGCTCACCTACTGCCGCGACCGGTTCAAGCCGCGGGTGATGGTCGATGTCGCGACCCTGACCGGCGCGGTGATGGTGGCCCTGGGCCTGGATTACGGCGGGCTCTACAGCGAGGACGGCGCGCTGGCCGAGGCCTTGATCGCCGCCGGTCAGGCCGAGGGCGAACTGCTGTGGCGCCTGCCCATGCCGGAAAGCTACGACCGCCATATCGAGAGCCTGGCCGCCGACGTGAAGAATGTCGCGGTGGGGATAGGCCGGTCGGGCGGGGCGAGCATCGCCGCCCGCTTCCTGAAGCCCTTCGCCGGCGACACGCCATGGGCGCATCTGGACATCTCCGGCCCCGCGTGGCCCACCACCTCGGCCGCCCCCACCATCCCGGCGGGCGCGACGGGTTATGGCGTCCGGCTGCTGCATCGCTTCGCCTCCAGCTTCGAGGACACCGCGCCATGATCCGCACCGCGCTCGCCGTCTGCATGCTCGCCGCTTCGGTCGCGGCGGCCGCCGAGGTGAAGCCCTTCGATCCGGCGAGGATGAGCGCCCATGTGAAGACCCTGGCGTCTGACCCGTTCGACGGACGCGCGCCGGCGACGCAGGGCGAGCGGCGGACGGTGGCCTATATCGTCGAGCAGTTCAAAAAGGCGGGCCTCTCGCCGGGCGGGGAGAACGGCGGCTGGACCCAGCCCGTCGACCTTTGGAAGATCGAGACCGACCGTCCGAAGCTGCGGATCGACGCCGGCTCGGACAGCTTTGAAATGACCAACGGTGGCGACATAGCGCTGGGCGCCCATGCGCCGCTGACCGACGTGTCGTTGAAGGACGCGCCCATGGTCTTCGTCGGTTATGGCGTGTCGGCGCCGGAACGCGACTGGGACGACTTCAAGGGCGTGGACCTGCACGGCAAGGTCGCCGTCTTCCTGGTCAATGACCCTGACTATGAGACGCCCGAGGCCAACAGTTTCGACGGGCGCGCGATGACCTATTACGGCCGCTGGACCTATAAGTTCGAGGAAGCGGCCCGGCGCGGCGCGGCCGGCACCCTGGTGGTGCACGAGGACGGCCCGGCGGGCTATGGCTGGGAATCCCTGGCCCGATCCTGGCTGCAGCCCCAGTTCGACATTATCCGACAGGGCGCTCCGCCCCGGCCGCTGTTCGAAAGCTGGATTGCGCGCGGGGCGGCTGTGAAGGTGTTCGCCATGGCCGGGCTGGATTTCGAGGCGCTGAAGACCTCGGCCCGCGGCCGCGACTTTCGGCCGCTCGAACTCGGCAAGGCCCGGCTCTCGACGCGGTTCGGGGTGAAGCGGACGTCCACACGCTCCAACAATGTGATCGGCGTCCTGAAGGGCCGGCGGTTCCCCGACGAGACGGTGCTCTATAGCGCCCACTGGGATCACCTGGGCAGCGCCGAAGGGCCCGGCGGCAAGGCCATCTACCGGGGGGCGGTGGACAATGCTTCCGGCGTCGCCGGCCTGATCGAGCTTGCGCGCGCGTTCGGCCGCGCGCCCCGGCCCGAACGTTCGGTGCAATTCATCGCCTTCACCGCCGAGGAGAAGGGCCTCCTGGGGTCCGAATACTACGTCGGCAGGCCGACGCGGCCTCTGGCGACCACGGCGCTGGCGCTGAACATGGATTCGCTCTCCAGCCTCGGCCGCGCCAAGGATCTGGTGCTGGTCAGCCGGGGCCGCAGCGACGCGGACGCCCTGGTCGACCGCGTGGCCGCTCTGCAGGGCCGCACCCCCACGGGCGACCCGACGCCTGAGACCGGGACATTCTTCCGTTCGGACCACTTCTGGCTGTCGCGGATGGGCGTGCCCAGCGCCTTTATCGGCGCCAGCCGCGACCTGCGCCAGGGCGGCCAAGCGGCCGGTGACGCGGCCTACCAGGACTATGTGCGCAACCGCTATCACCAGGCCGCCGACGCCTGGAGCCCCAGGCTCGACCTCAGCGGGGCGGCGGAGGACGTGGCGGTCCTCTACGAGGTCGGCTCGGCCGTGGCCAATTCACGAATCTGGCCAGCCTGGGGGCCCGCAAATGAGTTCGAGGCCGTCCGCAGTGCCACCTCTGCCGAGCGGCGGCCATAGCTGAGCCCGCGCTCGGCAATATTGAGGGGCTCACAATTTCGCGTCGTCGCCCTCCTGTCCGTGGTGATGGTCTCGTGCGGCGCCCTGCCGCTTCAGGCGCTTGCGATGCAGGCTAGTCAGCGGTGGAGACGGTGTTGTCAGGTTAACCCGACACGGCGACGCAAGCCCCCTCCTCCACCCCGCACTCAGTCGGCCGCGGCCGCCGCCGCCCACGTCCGGTGAGCTTCAGCCCGGAAATGGCGAAGTGTCGGTCGGCGTATGAGGTGGGGTTGGAGATTGAAGACGTTGTAGACAGCGGCGTGGGTGGCGAGGAACCTCTGGGCCGACGCCCGGGATTTGAACCTCTGCTGCTTTCGCTCTCGTCGCCGGATGAACAGATGGGAGTTTTCAGCCCCGTTGTTTTCACGCATGCCGCCAGGCCGATGGCGGTCCGTCAGGCCCAGATCCCGCAGCGCGGCCCGGT